>NZ_SAUN01000001.1:10097500-10453068 GCF_004011505.1 Nonomuraea polychroma
CTGGGCCGCCGACGTCTACCAGGGCGCCCCGCTCCCCGTGGCCGCTCTGCTGTCGGTCATCTCCAAGGCGACGGGGTTCGCCGGACTGATCCTCATCCTGGTCACGGCATTGGCCGGGCAGGCCGCCACCTGGACCCCGATCATCGCGATCATCTCCGCGCTGACCATGACCGTGGGCAATCTGCTGGCCCTGCGCCAGCGTTCGGCCGTACGCCTGCTGGCCTGGTCCTCGGTCGCCCAGTCCGGCTACATCCTGGCCCCGCTCGCGATCGCCGCGCCGGGAGCGATCGGCGCGTCCACCGCCTACCTCGTCATCTACGCGGCCATGAACCTCGGCGCGTTCACCGTCGTCATGCTCGTCTCCAGAACGGCCCCCCGCAATGAGCTCGACGACTACCGCGGCCTCGTCCACCGCAGCCGGGCGGCGGGCATCGCGCTCGCCTTCTGCCTGGTCTGCCTGGCCGGGCTGCCGCCGGGCCTGGCCGGCCTCTTCGCCAAGGTCTTCGTCTTCCGCGAGATCGTCGAGGGCGGCACCGGCTGGCTCGCCCTGGTCATGGCCGTCAACACCGTGATCGGCCTCTACTACTACGCCGTCTGGACGGCACGGCTGTTCACCCCGGAGGCAGGCAGGGCGCCCGTCCTGCACCGCCCGTCACCAGCGATCTGGCCCGCGATGGGCGTGGCCGTGGCGGCGGCGATCCTGTTCTCGATCGCACCACAACTGGTCCTGGACATGACCGCGCTGTCCACCCGATGAGAACGCGCATGTCGCGCTCCGCCCTCAGCTGAGCACGGCGGGGAACGAAGAACCGGGTGATGGTCGTTGGACGTGGTGGAACCCAGACCACGAAGGGGGGGAATCGTGCACCACAACGGTCTGCGCACAGCCGTGCTACTCGGCGGCCTGTCGGCGCTGATTGTCGCGGTGGGCGCGTGGTTGGGCGGCGGCACCGGTGTGCAGATCGCGTTCGTGCTCGCCCTGGTGAGCAATGGCGTCGCCTACTTCTTCTCCGACCGGATCGCGCTGTCGGCCATGCGGGCCAGGCCGGTCAGCGAGGTCGAGCAGCCCACGCTCTACCGGATCGTCCGTGAGCTGTCGACCGAGGCCCGCCAGCCCATGCCACGGCTCTACATCTCACCGACGGCCCAGCCGAACGCGTTCGCGACCGGCCGAAGCCCCCGCCAGGCCGCGGTGTGCGTCACGTACGGGCTGACCCAGCTGCTCGACGAGGCCGAGCTGCGCGGCGTGATCGGCCACGAGCTGTCGCACGTCTACAACCGGGACATTCTCGTCTCGTCCGTGGCCGGCGCGCTGGCCACGATGATCACCTGGCTCAGCTACGTAGCGGTGTTCTTCGGCGGCTCCGACGACGACGAGGGCCCAGGCTTCGTGGGCGCGCTGCTGATGATGATTCTTGGCCCCGTGGCGGCCGGGATGGTGCAGATGGCGATCTCCCGTACCAGAGAGTTCCAGGCCGACGAGTCGGGCGCCAGGCTCACGGGCGACCCGCTCGCCCTGGCCTCCGCCCTCCGCAAGATCGAGATGGGCGCCCGCCGGCTACCGCTTCCCGAGAACAGCCGCCTCACCTCGGCCTCGCACATGATGATCGCGAACCCGTTCAGCGGCTCCGGCGTCGGCCGCCTCTTCTCGACCCACCCGCCCACGTCCGAGCGCGTCGCCCGCCTCGAGCGCATGGCCGGCTACCGCCGCTGAGCATGGGCCGAACCCCCCGGCTGACCGAGGCCGAGCGCAAGCTATGGAACGCGTTCCCCACAGGCGATTTCGTCGACCTGGGCCCGGTCACCTGCGCCTCCGGCAGCCCGGCCGGAGAGAATGCCCCGAAGGACGGCGACACCTGGGGTCCCGAGCGCACGATCCGCGCCAAGGTCGTCTCCTCCCTGCTGCTCGGCGCCCGCGACGCAGGCGCCGGCTCGGTCCCCGCGGTACGGGTACGCGGTGCCCGAATCACCGGCCGACTCGCCCTCGTGGGCGGCGCCATCCAGCACGAACTCGTTCTGAGCGGCTGCCACCTGGACGAACCCGTTCAGCTCACCAACGCCACCACGCGCTCCATCCGCCTGACCGACTGCACATTCCCCGGCCTCAGCGGCGGCGGCATGCGGGTGGCCGGCCACCTCAGCCTCTCCGGCTCCAACGTCACCGGGACCGTCCGCGTCGCCCGCGCGCAGTTCGAGAGCGGCATGTGGCTCGGCGGCACCAAGATCGTCGCCGACGACGGCGAATGGGCTTTATACGCGAACGCCGCCGTCGTGGACTCGGGTCTTTACCTACGCAACGCCGACCTCACCGGCGGAGTCGGCCTGGTCGGCGCCCGTCTGAACGGCGGGTTCTTCCTGGAGGGCGCGACACTCCGCAATCCCGGCAAGGAAGCCCTCACCGCCGACAACATGGTCGTCGAGGACAGCATGCGCTGCACCGACGGATTCCACGCAGACGGCTGCGTACGGGTCCGCGGCGCCCGCATCAACGGAACGTTCTCCCTCAGGGGCACCGTAAAGAGCCCCGACACCCGCTATGCCCTCCACATGAGCCACATGGAGGTCCGCGAGCTCCACCTCAAGCCCGCCGAGCCCGTCGACGGCGTCGTCACCCTCGCGCACTCCAAGGTAGGAATCCTGCAGGACGACCCCGAGACGTGGCCGGAGAACCTCCGCTTGAACGGGCTGACGTACGACCGCCTGCGCGGCTCCGGCGTCGCCCGGAGGGTCGAATGGATCACGCGGGACCCGGAGGGCTTCCGCCCGCAGCCGTACGAGCAACTGGCCGCCTGGTACATCAGCGACGGCAACGACGCGCTCGCCCGCCGCACCCAGCTGGCGAAACTCCGCGCCAGACGCCAGACCCAGGGGTTAGGCGGCCGGCTATGGGGGCGACTGCTCGACGTCGCGGTCGGATACGGCTACCGCCCCTGGCTGGCAGGCATATGGTTCACGCTCTTGCTGGCGATCGGCACGGTCGTCTTCGGCCTCAACCCACCCAGAGCCCTCAAACCCGCCGAGAGCCCCGATTTCAACTCATTCGCATACACCTTCGACCTACTGCTTCCCCTGCCCGCATTCGGGCAACGAGAGCACTTCGACGCGGGCGGGTGGACGCAGTGGCTGGCGTACGCGCTGATCGTCTCCGGCTGGATCCTGGCAACGGCGCTGATCGCGGGAGCTACGCGAATCCTGCGCCGCCCGCAGTGACCTTCCGCAGAATGGCCGCCAGATCCTCCGGAAAGAACACCTCCTCAGTGCTCTCGAGCTCCTCCACGCTCCACCACCGATAAGCGATCGTCGTGTCCTTCTCGATCTGCTCCATGTGCTCGAACGACACGACCGCGTCGCCGACCCGTACCGCGAGAAAGACCTGGTCCTGTGTGATGGCGTACTCGGCCCAGCAGAACTCGATCGTGCTCGTCCCGTACGGCCCGCTGAACTCCTCGACGCCTGCCCGAATCCCGGCTTCCTCGAACAGTTCCCGCGCGGCCGCCTCGGCCGCCGTCTCACCGTCCTCCAAGCCCCCGCCGATGGTGAACCAGAACGGACTTTCGGGCCGCTCGGGATCGAATCCGTGCAGCAGCAGCACCCGGTCCTGATCATCGATGGGCAGAGCCCGCGCCGTGAAGCGACGCAACGGAATCTTCGTCACATCCCCGACCCTACGGGGCCGAGCAACCATGACCACATGGCTCCAAGAGAAGCCGACGGTCACCAGGAGAAACCACCGGTCACCAGGAGAAGCCCCCGGTCACCCGGAGAAGGCGCATGGCCGCCCGCGTTTTGACTAACCACGTCCGGCCATGCTGTCACTGTCAGACGTCGGAACCCACCTCTCGCGGGCACCCGCGACCCCCACGACCGCGTGCCGCCTCGGAGGTGTTCGCGACCGCATGCCGCCTCGGAGGTGTTCACGACCGCATGCCGCCTCGGAGGCGTCGACCACGTGCCGCTATCGGTAGTTGACGAACTGCAACGCGATGTCCAGATCCTTGCCCTTGAGCAGCGAGATGACGTCCTGCAGCTCATCCTTCTTCTTCGAGCTGACCCGAAGCTCCTCACCCTGAATCTGCGCCTTGACCCCCTTGGGCCCCTCGTCGCGGATCAGCTTGGAGATCTTCTTGGCGTGCTCCTGGTCGATGCCCTCCTTGAGGCTGACCAGCATGCGGTATTCCTTGCCGGACAGCTTGGGCTCACCCGCATCGAGGATCTTCAGCGACAGCCCTCGCTTGACCACCTTCTCCTTGAACACGTCGAGCGCGGCATTGGCCCGCTCCTCACTGTTCGCCTTGATCTCGATGTTGTTCTGCCCGGACCAGCTGATGCTCGCCCCGGTGCCCTTGAAGTCGAACCGATGCCCGATCTCCTTGACCGTCTGGTTCAGAGCGTTGTCGACCTCCTGTCGGTCGATCTTGCTAACGATGTCGAAAGACGAATCGGCCAAAACACCCACCCTCTCAGCTGCGAAGCACTACGCGGATCCTGCTTCCCCGGCGTACGCGAAGCGCGAACTATCGAACGAGCGGACCCAGCGAACGAGCCTAGCCAGCATCGGCCCGCCGTGCAGGACGCCGCCCGTCTACACCAATGATCACCCTTCCCCCTCCCTCGCCAGAACAGCACCGCTTTGCCCTGTGGGCGGGTTGGGGATCGTTCCCGGGCAGGTTTCCGGTTGAGCGTGACGCCACAATCCGGCACGGGACAAACCGGTGTCACGTACACCTCGGAAGTCCGCTATCCTTCTGTGTGTCGCCGCGAGAGCGGAAGACACGGCAGGTTGCCCGAGTGGCCAAAGGGAGCGGTCTGTAAAACCGTCGGCTCAGCCTACGCAAGTTCGAACCTTGCACCTGCCACCAGCAGTAAATGCAGAAGAGGCCCTATGGGGCCTCTTCTGCATTTCAGGGGTGTGCAGCCGGATGCCGCTCTGCCCAGCCTTTTGTCGCTGGTCCACCAATATACGTGCAATGATCTTGAACGCGTTTCCCCAGGTGAGCCAAGGGATCTGGCCCTCTCAGGCGTCGCGGCCTCATCAACCGTAGCGCCCTGCGTGGACGTGATCCGTCTGCTGGTCATGGACGGAGGCATCTCATCTGGGGGTCGTAGCAGACCAGGCCGTGCTCTTGAGCGAGGTCAGCGGCGAACTCGGAGACTTCCTCGGCCTTGCTGTACATCATGCAGAGGTAGACGATCGAACCACTGGCTTCGGGAGTCACCGACCAAGGGGCCTCATCAACGTCGTCGACCTCCTCGAGGGCGGGCCATCGTTCGAGAACGGCCTGCACATAGGTGCTGATTCGAGGAGTTGGGGATGTCTCCCCATCTTGATCCATCAGCTCCATGAGTGCTTGGTAGACGTCTCCGGCGATCTCATCGGTTGCCGGCCTTCGCCCTTCCCAGACCGCAAGGTCATAGCTCATGGAAACCTCCGAGCGAAGTCGTTGATCATGATTCGGCTCACGGTACATCGATAACCGCACCTCGGTGTGTTGCAGGACGTGTCGCCTCGTTGATCGGCGGGCCGCCTGAACAGCACAAGGTCCCGGATAGTGTCCGGGACCTTGTCATCGATGTGGTCACGCTTCACGCGGCCAGCGCATCACCGATCCGCTTGTTGGCGATCTCCTGTTGGCCGTCGATGCACTTGGCGTAGACCCTCAGCAGGACATCGACGCTGTGGCCGGCTCTTTCAGCTACGTCGGGCGCTGAGACGCCCACGTTGAGCCAGAGGGACACCGCCGCGTGTCGGAGGTCATATGGACGCTTGGCGAGCGGAGAGGAGACCTGGGCGGGCGCGAAGGCCAGGAGCCGAGCGGCCTGCCAGACCTCGGTGTAGGCCGTGGAGGCGACGACACCACCTCGTTCGCTGCGAAAGATCCGTCCGTCCTTGGCCGTTCCGTACTCGGCGATGTGCTCGCGGAGGATCTTGACCAGCTCGGGAGGGATGGGCACCGGTCGGACGTCTTGTCTGCCCCGGTGCTTGAGGCCGCGTTCTTCGTGGGCATCCCCGCTGTCGGTCCACTGGGTGTTGACCTCTGGCCGGGAAACGTCGATCGTTAGCCGTCCCCAGCCAGAGCTGGGCAGGTGGCAATCCTGGATGCGAAGGCCGACTGCTTCGGCCGGGCGCAGGGCGGCGTAGTACATGCAGGCGAAGAGAGCCATCAGCCGCCGGCCACGGCCTCGACATCCTACGTAGCTCACCGCGGTCAGCAGCTCTTGTGCCTGGCGAGGATTCACTACGACGCGAGGGTCTACTGATTCGGTGGTCTTCGGCGGCTTCCACTTGATCTTGTGCAGCGGATTTGCCGAAAGTTCCTCCAGCTCTACCGCGTACTCCAGAAGGGCATGGAAGACGGCACGTTTGCGGGCGATCGTGGTTGAGGCCGCCGCCTTGCCGTCGAGGCACAGTGTCAGGGCGTGGAGGGCGAGCCGTACCGTCTTGGCCTCCTCCAAGCTTGCCAGGTCGAGCGAGGCGGCTTTCAGCCAGGCCACCGCAGCGGCGTGCTGTTGCGGCACGTCCGGCCGCTTGGCCTCAGGCAGGAGAAGCTACTTACGGAGGACCGTGCGAAGCGCACGAGCGTCCGGGCGGCCTGCGCGGTCCTTGGTCAGGGCGGGCAGGATCGTTGAGAGGGCGTCGGACATGCTGTGAGCTTCCCCCTGTTCTCCGGATACTTGACCTGAGGTCACCCGTGATCATCAGGAAGGATGTCCTTCATGCCCTCGCCACACCCTCCCGAGTTCCGGCGCCGCGCGGTCGAGCTCGCACGCCAAGGTGACAAACCGCTCCTCCAGCTCGCCAAGGACCTGGGCGTCAGCCGGTCGTGCCTGCAGAACTGGCTGCGACAAGCCGACACCGATGAAAACGCCGGTACCGGTGACCGCCTGACCAGCGCGGAGAAGAAGGAACTCGCCGAGCTGCGCCGCCGCAACAAGCAGCTGGAGATGGAGAACGACATTCTCAAGCGGGCGGCGGCGTACTTCGCCCGGGAGAACGTCCTCCCGAAGTAATCTACTCGCTGGTCCGCGAACTCGCCGACGACCGCATTCCGGTCGCGGTGGCCTGCCGAGTGCTCCAAGTGTCGACCTCGGGATATTACGAGTGGCTCGGCCGGCCCGAGCCGCCGCGGGAACTCCGTAATAAGGAACTCACCAAAGTAATCCGGCAGATACATGCCGACTCGCGCGGCAGTTACGGCTCGCCGCGGGTGCATGCCGAGCTCACACTCGGGCTGGGTGAGAAGGTCAACCGCAAACGCGTGGAGCGGCTCATGCGCGAGGCCGGCCTGCAGGGCGTCTACCGGCGCAAGGGCCGCAGCAACCTGGTCAACCAGGCCACCGAGGAGGACCTGGTGCAGCGCCGCTTCGACGTCGAGGCGCCCGATCGGCTCTGGTTGACCGACATCGCCGAGCATCCCACCGGCGGAGGGAAGGTGTATTGCGCCGCCGTCATGGACGCCTATTCACGACGCGTCATCGGCTGGTCCATCGACGCACGACAGAATACGGATCTCGTGGTGAACGCATTGGCGATGGCCGTGGCTCGGCGAAAGCCGGACGCCCGCTCGACTGTTCTGCATTCCGATCACGGCACGCAATATACGTCTTGGGTCTTTGGCAAGCGGCTGCGGGATGCGGGCTTGCTCGGTTCCATGGGAACAGTGGGCGATTGCTACGACAATGCGATGATGGAATCGTTCTGGGGAACGATGCAGCTCGAGCTTCTCGATGCCAGAATCTGGAAAACCCGCGAAGAACTGGCCAACGCCATCTTCGAATGGATCGAATGCTGGTACAATCCATACCGACGCCATTCCAGCATCGGAATGCACAGCCCTGTCACGTTCGAGGGCCTCTACAGGCCGTCAGACACCGCTGAGTGACCTCACCTCAGGTGTCTGTGCTACGGGGGGAAGCTCAGCCCAAACCGAGGGCGCTGTCGATGTGCGTTCGTCAGCCAATCAGGCACCCTCGACGGCCTTGCCCTAGGCCTCGACTCCTGGACCGGCAACCGCTAGTTCCGTGACGTCGCCAGACCTTGAGGTGTCGTAGCCGCCCAGTGACGAGATCCTGTCACGCAGGGCCGGCGTGCGTAGTGCGGCGATGAGATGAGCAGCCGAGTCGAGGGCGTGCCCGACCAGCGCGATGTCGAAGTCCTCCCACGCCAGAGGAATGAACTCGAGGTCCAGGTCGGTAGCAGCCGAGCGGACTCCGAGGCCGACATCGACAGTGCCGGTGGCGACGGCCAGGGCAACCTCGAGATGGGAGCCGACCTGTGGTCCCCGGAGTCTGTCCGGGTCGTGACTGGCGGCCAGGAGCAGCCGGTCCAGAAGGATTCGAGTCCCGGTGCCTGGGCGTCGGGTCGAGACCCGCCTCTCTGCGAGATCGGCGATGCCGGTGATGCGGTGGGGGTTGCCGGGCGGCACGATCAGCCCTTGCTCGCGTCGCCAGAGGTGGATCAGGTGCGGTTCCAGGCCGCGCAGCACGCCGAGCGCGAAAGGCGCGTTGTAGACCCCGGTGTGGTGCAGCAGATGGATCGCGGCGCCGTCAGCGTGGCCCTGACGCACCGCGCTGAGGCCGGCGACACTGCCCTCGCGCGTGACGATTTTCAGCTTCCCGTCCAGCGCGCCGGCGAGGACGTCGAGAGCGGGATCGTCGCTGCCGGCGAGGGTGAAAACCGAGTCCGCGTGCAGGAAACGCCGGGCAGCGAGTGCAGCGCCGGGGGCTATGCGTGCGCGGCGGCGGTCGGCCAGCTCCAGCATTCCGGCGTCGGCCAGCCGGCGCTGTGCCCGGCTGACGGTGGAGGCCGTGGTGTGCCACTGCTGGGCGAGATCGCGGACCCCTGGCAGTTCGTCGCCAGGGTGGAGGGTCCCCGCGCTTATCCGGTGGGCGAGGTCAATGCAAATCTCCCGATATCGGGTCACGCTTGGATAATTTACACTTGCACTGCTCTGAAGTAGCACAGATAGGGCCACAGTGATAAGTAGCAGGCTCTTGGTCATTTGCGCGTGGGTCGGGACGGTCTTACTGGCCGGCTGCGGGACCGTCCCCTCCTCCAGCGGGCCAGTGTCAAACCCTTCGGCGGAGAAGTCGCTGATCTTGGCCACCACGACCAGCACTCAGGACAGCGGGCTGCTCGATGAGCTGTTGCCGGCGTTTACCCGCGACAGCGGCTGGCAGGTCAAGGCCCTGGCGGTCGGTAGTGGCCAGGCCATCGAACTGGGCCGTCGCGGGGAGGCCGACGTGCTACTGGTGCATTCCCCCGCAGCGGAGGCGAAGTTCGTGGCCGAGGGCAGCGCCGGCTCGCGACGGCTGGTGATGCACAACGACTTCGTGCTGATCGGTCCACGGGCCGACCCGGCCACGATACGAGGCACGAAGAGCGTAGAGGCGATGAAGAAGATCGCGGCCGCACGGGCGGCGTTCATCTCCCGGGGCGATGAGTCAGGTACGCATGCCAAGGAGAAGGACCTCTGGTCCAAGGCCGCGGTGACCCCAGGCGGATCCTGGTACCAGTCCACCGGGCAAGGCATGGGCGAGACCCTGCGGATCGCCAGCGAGAAGGCCGCCTACACCATGTCGGACCGGGCCACCTATCTCACCCAGCGCGGCACCCTGGCGCTGGAGGTGCTCAGCGAGGGCGATCCGGGCCTGCTCAACATCTACCACGTCATCGAGATGACCAAGAAAGCAGGCGATCGGGTACAGCCCGACGGAGCGAAGGCATTCGCCGACTGGATCGTCTCCCCGCCCGCGCAGCGGCTCATCGGTGCGTTCGGGGGAGCGAAGTTCGGCCAACCATTGTTCACCCCGGACGCGGGCGCGGACGAGGCGAAACTGGGCCAGTGAGCCTGGCCGGGGAGCTATTTGATGGACGTGCTGCTCGACGGGCTGATAGACGCGATCGGATTGCTGCTCTCCGGGGATCAGGACAGCTGGTCGATCATCATGCTGACCCTGCGAGTCTCGTTGACCGCAACCGCGATCGCCCTGCTGATCGGATTGCCGCTGGGCGCGGCCCTGGCGCTGGCACGCTTCCCGGGCCGGCGGATCGTCCTGGCGGCAGCCAATACAGGGATGGGCATGCCGCCGGTAGTGGTCGGCCTGTTCGTCACCGTGCTGCTGTGGCGCAGCGGGCCGCTGGGCGGGCTCGGGCTGCTCTACACCCCGACCGCGATGGTCATCGCTCAGGCCGCGATCGCCACCCCGATCGTGGTTGCACTGGTCGCGGCCGCGCTGCAACAGGTCGATCCCGACTTCCGGGTTCAGATGCAGGCTCTGGGAGCGACTTCGATCCGCGCGTTCGCGGCACTGCTGGGCGAGGCCAGGTTGCCGCTGCTGGCCGGGGCAATGGCTGCGTTCGGCGCGGTGGTCAGTGAAGTCGGGGCCGCGCAGATGGTCGGGGGCAACCTGGCTGGACAGACCCGGGTGCTGACCACCGCTGCGGTACTGGCCACCAGCCGGGGCCAGTTCTCGCTCGCGATAGCGTTCGGCATGATCTTGCTGCTGATCGCGTTCGCCGTGAATCTGTCGCTGACTCTGATGCAACAGCGACGGACAGTGCTGCGGTGAGCGGCCTCAGCACCGGGATCGGGTGCCGAGACCTGCGCGTGCACGCCGGCGGCCGGGAACTGCTCAGCGTCCCGGAGTTGCACGTCGCGTCGGGACGCACGCTGGCCGTGCTCGGCCCCAACGGCGCCGGCAAGTCCACCCTGCTGCGCGCGCTGGGCCTGCTCAGTAGCCACCGCGTCACCGGACAGATCCTGCTCGACGGCTGCCCCGCGACGCGTTCACTGATGCGCGACGCGATCGCGGCCGTGCTGCAACGGCCGATCCTGCGCCGCGGCACGGTGACCGCCAACGTGATCAGCGGACTGCGTTTTCGCGGCATGAGCCGCCGCGAGGCCCGAATCCGCGCATGGCCGTGGATCGAGGCGCTCGGCCTGGCGCCCCTCGCCGACCGGGATGCCCGCAGCCTGTCCATAGGCGAGGCTCAACGGGTCAGCATCACCCGCGCACTCGCGGTCGGACCTCGGGTACTGCTGCTCGACGAGCCGTTCAGCGGGTTGGACAGCACTACCCGCGCCGACCTGCTCGCCGACCTGCGCGCCGCGCTGACCGGGCAGCCCACCGCCACGATCCTGGTCACCCACGACCGGCAGGAGGCCCTCGCCCTGGCTGAGGACACCGCGCTGCTGATCGACGGCCGGATCCGCCAGCACGGGCCGACTGCCGAGGTGCTGGACCACCCCAGTGACGCCGACACGGCCCGACTGCTCGGCTTCACCAACCTCCTCCCAGCGGTTCTCACCGGCCGAACGCACACACTCGCGGCGCGTCCCGAGCACACACAGCTCGTCCTCGACCCATCCGACGGTCCCGCTGACCAAACCGATGATGTACAGGTGGTGACCGGAACGCTGCGCCGGACCGTCGCACTCGGCATCGCCACCCGCGTCGACGTCGATACCTCCACCGGCCCGCTGACCTGCCTGCACCCCGGCGACGTGCTCGCCACCGAGCTTCCACCGATCGGCAGCCACGTCCGCGTCAGGATTCGGCACGCGCGGTCATTGATCAACGCTGACTGAGACGACGTCCTCTAGCACAGCGCCCGCCCGGCCGATCCCCACGAGCTCGCCCCAGCTCAGCCGGGCGACACCGTTCGCCTGGTGCCGGGACCTCCGCCGAAGTAACGATCGCCGTGGTGCCCGCGGCTGATCTCGGCCAGTAAACCACCACCGCACGAGGGTCGATCAGGGCGCGGTCGGCGGTCGGTGCTACGTCGCCGGCGCGGTTGGCATCGGCCAGGACGCGATACACGCTCGCCACCGAGGGATGCTGGCCCTTGTACTTGCCTGTCGGGATGACCAGCTTGCTGGCAATGTCAGGCACGGCACCTGGGCATGAGGCAGACCGGTGCTGGGATCGACCACGAGCCAGATCTCGGTGAGCAGGCCCGGCTCCCCGGCCTCGGTAAGGGCCTTGTCGAGGCGGGCGATCTGCTCGGGCGGCGATTGAACGGCCTACAAAGGCACATACGTGTGCGTTACGCACAGGGGGCTGTCATGTCGGAGTACGAGCACAGGATCGGCACCAGGACCGGCGTCTTGGGCACGTGCGCCGACAAGTTGCGAGCGAAGTGGACCGGCAGCGCTAATGGGCGTGCCTTGGAACGAGCGCTTGAGCGCGGCGACCAAGCCGGCGTGCCGGCCGGAGATGACCAGCCGCACGCCGGTCGGCCCGCGCCCCGCCGCCGTTGTCACACAGTGGCGGTGAGCATCGAGGGTGCGGGGGTCTTGCGTTGCTGGATGGAGAGCCGCACGCCCTTGGGGTCTGGCCGTACGGCGCCTACGAAGGACTCCCTGCGCCAGTCGGAGAGCCGTTCCTCTTTGACCACGTCTCCGCTGCGCGGTGCGTGCACCATGTAGCCGGGCTTCGAGATCATCCCCACGTGCCCGAGTCCGTGGAAGAAGACCAGGTCACCTGGCTTGAGGTCGTCCCAGGAGATCTTCCTGGAGAACGCGTTGTACTGTTGCGCCGCGGTGCGCGGCAACTCGATCCCGGCGTGCTTGTACGCCCTGAGCATGAGCCCGGAACAGTCGTAGCCGCTGTCGCTGGTCCCTCCCCAGACGTACGGGATGCCGCGCTTCTTCATGGCGAAGTCGAGGGCGACCTTCCAGGCGGGAGTGGGCTGCCGCTTCTGCAGGATGCGTTTGACCTGGGGGCCGGTCAGGGTGGTGGGGTCGTGGGGGGCGGCCTGGGCCGGAGCGGCCAGAGTGATCCCGGCGATGGCTGCCGCCAGGCAGATGGCAATGCGAGACATTGCTGTCCTTCCATGCGGCCTACCGGGTTAGCTGACGGGCTCGGGCCTGGAAGTGGCCCTACGGCGATGCCGATTCGCCCCAGAAAGAACTTGGGTCCCCGGCTCCACACAACGGTGAGTGGATTAGGCGGGACGAACTCTAACGAAACGGTCAAAGAGTTGTAAACCATCTAAAATCGGTCGTCCGGAGCATGAGACGGTGTGTTCGTTAACCGAGAGGAGTCGGTAGGGCGCCGCCCTACGTGCCGGGCGAGGCCAAGCAGTTAGTGGCTGTGTTCGTCCGGTGGGTCACGATGGAGGAGGGCCGGAAGCTGCAACGGATCAGCCGGACCGCGAAGAACCCGGTGAAACTCCGCCGGGCGATCGTGGTGCTGATGTCCGTCCAGGGCCAGACGGTCAAGGACATCACCACGCTGATGCCAGGTCCGCGAGGACTACGTCCGCGATGTCATCCACGCCTTCAACGAGCGGGGGGTTTCGACGCGTGGGACCCAAAATAGAGCGGGGGGCGCCCCAAGACGATCAATGATGAGGTGCGTGAGCACATCTGCTTGCGCGGTTCCGCTTCCGCCAGCATTCCGGGCCGCCCGTCGGGTTGCGCCGGGTCCGCAACTGCAAGATCGCCGACCAAGCATACCCGCACCCGGCGTTCGAACATCGCCATAGGCAGCGATCCATGGACGATGGCTGCATCTCCTCCAGCCTGAGCCCCGGGTTTGAGAGGTTGGAGATGAACTCGCGCTGGAGCCGAGCCCATCGCTCCCGCCGGCCGACGTCCCCATCCTGATCTCCTACAAGCGGCAGCATGGCACCACGCCGGCGGCGAAGTAGTCATCGATGCTGGCCAGCTGCCCGGGATCGAATCCCACCTTCGCGGGGTCGCACGTCACGGACACTCCACTCATCGACAACCTCCGTTTGCCTTCAGGTTTCTGATCGAAAGCGGAACCCGCGGCGCGGCTCGGCTATCGGCGTCCGCGGAAGGTTCGCCGCAGGTCATCGACCCACTGGTCGGGGATCTCCCAAGGGATGAAATGGCCGCCGCGGTCGTGGGCGGTGAGGTTGACCAGGTTGTACCAGCCGGCACGGTCGCTGCCGAGAAAGTGCTGGACGCGCTGGTCGGTGGTGACGCCGGGCGGGTTCTCATAGCCGATGAAGGTGATGCCGGTGGGCGCCTCGACGACCGGCTGCCGCTCATGGGACGGGGTCCAGGGGTAGCGGTTGTTGTTGGCGTAGGTGCGGATCGAGGTGCCGATCGTGTTGGTCACCCAGAAGATCATGGCGTGGGTGAGCAGGTCGTCCTTGGTGAAGACGGTCTCGATGTCGCCGCCGTTGTCGCTCCAGTTCGCCCAGCGTTCCAGGATCCAGGCGAGCATCCCGGCGGGCGAGTCGGTCAGTCCGTAGGCAAGTGTGCTCGGGGCGAGCACGTGCGCGGCCAGATGGACGGCGAACCGCTTTTCCAGCGCCAGGAGCCGGGCACGGATGTCGGCGGGGAGGCCGTCGGGAAGGGGCAGGCCACCGGTGAGGTCCCAGGCCCGGTCGCCGTTGAACAGGGTGAGCTTCTGGCCGGAGCCGATGTGGATGCCGTACAACTCGTCGGCGTACTTGTGGCCGAGCTGGCCGGTGACCAGGGCGCCGACGTCGCAGCCGGCCGCCGCGTACCTGGAGTGTCCGAGGATGCCGGTCATGAGGGTGTGCCACAGGTCGGCGACCTTCCAGAAGTTCATGTCCGGGTGGTCGGGCAGCGGGCTGGAGAAGCCGAAGCCGGGGAAGGAGGGAACGATCACCTCGAACGCCTCGGCGGGGTCGCCGCCGTGGGTCCCCGGGTCGGCCAGCGGGTCGATGACCTTGGACCAGTGCCAGAACGTCCAGGGCCAGCCGTGCGTGAGGATCAAGGGCGTGGGGTCGGGGCCGGCTCCGGGCTTGCGCATGAAGTGCACCGGGACGCCGTCGACCTCGACGCGGTAGTGCTCGTAGACGTTGATCGCCGCCTCGGCCTTGCGCCAGTCGTAGCCGTCGCGCCAGTACTCGACCAGCTCTTCCAGGTAGGGGCGGGTCACGCCGTAGTGCCCGTCCTCGTTGCCTGCGTCATCCGGCCAGCGAGTTGACTCCAGTCGCTGCCGGAGGTCGGCGAGCACCTCGTCGGGCACATGGATGGTTACCGGTTCCAGCGGGAACGTCAAGATCCTTTCTCCTGTTCATGTTGCCGGTCGACGTCCACCAGTCGTCCGAGGGCGGGCAGGGCGGCCACGATGGCGGCCCACTCCGCCGGCGTCAGGTGGCCGACGAGTTCTGTGAGATGCGCGATGCGGTCGGCCCGCCGTCCCTCCACGATGGCCGCACCTGCCGCGGTGATGTGCACGAGCACCGCACGGCTGTCCGACGGGTCCGGCCGGCGCTCCACCAAGCCGTCACGCTGCAGCTTGGTCACCATCTGTGTCATGGCCGGCTGCGTGACCTGCTCGCCGGCGGCGAGCACGGTGAGCCGCTGTGGCCCGCGGCCGGCCAGCGTGTGCAGAACCGACAGCGTCGTGAAGCTCAACTGCTGCACCCTCGGCAGCCGGATGAACATCCGAGTGAACTCCTCCAGCGCAGAGGTCAACTCGGCGACGCTCACTTCGGCGGCCCGGGCTTGCGGTGCGGTCATCGCGCCAACCGCTCCGGGTACGCGAGCACCTCGAGGTGAACAGGCGCCCGTGGTGGGGGAGCCGGCGCGGATGCCGTCACTGGGTTCCTCCGTTCTTCGCCCAGCAAGTACATAAGAGATTTATATAATGATTTTATGCACTACACCGCCGAGGCGCCAGCGAGGTGGGCGACGCAAGGGCGTCCAACGCGCTCTTCGCCCAAGAACATGCGGCCCGTTGGGGCGCCGGAGTCAGACCCCAGCGGGCACCTTGTCCAGGAACCCGTGGACCTTGGCGATGCGGCCGCCTGGGGTCAAGACCGCGACGTCGAACCCGACGACCAGGGCCTCACCGCCCTCAGGACCGAGCTCCCAGGTGAAACGCACGATGTCGTGGTGGGCGTCCACCGGGCCGGCCAGAGCGAAGGTGAGGCCGGGGAACTGGCCCTGCACTGCGGCGATGGTGGCGTCGATGGCGTCGCGGCCTTCGGCGACCGCGATCGGGTCGGTGTAGGTGCCGTCTTCGGCCCAGATCTCGTCGATCGCGGCGCGGCGGGCAACCGGGTCGGTTTCATTCCAGCTGGCGATGTAGCGGGCGACCAGCATGTTGATGTCGCTCATGGCGTCCTCCGTCGCAGGGTTTCGGTTACCCCGCAACGGTAGGAGCGGATGATTCGCTCGTGAATCTGTCGTCCTTAAGCAATCTCATTGACGTGGATAGGTAGCGTTCACCATGCTCTACGGCCGCGAAGCGGAGATCTCCGCCGTCGATCGGCTGCTGCACCGGCTCCGCGCCGGGAGCAGCGGCACGCTGGTGGTACGGGGCGAGCCCGGGATCGGCAAGACGGCGCTCCTCGACCACGCCGCTGCGGCGGCCGGGGACATGCGACTGGTCCGCGCTACGGGGGTCGAGTTCGAGGCGGAACTGCCGTTCTCGGGACTGCAGTTGTTGCTGCGCCCGGCGCTCGGATCCCTCGGCGCGCTGCCCGGCCCCCAGCGTGAGGCTCTGGAGGCGGCGTTCGGGCTCGGGCCCGCGGCCGGTTCCGAGCCGATGCTGGTGGGGCTCGCGGTGCTCTCCCTGCTGGCGGAGCACGCGGACGAGACGGGGCTGCTGTGCCTCGTCGACGACGCGCAGTGGCTCGACCGCGCGTCGCGGGACGCGCTTCTGTTCGCCGCCCGGCGCCTGCACGCCGAGGGCGTGGTCATGATCTTCGCCGCCCGGGACGGCGAGGGCTCCTTCCCCGCCCCCGGCCTCCCGGAGTTGCGCCTCTCCGGGCTTGCCCCGAAGGCGGCCGCGGCCCTGCTCGACCGGCATTCGCTCGCGCCCGCCGTGCGCTACCGCCTGCTCGCCGAGGCCGGCGGCAACCCGCTGGCTCTGCTGGAGCTGCCGGCCGCCTTGGCCGCCGAAGGCGGCAGCGCGTTCTCGCCGGGGGCGCTCCCTCTCACCAGCCGCCTGCAACTGGCCTTCCACGGCCAGGTCAGCCGGATGCCGGAGGCCTGCCAGACCCTGCTCCTGGTGGCGGCGGCGGACGAGACCGGCGAGCTCGCCGTGATCCTGCCTGCCGCCGCCACGCTGGGGGTGGCCGTCGAGGACCTGTCCCCCGCCGAGCGGGCCGGCCTGGTGCTCCGCGGCGACGCCGACGGCACCACGATCCGCTTCCGCCATCCTCTGATCCGCGCCGCCGTCTACCATCGGGCGCCGCTCGGACAACGCCTCACCGTCCACCGCGCGCTCGCCGACGCCCTCGGCTCGCCCGAGCACGCCGACCGCCGGGCCTGGCATCTGGCCGCCGCCACCACGGGAGCCGACGAGCAGGTCGCCGCCGCGCTGGAACGCACCGCCGCCCGCGCCCGCGAACGCAGCGGCCCCAAGGCAGCCGCGGCGGCGTACGAACGGGCCGCCCGACTGAGCAGCGAGCCCGGCAACAGGGCTCACCGCGAGGCCCTGGCGGCAGAGGCGGCGCTGGAGGCGGGTGATCTGGCGCGTGCCAGAGCCTTCGGGGCCCGCGCGGCCCGGCGGCTGGACGATGCCCCGGCGGTGAAAGCGCGGATCGCCCAAGTGCAGGCGCTCGCGGACTTCTGGCAGGGCTCCTACCCCGCCGCCCACCGGTTGCTGCTGGACGGCGCCGGGCTCATCCGCGACACCGATCCGGGCCAGGCCGCCGTGTTGCTGATCCAGGCCGTCCACACCTCCTGGTACCTAGGGGAACGGCAGCTCGCGGCGACGCTGGACGAGTTGGCCGCGCTCCCGTTGGAAGATGCGGATCCACTCACGCCGGTGGGGTCCTACCTCGTTCACCTCCACCGGGGCCGTTCCGAGCGTCCGCCTCCGCTGGGCGAGACCCTCGCGGTGGTACGGGGGCGGGGCCGGGTCCCCGACCAGGTGTTGATGATTCTCTGCGGAGCAGCACTCGCGTTGGGCCAGGACGCCGACGCCTACGAGCTGGCGACCGCGCTCACCGCCGAACACCGCGCCCGGGGCGGCGCCGGGCGGCTGCCGACGGTGCTGTTCTTCATGGTCGAGGGCGAGGTGTTCACCGGACGGCACCTGGACGCGCTCGCTACGGCGACCGAGGCGCTGGGGCTCGCCCACGACACCGGCCAGCAGCAGTGGGTCAGCCAGTTCAGCAGCGTGCTCGCCTACCTCGACGCGGCCAAGGGAGAAGAGGCGGCCTGTCGGCGCAACGCCGAGGAGGGGCTGGCGGGGGCCACCGCCGGGGCCGTCTCCCCCGGCGCGCCGTGGGCGCACTGGTCGCTCGGGCTGCTGGACCTCGGCCTCGGCCGCGCCGAGGCGGCGCTCGCCCGCTTCGAGCGCCTGACCCGCGAGCCGATGCGCCATCACATCTGCGCTACCCGTTCCACTCCCGACCTGGTGGAGTCGGCCGTACGGGTGGGGGCGCCGGAACGCGCCGCCGAGCCTCTGGCGCGCCTCGAACGGTGGGCAGGGTCGGTCCGGCAGCCGTGGGCCGCCGCGCTTGTGCTGCGCTGCCGTGGGCTGCTCGCCGGCGACGACCAGGCCGAGGCGTTCTACACGGCGGCCCTCGAACTCCATGACCAGGACGGCCGTGCGCTGGAGTTCGCCAGGACCGCGCTGCTCTACGGCGAGTGGCTGCGCAGGGCTCGGCGCAAGGCCGAGGCACGCGGATGGTTGAACGATGCCCTGGAGGTCTTCGACCGGCTCGGCATGCGGCCGTGGGCGGAACGCACCCGCGGCGAGCTCACCGCGACCGGCGCCCAGGACCAGGGTTCCAGGCCGGCCGAAGGCGTGGCCGCCGGACTCACCCCGCAGGAACTGCAGATCGCCCGGCTCGCCGCGCAGGGCCTGTCCAACCGCGACATCGCCGCGCAGCTCTTCCTCAGCCACCGGACGGTCGGCTACCACCTCTACAAGGCCTATCCCAAGCTCGGCGTCGCCTCCCGGGGCGAGCTCAGGGATTTCGCCGATCAACTGGGGCTGTGAGATTCTGTCATCGATGAGCACTCCGGAACAGGTACTACCTGGACAAATACTCCCCGTGGACGTCGATGAGGTCCCGCCTCTCGAGCCGGCTCCCGGCATCCACGTACGGATGCTCCCGGGCATGCCCGGGATCAGGACGTGGGTGATCGACCTCGCCCCAGGCGCTGAATGGCCGGACCTCGACGTTCACGAGACCTACGGCGAGGCGTACTTCGTCGTGCGCGGCGAACTCGTCGAGGGCGACCGCACCCACGGCCCGGGCGCCTATGTCGCCTTCGGCCCCAAGACGAGCCACCGGCCCCGCACAGAGACCGGTGTGCGCGCCTTCGGCTTCAACTACGACGTCACCGCTTGACGAAATCCAGACGATCGGCGTTGAGCCGGTCCTGGCGGCTCGCGAAGAGTCCGTGGCTCGCCGCCGGCGACTCCTTGTAGAGCCACTTCGGGCGACCGTCCCGGATCCGCGCGATCATCGCGTCCAGTAGGGCCTCGGAGTGTCGTCGGTCTGCTGGACGAACGCCACCCGGGCTACGCCGCCACCGCCGTGCAACGGCTGGCCGGCCTGTGCGAACGCCCGGCCGCCCTGGTCGTCGAGCCCGCCGACGAGGACCCCCAGCGCCACGGCGATCCGCCGGCTCAACAACGCCCGCCGCGCCCGAGTCACCGGGGACGACGTGGCCGGCCACGCAACCGCGGCGCCGAGGCCCAGGCGTGGCGGATGGCAAATGGAGGCCGTCACCGGCGGATGACGTGCCCGGGCCGCGGTTGGAGCCCACGTCAAGTGTTAACGGATGACAGTTGCCGGACCCGGCGCTGCTGAGCCGCGCCCGAACGGAGGGCTACTCGGCATCCAGCGCCTCCCGCACCGCGTTTGCGGCGGGAGTCGGATCGTAGCCCTCGGGGACGCCTTCGACCAGGATGATGTCGCCCTTGATGTGCCGCGAGCGCAGCGGTGCGATCTCCTGGTATGCGGGTGAGTCCCACCAGGCCTGCGCCTCGTCGATCCCAGGGAAGCCGATCATCACGACGGCCCCCGGCCAGTTGCCCTCCTTCACCTCGTGCTGCGTGGCGTGCACGAGGTAGCGGCCGCCGTACGGCTCGAAGGTAGCGGGGAGGCGTTCGATGTAGTCAGCGATCTCCGGGTGCGGAGCGGCATCCTGCAGGTGAGCTATGACGTAGGCGCTCATGGTTCCTCCTCTGTTCTATGGACGACTGGGCCGGCCCAGCGGTCGGCCCCGAGGTGTTCAGGCTCCGGTCGGCACCTTGTCGAGGAAGCCGAGCACCTGGCTGATCCGCCCGTCTTCACCGATCACCGCGACGTCGAAGCCGATGGCGACCGGCTCGGCGCCCTCAGGTCCCAGGTGCCAGGTGAACCGCGCGATGTCGTGGTGGGCGTCCACGGCGCCGCCGAGGCTGAAGACCAGCCCGCCGAACTGGCCCTGGACCGCCGCGATGGTGGCGTCGAGCCCGTCCCGGCCCTGAACGGAGACCAGCGGGTCGGTGTACACCGCGTCCTCGGCGAAGACCTCTGCCAGAACGGCCTGACGCGCGGCGGCGTCGGTCTCGTTCCACGCGGCGAGGTAGCGCTGGACCAGCTCGTTCATGTCGCTCATGTCTCTCTCCTCAGTGGTCGTGCTCTCTTGTGACCACCAAATTAGGGATCCGAGAACAACGGGGAATCTGACATGCTTAAGTACTTCCGCCCACGCCTTCAGTACGCGTCCTTCGCAGCGCCTAGCGTGGTGTTCGCACACCTGACGCTCGTTGCCAAGACGTCAGGCGCAGCTCTTCTGCTCAACCGCGCAGACCTTGACTTCTGGATATTTCGCCGATGCCTGGTCAAGCAGGGGCTGGGGCGTGCCGCGCAGGTGCAGGTCGAGGAATGCCGCCACGTACGCGCGGGTGATCTCCATCGACCGGACGGCGGGCAGCTTGGCGCCGATGTCCAGGCCGGCCTGCTCGCCGAGCAGGCCGGTGTCGGTAAAGGAGGCGTGTTCGGCGCCGGCCACCACGAGCCAGCGCTTCCACCCGGTGAGGTGCTGCCAGGCCGTCTCCCACGAGGCGGCCTCCTGGCCGCCCGGGGTGCGCGTGGCCTGCGCACCGAGGAAAAGGAAGGGCTTGCCCAGCCCGCTCGCCGGCACGGGTACGACGGCCAGGCCATCGACGTTCATCCCGGCCTTGATCCTGGGGTCCTTGAGCAGGGCCGCCACCGAGCTGGCGCCGCCTACCGAGTGGCCGGCCATTGCGATCCTGGCCGGGTCGATGAGCCGGGACCCCTTCCACCTGGGGCGCAGGCCCGTCAGCTGGTCGAGGACGAAGGAGACGTCGGTGGCCCGGGTAGCGCCCACCTTGTCCCAGAAGGCTTGGTCGTGCGGCTCGACCTGGCAGGCCGTGCAGGTGGCCACGCGGCCGTCGGGGAAGACTGTGGCGACGTTCTCGTGGGTGTGGCTGATGGCGGCCACGACGTAGCCTTTGTTCGCCAGGTCCTCGGCGAGGCTGGTGAGCGAGCTGCGTGTCTTGCTGAAGCCTGGGGAGAGGACGACCAGGGCAAGCTCCCGCTCCTTTCCCGCTGGTGGGGCGTCGCTGAAGGCGTGGGTCCGCGTCCGGGCGAGCAGGTCGGACGGGACACCGGTGATCCCCGCGTCCTTAAGGGTGAGCTCCGACTCTTTGACGGTCATGTACGGCTCCAGCCGCCCGCCCGCCTTCGCGGCCGGGTACCACAGCGAGACCATGAGATCCCTGGCCTTCGAACCGGGATCCCAGGGATCGGGGCGCGAGGTGTCGGTGAGGTGCAGCGATGTGGTGCCGACAGGCTGGGAGCCGGTCGGGTCCGGGAGCGCGAGCGTGACGTTGCGCGCCGTCTTGGGCGGCTCGGCAGAGGCGTTCGGAGAGGGATTGCGTGACGGGCGGTCCGTGGAGGCGCTCCCGGTCGCGGGGGCGGATGCCGGCGCGCAGGAGGTGGTGATCGTCATGACGAGCAATCCAGCCGCGATGGCCATATGACGCATGAATTCGCCTTTCGGTGATGAGCGTCGACGACGCTGGGCGCAGGCGACGCCGTGCCGCATCGGCTGTCGTACCGATATCTCCGGCAGGGGCATCCTTGCGATGTAGTTGCACAGACAGACGCGGTGCTTGTAGGACATAGCGGTGCTTGTAGGACATAGAGGACGATGTCCCGGTGGTATCAACGTGGCTCCATCTCCCGCCCCCGACCAGTTCGCCGCTGTCCGGCGGACCGCCCCTGACGTGGTCCTGATGGACATCCGCATGCCTGAGATGGATGGCATCGGGGCCACCGGACGGATCGTCGCGGCCACACTGGTGGCACGCGCGTCCTCATCCTGACCACCTACGACCGGTCAACGGACCGATCTGGAGGGTCGCCTGGGAGCCCCTAGAGGCCGATCATGTCAGCCGCGAAGCAGATCCAGGATGTGCGGCCAGGCGGCGGCTCCGAGCTCTGCGTCGGCGACAGCGTCACCCCCGTAGAGGAACTGCGGCGATGCGGGGGCAGGACCTTCCCCGGGAAGACGTAGACGATGGCCGGCTTCGGCGCTGCTGATCAGGCGAGCTGGACGACCGGCGGCGCGGCGACGGGCGGCAAGTCGCTCGGCGAACGGCAGGGACGGCCACATCGCATCGTCCCCGCCTGCCACCAGCAGCACGTCAGCCCTGGTCTCCTCGATGGGGATCCCGGCGGTGGGCAGCAGGTCGGCGAACGTCCGTTCGCTGCGCTCGTACCAGCCGCGGATGGCTTTCGGACCGTTCGCAGGTTCGGCAGCCCTCCAGTCATCGTCGTAGGGGACGAAGGGCAGCGGCTGCCCCTTCCAGGTCCAGGAAGACCGGTAAGGGTGCTGCTGCCCATCCAGCCCTGGGCCGATATTGCCCCATACCACCGAGGTAGGCGACATCGCCACGACGCCGTCGACCCGCGGGTCATGGATGGAGGTGAGCAGGGCGGCCTCCGCCCCCTTGGACGACCCCAGCAGGCAGATGCGGCGTACTCCGGTGGATTCGAGCAGATCGATGGCGGACACGAACGTCTCCAGAGGAATCTCGCAGATGCCCGGTGATTGTCCGGGACCGCCGTACCATCGAATCGACATCGCGGTCATCCCCTCCTGGGCGAGGATGCGAGCCCTCTCCCGTTCGATACGACCGCTCGACCCCGCCAGGACAAGCACGCCTGTGTGACTGCTGGGGCCTGGCGTGATCAAGACGCCTTCCCACGGCTCGGTCAGTTCCAATTCGTCCATGTTCATCCTCACCTTTCGGCAGTCGGCGGCACCGCACTCTCGCGTGCCACTGGTCGGAGGGCACTCGGCGATCACCACCTTCAGTTCGTACTCGACCTCACTGGACAGCCCGCATCACTCGAGATGATCAGCCATGCTCCCTGGCTCGTCGATCGCCCCCAAGTACGCATGGCGGCGAGCCATGCGGTGGCGATCGTGAGGCTGCATTTGCACCGCGGCGCGGCTGCCGGCTCCGCCGCGGGCCGCCCTGGAGCGGCAGGAGCTGCGGCCCATACCGGGCCAGCTGGTGACGTGGGCGCACAAAGTGGATTCCGCTGCCGGAAGCTAAGTCCGGTCGGCCATCCTGTCGGTCACGGCCACGAGCGTATCCGCCATCCCTGGGCCGTGGCCGGCGTCGTCCAGGACGATCAGCTCGCAGCCGGGCCACGCACGCGACAGTCGCCATGCGGTCTCCAGCGCCGTGCTCACGTCCAGCCGTCCGTGCACCAGAACTCCGGGCACGTGTCCCAGCCCCGCCACGCCCCGCAGCAGCTCGTCGTCGCCGAGCCAGGCGGCGTGCCGCCAGTAGTGGGTGACCAGGCGGGCGAATGTGACGCGGTAATCCCGGTCGTCGTAGCTGGTGTCCCGTTCGAGGCCGGGGCGCAACCGGACATGCCGGTCCTCCCACACGCACCAGTCGGCCGCCGCCTTCTCCCGCACCGCGAGATCGGGATGCTCCATCAGCCTGGCGTAGGCGTCGGCCAGGTTCCCGTCTCTCTCCTGCTCGGGTACGCCGTCCCTGAACCGCTCCCACTCCTCGGGGAAGACCCGCCCCATCTCACGGGTGATCCACTCCACCTCGCGCCTGGTGGTGGTCCCGATCCCGAACATGACGACCTCGGAGACCCGGTCCGGATGCCGGACGGCGTATGCCAGTCCCAGCGTCGTTCCCCAGGAGCCGCCGAACAGCATCCACTTCTCGATCCCGAGGTGCTCCCGTAGCAGTTCCATGTCCGCGACCAGGTGATGCGTGGTATTGGCGGCGAGGCTCACCGCCCAGTCGCTGAAGCTCGGCGTGCTCCTGCCGCACCCGCGCTGGTCGAACAGCACTACTTTGTACGCCTCCGGATCGAGGAACCGGTACCACCCCGGCGACGCCCCCGATCCAGGCCCGCCGTGCACCACTACGACCGGCTTACCCTCGGGGTTGCCCCCTACCTCCCAGTACACGAGGTTTCCGTCGCCGGCGTCGAGCAGCCCCTTGTCGTACGGCTTTCCTGTCGGATACATGCCGACAATATAACAGCGCTGTTAGAGTATTCACCATGAGCACGTTGATGCGCCACGTTCACGAGATGATGGACGGTGCCATCGCCGAGATCTACGCGGATCTCGGCATGCCCGAATACCGGCCGCGCTTCTCCCCTGTGGTGCGCACGCTGGTGGCCCAGGGGCCGATGGCCATTCGCGACCTGGCCGAGATCATCGGCGTGACCCACTCGGCAGCCAGCCAGACGGTGATCCAGATGCGTCGCCACGGCTTCGTCACCCTGGAGAAGGGCGCGGACGCCCGGCAACGCATCGTCCACCTCACTCCGAAGGCCCGCGCCGCACTGCCCGCGATCGAGGCCGAGTGGGCAGCGACGGAGCAGGCGATGCGGGAGTTGGACGAGGAACTGCCGGTGCCGCTGGCCGACATGTTGCGGGCCATGGTGGAGGCGCTGGAACGTCGGCCGTTCCGTGCCCGCGTTGAAGGACAGATGCGGCTAGATCTGCTCGGCACCGGCTGACGATGGCCGAGCTTGGGGTCCCAATGAGGTTGTAGAGCTATGCGGCTGTCAGGCGGCGTCCACGACACCGTCGCGGCCATCCGCACCCACACGCCGTGATCGCCCTGCCCATCCGGCGCCGGCGGCGACGCCGGCGCCGGCCAAGCGGACCGATGACGCGGGGTGTGACAGTGCCTCAACCTCGCGGCGCAGGGGGCCCTGCCGCCACTGCCAAGCGGCTGACCGGATTGATCGATCACAGCAGCGAGCAATAAGTGCCGCTGTCTTCGGCCAGGCCGAACAGCGTGATCCCGACCATCGCCGGCCGTGGATCGTGCTGGTCGACGCGCTCCGCATCAACTCGACCTCATCCGCGCCGGAGGCCGATCGACGTGGTGTGAACAACTCACATCGTCATCGACTTCTCCCACGTCGCCGAGTACGTCCCGAAAACCGCCTGGAGCCTGCACCAGAGCGGCGACCCGGCGCCGAAGTCTGGGTCGCCGCTCGCCCGCACAAGATCCTCCACGACCGCACCGGCGAAGTGATCGGCGATCTGGACCGGCAAGCCGCTGAAGCAGGCCTCGACCCGAACGCCGCAAGGACATCGACACTCCTCGGGGCCTGGTGGCTCTGCGATACGGGTCCCCTTGCCATCGGATGACGGGGCGGGTCGCCGGCGGTGCGGCCGAGGACATTGCCACGTTGTGCTGGATGCGCCAGGTCTTTAGCTGTGCGTCGGCGCGTTCGCCTGGTGCGCGCAGCCTGTACGTGAGCGGCGTTGGGCCGGCTTTCTGGGAGGCGGCCAGGCGCCAGGTCACTACTTGAGCGCCGCGGTGCAGCCCAGCTCGCCCAGTTCGTGGATGGCCTCGTCCGCCCGGCCAGGCAGGAGGAGCAGGGTGCAGGCGCGTTCGAAACGGGCGTCGATCCGCTCCCATCCCGCCACGGCCTTGCGCAGCTCGTCTTCGTCCCCGGACAGGCGGCCCCGGGCGCGAGCTAGGCAGGCGGCGGCCCAGTCGTTCTCGCCCGGATCCGTGGCGGCCAGCCGGTCGGCCGCTCCTGGGAGGCCGGCGGCCACCGCCAGCTCCGCCGCGATCGCCTCCCGGTACGGCGCTGTGGCCGAAGTCGAGTGGCCGATCACGGCGGCCTCGACGAGTTCGCCCGCCGCCTCGTACCGTTCGTGGTGCAGCGCCAGCCTGGCGTCGACGAACGCCATGAAGCGGCCGTAGCGTTGCGGGTCGGGTGGGTTGAGTGCCCGCGACCGCCACAGCCTCGCGGTGTCGTCGTCGCCGCGTAGTCCTGCGGCGAGCGACAGGGCCGCGACCGGGGCGCGGAGCTGTGCGCCGAACGGCCGACCCGCCCGTAACCAGCCGTCCCACACCGCGGCGTCCAGGGTCAGCGCCTCGTCGAACCGGCCGGTGAGCACCAGCGGTGTGATCAGCTGGGCGGCCGCCACGTAGGAGCCGCCCACCAGGTCGTCGTCCATCGCCCGGCGTGCGACGTCCAGGGCGGCGGGGAGATCTCCCACGCTGAGAGCGCCGTGCAACGCCATCCTGTAGATGTCCACGATCTCGGGGCACGCGACGAGGGCGTGCCGTGGCAGGCTCTCCAGCAGGGACAGGCGCTCGCTGGTGACTCGCCTCGCGTGGCGTCGGCGCCCTCTCCGGAGTGCGGCGACGGTCGCGGCGTCCAGTGCCGCGCTGATGAGCACCGGGTCCCCTGTCGCCCGTGCCACCTCCACCGCGGTCGCGACCGGCTCAGGTTCCGCCCAGTCGCCGTTCCCATCCGGGACCGGCTCAGGTTCCGCCCAGTCGCCGTTCCCGTCTGCGACCGGCCCGAATGACGCCGGGGCGTCGGCTAAGGATTCGTCCTCGCTCGCCATCAAGGCCGACGCGATCGCCAGGTGCGCCGCCACCGTCGGGTTCGCTGTGTCGCCGGCGGCTCGTGCCTCCGCCAGGAACTCGAGTTTCCGCGCGTACGGCACTCTCTCCTCGAAGCCGGCGTGGTGGCGGCAGGCGGTGCTGACGGCGAAGGCCAGCGTGATCGCCGTCAGGTCGCCGTCACCCGTCTCGCGCATCCGGTCGGCGGCTTCGAGCAGCAGCTCGTAGGGCTGCTGCCCGGCGTCACCGATCGCGAAGGTGCAATCGGCGGCTGCGCGCAAGTCGGCGACCGCCTCCTGGGGAGTCGGCGCCCGCCGCGCCGCCGTATCGAAGTGGCCGAGCGCCTCCAGGAGAAACCTTCTCGCGTACGTCAGGTGGCCGAGTGCCCTGGCCAGCCGGTGCGGCGCGGTTCCTGCCCCATGCGGCGCGCCGGCCAGCGCGGAGCGCAGGTCGTCGGCCACGGTGTCGAAGTCGTTCCGCCACTTGCCGGTCAGCTGCCCGCCAAGTGCGGCCTCCAGTGTCGTCGCTGCGCTTACGGCCCATTCGAGGTGGAGTTTCCTGGTTGTTTCCGTCTCGCCGTCGGCGGCGAGCCGCTCGGCAGCGTACGCGCGCACGGTCTCCAGCAACCTCCACCGGGTCGGGCCCGGGCGGCGATGCAGAGTGATCAGATTCTTGTCCGCCAGGCGGCCGAGTACATCGGCCGCCTGGCTCCTAGCCACGTCGGGGGTGACGGCCACGACGGCGTCCAGGTCGAACGAACCGGCGAAGACGGCCAGCCGCCGGAATAGCGCCCGCTCCTCCTCGTCCAGCAGTTGGTGGCTCCACCCGATGACCGCGCGCAGCGAACGGTGCCGCTCGTCGACGCCCCGGCCGCCGGCCAGCAGGCGCAGGTGGTCGTCCAGGCCGGCGAGGAGGCCATCGGTCCCCAGGGCGGCAACTCTGGCCGCGGCCAGTTCGATGGCCAGCGGCATGCCGTCGAGCCGCGCGCACAGCAACGTGAGCGTGGCGGGGTCGGCGGTGAAACCCGGATCCGCCGCGGCGGCGCGGTCGAGGAACAGCAGCTCGGCATGGGAGGTTAGCGGCACCGGGGCAGCCGTGGCCGCAGCCAGGGAGAAGGGTGACAGCGGGAGGACGCGTTCGCCGGGCACGCCGAGGCGTTCCCTGCTGGTGGCCAGGATCCGGGTGCGGGGACAGCGGCTGAGCGTCCGCTCGGCGAACTGGGCGACGGTGTCGATCACGTGCTCGCAGTTGTCGAGGATCAGCAGCGCCTCCCCGTCGCCCAGCCGTTCGGCGATGGCCTCTTGCAGGTGCTGGTCCGGACGTTCGGTGACGCCCAGTGCGGCGGCCACCGCCTGGGCAACGTATGCCTCACCCACGGGCACCAGGTCGACGAACGCCCCTCCCGAAGCGAAGGAGCCCTGGGCGGCGCCGGCCACCTCGGTCGCCAGCCGTGTCTTGCCGACGCCGCCCGGACCCACCAGCGTCACCAGTCGGGCGGCCCGCAGCGCCTCCAGCAGCCGCTCCCGCTCTGTTTCGCGGCCGATGAACGTGGTGAGCGGCGCGGGCAGGCCGGCGATGCCGCGCTGCTCGGCCGACCCCTGCAGGGCCAGTCTGCTGAGCTCCCGCCGGTTGGCGACCCCGCATTTGCGCAGCAGCGACGACACGTGGTTCTCAACCGTGCGGACCGACAGGTGCAGGTGATCGGCGATCTCCGCGTTGGACAACTGCGCGCCGATCAAGGCCAGCACCTCTGCCTCACGCTTGGACACAGCCCCTGAGTACGCGACAGACACGGGCCCATCATGCCCCAGCCCCAGGATATAGGTGATCCTTTGCGTGGTCCTTTGAGTGGTGAACCAGGTACCGACCCCGGATGTGCGCACCATCCCGCATTGCGACGATGAGCAAACCAGCAAGAGCACCGGAAAATGGAGCATCATCATGGGACGAGTCGTTCTCTCCATCTTCACCACCGTCGACGGCGTCATCGAGAACCCGCACGAGTGGACCTTCCAGTTCGTCAGCCCGGATGCCATGAAGGCGGGGCTCGACCAGATTCGCGCCGCGGACGCGCTGCTGCTCGGCCGGGTAACCTACGACGGCTTCGCCGCAGCCTGGCCGAGCATGACCGATGAGGCCGGCTACGCCGACAGGATGAACTCCCTGCCCAAGTACGTCATCACGACGACCCTGGACAAGGGCGATTGGAACAACACCACCGTCATCCGCGACAACCCGGCCCAGCGGATCGCGCAGCTCAAGAAGGAGATCGAGGGCGACATCCTGATCTTCGGCAGCGCCGCTCTGGTCCGGTGGCTGCTGCGTGAGCAGCTCATCGACGAGCTGCGCCTGGTCACGTACCCGGTCGTGGCCGGCAAGGGCGCGCGGCTGTTCGACGAGTCGGTGGACTCCACGGTCCTCCGCCTGACTGCGTCGCAGGCCTTCTCTTCAGGAGTCCTGGCTCTGACCTACGAGCCGACCGGTGAAGGACTGATGAACCCCGCAGCAGCACGGGAGGCGGCGACGGCGATGGCCGAGGATTGAGGCTGACCGAGGCGGAGGGTGGCAACCCGGCGTGCCACGAAGTGTGAAGATCCCTACGGGCGCCCGGCCAGGATCCTGGCCGGCCTCGTCCTGCCCGGACGCCGGCGTGGATGCCCGGCCCGATCTGGGGAAGGCCGGTTCCAACGCACTGGACCGAGCGGCGGCCACCCGGCTGAGCCACGAGAACGGCGACTACCTTCGCCACCGCACGCTCACCGCGATCCAGTACTACATCGTCCATGGCGAGAACTGGCTGTAGCCGGGCGACGCAGGCGGCTGGAGACCTTTGGAGCCGGGCGTCCATGGGGCGGTAGCGGCCGCGGAGGCGTACCGGCTGACAGCATCGACTCGCGCCGATACCTCGCCGCTTCTACGCGCAACCCCGTACCCGTAACCTGTCACCGGCCCGATTCACGATCTGCCCTCGCCCGCAGGAGCGCACGCATGAGCGCCACGCACGACTACTACCGCGCCCCCCGATCGCGCCACCGCAACCTGGCGACCATCCCAGCTACGGGCACCAGGCAAGCCCCTGCCCGACGCTCCGGTGTTCGACGTCGTGGAAACCAAGTGGATCGATCCCAGCGGGGCCCTCGGCGACCTCGTGGCCGTCATCAAGGGCGTCCCCTACTCCGGCGACCTGGTCGAGACCGTTACCTTGTACCCGCCGCCAGAAGGGGAGCCGAAGACCGAAGACGAATGGCTGGCCCTGCCGGAGGACTCCCCCTATCGAGAGGGACCAGAAATCGACGAACTATCGGTGAGCGCCCGCGACATGCTCGCCGAGGTGGATGACGCCCGTCTACCCGAAGTGGCCCAGCGATGGGCAGAGTCCCAGGGGTGGACGGTTGAACCTCTCTCGAGCTCTCACGAGGGTGACGACGTGCTCGAATTGGTAAAGGAGTTCGTCGCGCTGGCGCGCAGGGCCAAGGAGAGGGATCAATTGCTCTACTGCTGGTGGGCGCCCGGCTAGTCATGACGTCGGGGCTGCCCGGACCGAGGACTTGGTGGTGGTGTTGCACCGGCAGATGGGCTCCTATGCAGGAAGCAGAGTGAAGGCGCCCACGTGAGCCGGCCGGACCGCCGCGAAATGGCGCACGTCGAGCGTGAACACCTCGTTGACCTTCAAGCGCTCGGCTATGGCGACGACCGAGGCATCGACTGCGCCAAGTGGGAAGTCCGCATACCGCTCGACCAGCGCGGCCACTCTGGAGAGGTCACGCTTTGTCAACTCGACGAGGGTGAAGATGTCCGACTCGAGAGCGCGGAGAAACGCAGCCTCCGGCGCAGCGCCGCCGAATCGAGAAATCATGCAGCACACTTCCGCTGCGACGAAGCTGGGGACGAGGAGCTCACTGCGGGCGTCGTGGAGGCGCTGGAACTCGCGGACACAGCGTTCATGATGGGCGCATCGTCAGAGAGCGTGGCGGCCACAAGCGGGCCGGTATCGACGACGATCACTCCTCGCGTCCGAAGCCCTCAGCAAGAATCTCCTCGGTACGGGCGGCTACATCCGAACGGCCGGCACGGACGGAGCCGAAGAACGCCGGAGGCCATGACTCGCTCTCGGCGTGCTCGGAGGAGTGAACCAGCCGCAGCGTGTGCGCGCGGATCTGCCGGAGCTGGTCTCCGGTGAGCTGGTCGACCAGCCGATGCAGATCCTCGTACTCTTCAGGGGCAGCAGCCGTCATGACTCTGATTCTACGCGCTGGAACTGATCGATTCCGAGCCGTGCATATGCGTGCAATGATCTTGTCGGCCGAGACCGGGGTGGGCTTCGGCGCAGGTCAAGAGCGCAGTGGAGCCGGGGAAGGTCACGAGCTGTAAGCCGCTGGCAGTTGATGCCGCACCTATGCTCACCTCTTTAAGGAATGAAGCATGTCAGCGGCCCAGCTGATCAGCAGCTTCGTTGCTCAGAGTAGGTTGCAGCCCCTAGGGAGTTTGTTCACCATCTCTCATAGTTCTCCGATGCTCCGTCCATGCCGTCGTTTCGGCCATGACGATGTCATCGACCTGTACCACCAGTGCTGATTTCGCCGCTTCGCTCCGGCGCTCTTCCGGTAACAGCCGGTAGGCATGGATCGTCCTCCCGAGCTTCGCCCGCGCGCTCGAAAAGGACAGCCGGTTCTCGTGCCAGTCGAAGATTCTCCGCAGACCGACGAAGGTAAGCGCAATAGCGCCCAGGCCCGCCGTCACCCACGCCGGCGCCTGGAGAGCGGCTGCCAGCGTGGTGGCGGCCGTCGTCAGCAGGATGAGGATCCGTGCCCCAAGTGCAGCCGCCGTGCCCGGTCCCGATGTGTGGCGCACCAGTTCTGCTGACGCAGCGCGTAGGCGAGCGCGGGATCCGGCGCGTCCCAAGGATCGTCAGGCCTTCTGGCGAACATGATCCATCTTCTCTCACGCCCTGCCTCAGCTGTCCAGCCCTTCACCTGCACCAACTGGCGAGTCGTACGGGACTCGTGGCGACGTCCCCACTGCATTTCCCCAGGATGAGCGGCCTGTCTGTGTCCCTTCCGGATGAAGTCGACGGCCGGGATAGGTCCTGACCTGCGGCACGACACCTTGGTCTGGACAGTTCCTAGCGGAGTTGTTCAGATCTTCGTGTCGGCGAGAGAAACTCGAACGTCCGGGCAGCACCGATGAGCCTGATCCTGGGCTCTGTGACTGGTAGTGCACGGTCATCACGAACGGCTCGCAGCGTTACGGCACCGTGCAGGACCACTTGATCGTTCGCCTCGGATGGACGATGAGGGCGATACTGCGGCGGTGAACGAGATCATATTGCGAGCTGCCGAGCCGGGTGAAGCGGACGCGCTCACCGCGCTTACTCGGCGTTCAAAGGCGTACTGGGGTTACCCGCAGGCGATGCTTGACCGGTGGGCGGAGATGCTGACGATAAGCTCCGCCACCATTCGTGACGGTCGTGTCGTCGTCGCGGAGCGGGACGGCGTGCTGGCGGGTTACTACCACATCTCTGGCGAACCCCCGCACGGCGAACTCGCGGACCTCTTCCTCGAACCTGAGGTTATCGGCACCGGTCTGGGGCGTAAGCTCTGGGAACACGCCGTCGAATCGGCGTGCAGCGCTGGCTTTCATACCCTGACCCTCGAGTCCGACCCGCACGCCGAAGCGTTTTACCTGCGGATGGGGGCTGAGCGCGTCGGGGAACGAGAGGTCGCTCCCGGCCGATGGCTACCCATCTTGAGAGCCACGGTGAACATGCCCGCCAGCTGAATCTACTCATGTCCGGGCTGCCTCCGGATGCGCCAAACGGTAGACGCGGCGGGTGATCCAGGCGACGTGCAGGGTGTCCCACAGTTGCTCGGGTGCGTCGAGATCACAGAGGCGGACGACTAGCAGAACGAGCGGTGGCCCCGCGCCGGCGATGCCGTCTCGTACCGCACCGCACTCGCCTCATCCAGCGAGATGCGACGCAGCTTGTCGCCCTCAGCGACGTACCGGACCTCGAACTGCCGGTCCCGGGGTGCCGTGTCCATCCCGCCCGGCCGGCGAACGCAAGCCGTCATGGCTGAGCCTTCTGCACCACCAAGATCGGAGCCGGAGGTGGAATCCGACAACCCAACCTGAACACCGACAACAGCACGCGGACACCGACAGTTTCAACTGCAACCGACAGTCTGTACGCCGAGCTGAGCAAGTCGGGCGTGCCGCTCGACCTGACGCAACTGAAGCCTCAACAGCTTGAGGCGCTCGTGGAGCACCTCGACGAGGCCATCGTGGAGCTCGAGCAGCCCGATGGCCACTTGCGTGTCTTCTGCGAGTAGGCGCCGTCCGGTTGGACGGACCCCGAGAGGGCGCTGGAACACCCTCCCGAGGCCGCACCTGCCGTAGCAGAGCGCGGGCGAGCGGAACCCCGATCCGCGAAGTCGTCGGGGAGAACCCTGTGGAGTTCGCCGAACCACCCCGAGGGTCAGTGGATCAGCCGCCAGCGGAACGGCTGACCAACGCCATCGATCGCGTCACGGGCGACGAGCCGTGACGACGGGCCCGCGACCCGCGTGCAGGGGTCTGGAGAAGTAGACAAGACGCTGCACGTGCTGCGCGCTGCCGCATAGGGAGGCGCGCCAGGCCGGCGGAGGTCCCGGCGGCGATCAGGTCTGCCGCGGTGTCGTGTCAGCACGGCAACAGCCCGGTATCAGCGCGGCCGGCGATGGTGGATGCCATGAACAGTTCAGCGATTGCGGCGCTCGCGGCCGCACTCGTCGCCGCCGGCGCTCCCGCCGCGTCCGCGACGGCGAAGCCGAGGATCGAACTCTCCGGTGCGTTGACGCCGCCCGTCTTCCCCTGAGGGGGCGGCGGCGGGCTCGCTCACGAGCAGCGATCAGGCCGCCCGCACCCGCACGCTTGCGATCCCGACTGCACCTCAGCTATTCGGTGTTGCTAAGTACCTGTAGTCAGTGTTACTTTGTACCAGTAGTTAGCGATACCGAGTAGCTGAAAGGGGGTGTTCCATGGGCAAGCAGATGACCGAGATGCTCAAGGGAACGCTGGAGGGCATCGTCCTGGCGATCCTGTCCGGCCGGCCCGCCTACGGCTACGAGATCACGGCGTGGCTGCGGGATCAGGGCTTCTCCGACATCGCCGAGGGCACCATCTACGCGCTGCTGGTCAGGATCGAGCAGCGCGGCCTCGTCGACGTGGAGAAAGTCCCGTCCGAGAAGGGGCCGCCGCGCAAGGTGTACTCCCTCAACGCTCAAGGACGGGAGTACCTCGAAGAGTTCTGGAGGACCTGGAGCTTCCTCGCAGAACGGCTCGAACAGCTCCGCGAAGGAGGTAACTAGACATGGCCACAGAGTCAGGCCAGCCGAAGAGCCGCTTCCTGCATTACCTGGAGATCATCACCGGCTCGCTCGAGGACAAGCGGCGCTACCGGCAGTACAAGGCGCGCATCAAGCAGCTTCCCGAGAACTACCGCACGGCGGTCGAAGCGCTGGAGCGGTACCTGATGCACTTCGGGCCGGCGGACGGCGCCGGCGCGATGGCGATGTTCGAAGACCTCGCCGATCTCTTCGAACAGAGCGCGGCCGACGGCACCCCGATCCGCGACATCTTCGGGGAAGACCCCGTGGAGTTCGTGGAGGCGTTCATGGCCAACTACCCGATCGGGCAGTACAGAGCCCGGGAGCGGAACCGCTTCACCAGCGCCATCGGGCGCGCCGCCGGCGAAGACACCGCAAGAAAGGACAGGACAGACTGATGACGACACAGCAAGCCCCGGCGATCCAGGTGCAGGGCCTGGAGAAGTCGTACAAGGAGGTGCGGGTACTGCGCGGCGTGGACTTCACCGTGGCGCGGGGCAGCATCTTCGCCCTGCTCGGCTCGAACGGGGCGGGCAAGACCACGGCCGTGAAGATCCTGTCCACGCTGCTCAAGGCCGACGCGGGGACGGCCCGCGTGAACGGCTTCGACGTCGCCGCGCAGGCGGCGGACGTGCGGGAGTCCATCAGCCTCACCGGACAGTTCGCCGCCGTCGATGAGATCCTCAGCGGGCGGGAGAACCTCGTGCTGGTCGCCCGGTTACGGCATCTCAAGAACCCCGGCAAGATCGCCGATGACCTGCTCGAGCGTTTCTCGCTGACCGACGCGGGCGCGCGGAAGGTGTCGACGTATTCGGGTGGCATGCGCCGCCGCCTCGACATCGCGATGAGCCTCATCGGCAACCCGCCGGTCGTCTTCCTCGACGAGCCGACGACCGGGCTCGACCCCCAGGCGCGCATCGAGGTCTGGCAGGCCGTCAGGGAGCTCGCCGCCCAGGGCACAACGGTGCTGCTCACGACGCAGTACCTGGACGAGGCCGAACAACTCGCCGACCGGATCGCGATCCTCCACGAGGGCCGGATCATCGTCAACGGCACCCTCGCCGAGCTCAAGCAGCTACTCCCGCCCGCGAAGGTCGAATACGTCGAGAAGCAACCGACCCTGGAGGACGTCTTCCTCTCGCTCGTCGGTGCCGACGGAGGCAAGGACGGCGACGCCGGCAAACACGCATCTCGGTACGCAAGTAAGGAACAACGATGAGCAAGCATTTCTTCGGCGACACCGCCGTCCTACTGGGACGCTCCCTGAGCCACATCACCCGCAGCGTGGACACCATCGTCACGACCGCGATCATGCCGATCGCCATGATGCTGATGTTCGTCTACGTGTTCGGCGGCGCGATCAACACCGAGTCGGTTTCGTATGTGAACTACCTGCTGCCCGGCATTCTGTTGATCACGGTCGCCTCGGGCATCGCCTACACCGCATTCCGGCTGTTCATGGACATGAAGGGCGGCATCTTCGAGCGCTTCCAGTCCATGCCGATCGCGCGCTCGTCGGTGCTGTGGGCGCACGTGCTGACCTCGCTGGTCGCCAATCTGATCTCGCTCGTGGTCGTCGTGCTCGTCGCCCTGCTCATGGGCTTCCGCTCGGGGGCGGGAGTGCTGGCATGGCTCGCGGTCGCCGGCATCCTGATCCTGTTCACTCTGGCGCTGACCTGGATCGCCGTCATCCCCGGTCTCACCGCGAAGTCCGTGGACGGCGCGAGCGCGTTCTCCTACCCGCTCATCTTCCTGCCCTTCCTCAGCTCGGCGTTCGTGCCCACCGACACCATGCCCGGCCCGCTGCGCGTCTTCGCCGAGCACCAGCCGGTGACCTCTATCGTCAACGCCATTCGCAACCTGTTCAGCCAGCAGCCGGTCGGCACCGACATCTGGATCGCCCTCGCCTGGTGTGTCGGCATCCTCATCGTCGCGTACGTCTTCGCCATGAACACCTACCGCCGCAAGATCTCCTAGGCCGTATCGGCCGGGCTTGTCTTGATCCCGATGAGCGTGGCGGACAGGCAGATCGCGGCGCGGTTGCCGTGAACCAGAACAGCCCTTCCCCGGCTTCTCTCCGCCGCCGAGCGGAGGCTTCCAGGAGATTTGCGCGAGATGAGCACCGGGTCGTGAGCGGACCACCCGGAACACGTGCGGCAGCCGCTGACCCTTGCCGGTGCGAGTGACGACCGGCCTCCACCGTGGCCCCCCACCAGGTACTGATGTCGCCCCGATGCCGTGGACCGGAGCGACCCGCACCGCCGCCGACAGGGATCGGCATACCCGCCAGAGCATGTGGCTCGCTGCCATTCCTTGCAACGCACCCTTCGAGCTCCACACAACACGTCCTATCGCGAGACAAGGAAAGATCATGACTGAATCCCTCCACACCGTCACGACGATGCCGACGGCGCGTCAGCCCGGCTGTCCCTTCGACCCGCCGGCAGAGCTGATCGACGCCCGCGAGCACAGCCCGATCAGCCGCTTTCCCTTCCCCGACGGACACCAGGGCTGGCTGGTCACCGGCTACGACCTGGTCCGGTCGGTCCTGGCCGACCCTCGGTTCAGCTCGCGCAGGGAGCTCATGCGCCACCACCCGCTGATCGACTACGGCGACATCGAGGTCCCCCCGGCACCGCCTGGCGAGTTCCTGCTCATGGACGAGCCTCAGCACAGCCGCTACCGCAAACCGCTGGTGGGCAAGTTCACCGTACGGCGGATGCGGCAGCTCACCGAACGCGTCGAACAGATCACCGCCGAGCACCTGGACGCCATGGAGAAAGCCGGCCCGCCGACCGACCTGGTGACCGCGTTCGCCAAGCCGATCCCCGCCATCGTGATCTGCGAGCTGCTGGGGGTGCCGTACGAGGACCGGGGCTTCTTCCAGGAGAACATCGACAAGTTCCTCGGCGGAGAGGTCAGCGACGAGGAGCTGATGACGGCCTACACCGCGACCCAGCAGTACCTCGCCGAGCTGGTGGCCGCCAAGCGCGCGAACCCCACCGACGACGTGCTCAGCGACCTGCTCGACAGCGACCTGACCGACGAGGAGCTGCAGGGGATGGCCCTGATCCTGCTGTCGGCCGGGTTCGACACCACCGCGAACATGCTGGCGCTGGGCACCTTCGCGCTGCTGCAAAACCCGGACCAGCTTGCCGCGCTGCGCGCCGAGCCCGCGCTCACTGACCAGGCCGTGGAAGAGCTGCTGCGGTATCTGAGCGTCGCCAAGCAGTTCTTCCGGGTCGCGCTGGAGGACATCGAGCTGGGCGGCCACACCATCACGGGCGGCACGACGGTCATCCTGTCTCTCCACACCGCCAACCGCGACCCCGACCGCTTCCCCAACCCCCACGTGCTCGACGTGCGCAGGCAGGACGGCGGACACCTGGCCTTCAGCCACGGCATCCACCAGTGCCTGGGCCAGCAGCTCGCCCGCGTCGAGATGCGCGTCGCGCTCCCCGCGCTGCTCAATCGCTTCCCCACGCTGCGCCTGGCCGTACCCGCCGAAGAGGTCGCCCTGCGCCCGGAGACCGCCGACATCTACGGGGTGAAGAGCCTCCCGGTCACCTGGGACGCGTGACCACGAACCAATGACAGGCGAGAGCGCGTACGGGCCGCCCGCCACCGCTGTGACTGCTCGCCTGCGGCGATCGGATCCGCGGCCCGTTTGTGCCCGTATTCCGGTGGCCCCCTGACGAGGGCGGCTCGCGTTCCGCGACAAGACCACCAAGTGCGAGCCGGAGCGACACGATGGCATGGAACCGACGGCCGGCCGTGTCCGCCTCCGACGAAAACTGCTCGTGCTCCGTGCACACCATTCTTCGCCAAGGTCAACACGGAGCGGGAGAAGTCAGGGGTACCGATCGGCCTCACCGAGCTCGAGCCGCAGCACATCGAGGAGCTCGACGTGGCCTGATCCTCAGGCCAGCTGCGGGTAGAGCGCCGTGACGCCTAGGGCCAGCGCGGCCTGTGCCTGGCGGCTGACATCGTCCGCGAGGATTTCGTAGGCGCCGGTGGCGATGCCGTCGACGGCGATCCGGGCGATGTCGGCGGGGTCGGACTTGGCCGCGGTGACCGTCCGTGCCATGTCGGTGTCCATGTAGCCGACGTGCAGTCCGGCCACTCGGATGCCCTGGTCGGCGAGCTGCACGCGCAGGGCGTTGGTGAGCGACCACTGCGCGGACTTGGCGGCGCAGTAGGCGCCGATCTCCGGGAAGCTGACCCAGGACAGGCCGGACAGGACGTTCAGGATCGCGCCGCCGCCGTTGCCCGCGATCTGGGGTGCGAAGCCGCGGATTACCGAGAGAGTACCGAAATAGTGGGTGTCCATCTCCAGGCGGATGTCGTCCAGGTCGCCTGCGAGCAGGTCGCTGCCGGTGGCTGAGCCGGCGTTGTTGATCAGGACCGTCACGTCGCCTGTGGCTTGGGCGGCGGCCGCCACGGAGGCGGGGTCGGTGACGTCGAGCGCGATCGGCTTGGCGCCCGGCAGGTCGACGTGGTCGGGGTTGCGGGCACCGGCGTAGACGGAGGCGCCGCGGCCGAGTAGCTCGGCGGCGAGCGCGCGGCCGAACCCCCGGTTGGCTCCGGTGACAAGAACGGTGCTGGTGGACAGATCCATGGAAGGCTCCTGGTGAAATGAGAAAGGCGCGTTGATCGCGTCTGATGGGTCGGCCGGGGTTCCGTGTCAGGCCGCGTGGTCAGGTGGCCGGACCGGTTCCGTGGGCGGGCAGGGTGGTGACCGGTGCGCGGGGCCGTTGGTCATCGAGGGGCAAGATCCCCATCGGTTGGTGCCGGCGTTCGGCCGGAGGGCCTGCCGGCTAGGTCGGTGATGGTGGCGGTGGCGTCGGCGAGGTCAGGCGGCGAGGAAGTTGGTCACCTCGGTGGCGAACGTTTCGGCGTGCTGGAACAGGAAGGCGTGGCCGGCGTCGCTGTAGAGGATGAGGGTGGCCGAGTCGAGGTGCTGGACCGCGACGTAGGAAGCGTGTGCGGGGAGCATCACGTCGTGCAGGCCGTTGGCGTAAAGGACGGGGTGCTTGATGGCTTCCAGTTCTGCTCGCGCCTGGTCGAAGGGGCGCTCCAGGAGCTTGGCCACCGCGGTGAGCAGGCCCTTGGCGGCTGCCTCGGAGATGTCGGGGCCGCCGGCGGCAAGCCGGGTCGAGACGTGGGCGAAATGCTCGCGTGCGGCGGCGCGGCCCGCGTCGGTTTCGGGATAGAACAGGTACGTCGCGTCGTCCAGGTCGCCGCCGTCGGGCTTGGACATGATGCCCAGGACCTTCTCGCTCATGGGCGGCGCCCCGGGCACCCAGGCGGCCGGGCTGCTGCCCGCCACGATGAGCTTGCGCACCAACTCGGGGCGTCGCAGGGCCACGTGCTGGGCCACGATGCCACCCAGCGACCAGCCGAGCAGGTCGGCCTGCGCAAGACCGAGTGCCTCGATGAACTCGATGGCGCCCTCGGCGAATCCCTCCAAGGAGTCGCGCGGCTCGCCGGTGGTGTAGCCGATCCCGACATTGTCGAACACGATCACGTCGTGCTCGGCGGCCAGGTAGTCCAGGAACGCCGGGTCCCACCAGTCGATGGTGCCGCGGAAGCGGTGCAGCAGGACCAGCGGGACACCGCGCCGTTGTCCCATCCGCCGGTAGGTGAACCGGGCGGAGGGACCTTCTACATAACGGTTCTCGGCTGCGTCTGCCATATACGTGCTCATGATGTGCTTCTCCTGCTTGTCGGTGTGTTTGCGGGTCGAGGGCCGGATTGTCAGCCGGCCATCCGGTTGAGTATGCGGATCTGCTTGTCACGGGTCGGGGCGAGGGCGATGCGGTGCAACCTCCAGAGCCCGCGGCCGGATGTTCATCTCACCTTGACGACGACCTTGCCTTTAGCGCGTCCCGTTTCGAGGTAAGCCATGGCTTCGTTGGTTGATTCGAACGGAAAGACCCGATCCACGACCGGGCGTATGATCCCCGAATCGATGAGAGAGCTGATCTCGCGCAGCTGATCTCCGCTTGCCCTCATGAACAGAAACGAATAGCTGACGTGATGACGTTTTGCCGCCCGCCTGGCCCGATAACTCAAAACGCGCATCACCGGCCGCAAAATCCATGGCGATCCGACCTTTTTCGCGAAATCGGGATCAGGTGGGCCGGAGATCGAGATGAGCCTTCCACCGGGTTTCAGCACTCGTAGGGATTTCTTGAGCGTCTCGTCGTCCAGGCTATGCAGGACCACATCGTAGCCATGTAGAACTTTTTCGAAGTCGTCTTTCCTGTAGTCGATCACGACATCTGCGCCGAGGCGCTTCACCAGATCGATGTTCGCCGTGCTGGTTGTCGTAGCCACGGTCGCGCCGACATGCTTGGCCAACTGGATCGCAAATGTTCCGACGCCGCCGGAACCAGCTTGGATGAGAACTTTCTGTCCCTTCTTCAGCTTCGCTGTTTCGATCAACGCTTGCCAAGCGGTCAAGCCGACCAGTGGGATGGAGGCCGCTTCTTCCATGGTGAGGAGTGTCGGCTTCAGCGCCAGGTCGTCTTCTTTTATCGAGATGAGTTCCGCGAAAGCACCGATTCGATCTTGGTTCGGCCGTGCGTAGACCTCGTCGCCGGGTTTGAATCGCCGCACCCGAGACCCGACCCGGACCACGACGCCGGCCACATCATGGCCCAGAACGACCGGCAGGTGATAGGGCAGAATGAGTTTGAACTCTCCGTCCCTGATTTTGGAATCGAGAAGGTTCACACCTGCGGCGTGGACCTGGACCAGGACATCGTTCTCCCGCACCTCTGGGTCCGGCATTACGCCCGCACGCACGCCATCATTGTTTCCGTAACGGTCGAGGATGAATGCTTTCATGATATTTCTGTTCCCGATTTCTTGCTGAATGAGAATGAAAGGAAGTGTCCGAGGCAAGTGCCGAGACGTGGCAACAGGGAGCCCTTGTATGCGCCAGTGGGCCTCAGCGCGGATCCGAACAGAACTTGCGCAACGGCCATGGTCAGGAACTCGGCGTCGGACACCCCGGGCGCACCCCAGTCCGGGCCGGTCGGCTTGGCGTACGCAGCGCTCACCTGTTCGGCGATCCGATCCGATCCGACAAGAAATTATGGCGCGAGGAATTCCAGAGCCTTCTTGACGAACTCTTCGTGATACTGGAATATGCCGCCGTGTCCGGCGTCACGATACAGTGCGAGTTGGGCGTCCGGCAGCCTTCGAGCCATGTCGACAGAGTTGCTGCTGGGCACCATCCTGTCGTTGTCGCCATTGACCACCAGGACAGGATGCTGAATGTCCGACAAGTCATAGGGATCTTGCAACCCCCAGGCGTGGATGGCCTTGAGCTGGGAACGGAAAGCCGTTAGCGAAATCGCTTTGTCCCGGTTGTCCGTACGCTCCTTCAGCCGCTCCAAGAACTGCCGGGCCGCCGCCTGGCCGCTTGCTGTTCGAGTGAAGAAGAGATACTGCTTCGGATCTTTGAAGGTCAGCGCGCCTTTTATCGTGTCGCGGATGGTGAGAGAGGTGACCTTGTCGATGCCTCGGCCTCCGGCGGGGCCTGTGCCGGCGAGGATGAGCCTGCGAACGAGCTTCGGATCTTCTTCCACGATCACCTGAGCGACCATGCCGCCGAGGGAGAAACCGAGAAGATCGACTTGCTCGAAGCCCATCGCCCGGATGAAGGCGATGGCGTCACGCGCCATCGCGGCCACTGAGTTCGGTGTCCTGCCTTGTGACGCGCCGACGCCTCGGTTGTCGAAGGTGACCACTCGATGTCTGGCGGCGATGCCGTCGACGATCCTGGGATCCCAGTTGTCCAGAACCCCGGTCAAGTGGTTGAGGAATATCACTGGCACGCCGTTGCCCGTTCCGAGTTGCCGGTACGCGAAACTCGTTCCACCGACATCGACCGTCTTGGTGGGCGCGTCCTTGTGCGTGATGCTCATGGTTTCTCCTGGTAAACCGATCGGGGTATTTCTTCTGACGCCAGAGCTGTCCATGAGCCGCGCCGGCGGGCGACGAGTCGTTCTTTCGCTCAGGTGCCGAGGTGGCGGCGGAGCCATGCACCCATCTGCTGGATCGCCTGGTCCACCTCGGGTACGCGCCCGGCGCCCAGGACGAACGAATGCTGCCCTTCGGGCAACGGGTGGACCTCGGAGGTGACCTTGAAGTCCGCGAGCCGGCGGCCAAGCTGAGCGCCGTCGTCGGCGAGGGTCTCGTACTCGCCGTAGTGGACGGTCGTGGGCGGCAGGCCGGTCAGGTCGGCGTTGATGAGGCTGATCCGCGGGTCGGCGAAGTCCAGGGCGGGGTCCTGCAGCCAGGCTCCTCGGAAGAGTTCGAGCGTGCGCCTGCTGAGCATCTTGTCCGTTCTCTCGTTCTCGTCCACCGACGCGTTCCGGAGGGTGAGGTCGGCCCACGGCGAGACGCTGACGATCGCGCCTGGGGTCGCCTCGCCGTTGGCGAGCAGACGCAGTGGCAGCATGACCGCGAGGGTGCCGCCGATCGAGTGGCCCGTGCTGCCGATGTTCCGCGGCTCGTAGCCTTGTGAGAGCAGCCACCGGTAGGCCGTCTCGGCGTCGTCGAGCTGCGCCGGGTAGGGATGTTCGGGCGCCAGGCGGAAGTCCACGACGAGGGAGCGGGCGCCGGCCGCCTTCGCGATGTGGCCGGCGGCCTTGCGGTCCGAGTGCATCGAGGCGGTGACCGACCCGCCGAAGTGGAAGTGGAGCAGCGCTCGGTCGGGGTCGGCGCCCTCGGGGATGCACCAGAGGGCGGGGACGCCGTTCGCCTCCACTTCGGCGTAGGTCACGCCTTCCGGCTCGGTCGACGCCCGATGGTTTGTCTCGACGATGTCGCGGACGATGACCAGGTCGAGGCCCGGCGTCGAGGACTTCGCGCTCACGCTCTCGAGGAACTGCGCGAACCGCTGTGCCTGAGGGCTTACTCCCATGGTGACGCTCCTGCTCAGCGCTGCGCACGCTGCTCGTGTACCGCCTTTAGATTATGACCATACGACCATAGAATGAGACACAGTCCGAGCACAAGGGTTCCGCCGAATTTAGATTATGATCGTACGAAGATGGGGGACGGGGAGGGCGCGAGGGTCCTCCCCGGCGGGAGGAGGAGCGCGTGGTCCGGTACAGCAAGGAGCACAAGCAGGCGACGAGGCAGCGGATCATCGAGACCGCCGGCCGCCGGCTCAAGAAAGACGGCATCGACGGCTCCGGAGTCGCCACGCTCATGGCGGACGCGGGACTGACCAATGGCGCCTTCTACGCCCACTTCGCATCCAAGGAGGAGCTGGTCGCCACCACCGTCGCGGACCAGCTCCGCGAACAGCGCGAAAACCTCAGCGAGGTGGCGCCCGGCCGCGCCGGAGTCGAGCAGATCGTGCGTGCATACCTGTCGCCCGAGCACCGCGACAACCCCGGCGAAGGCTGTCCGTCAGCCGCCCTGCTCGACGAGATCGGCCGCTGTACGGACGTGACCAGGCAGGCCTACACCGACGGTGTGCTGGACATCATCGACGACTTCACCGCGCGTCTGGAGCCGCACGATCCGCAGTCGGCGCGCGTCAAGACGCTCACCGTCTACGCAGGAATGGTCGGGACACTGCAACTCTCCCGCGCCCTGGCCGACCGGCAACTCGCCGACGCCGTCCTCGAGCAGGGCATCCACAACGCCCTCACGCTGCTGGACGCCACACAGCAGAGCTGACGCGCCGCATCACCCGACGGCGACACGCCCGCGGAACCGCCGTGCCCCGCTCCATCGGATCGCTCCCGGTCCCGGACTGCAGGAATTTTCACGGATACACCGCTGACCTGCAACGGTGGGCAGGACAGCGCATTCAAAGCCACCCGCCCCGGGCACGCGGCCTCGGCGAGGTCAATCCCCTCGCGGTCTGCGGCGCGACCCCGATGCCACCCCAGTTCATCACCGCGTTTGAGGAGCGGTGCCTGCGGTGATGCTCAGCGGTTCGATGACAGAGCGCCCCGGAAGGTGCGCCGGTAGGCAAGCGGTGAGACGCCGATGGCGGCGTGCAGATGCTGTCGTAGCGACGTGTCGGCGGCGAAGCCGAACGGCGCGTCTTGAGGCTCGCGGGAGCCAGCCCGAGGGGCCAGCGGCAATTCAGTTGACACATCGGCGAGTCGCGAGTGGAGTATGTCGCCATGGCCTATCCGTCGCCGATCTTCGTCGCTGGCACCGGTCGGTCGGGAACATCGCAGCTCGCGAACATTCTCGGCGAACACCCGCAGATCCACAGGATTCCGATCGAGACCAGGTTCATTGTCGACCCGGGCGGCTTTAGGGACTTGGCGGATGCACTCACGATTCGATACGACCCTTACGTCGGGGACGACGCCCTCCGCAGGCTGAGCGACATCCTTACGGTGCGACTGGTCGGCAGGAGAGACATCGATCGTGGTTATACCGTTCCTGAGGCCATCGGCGAGCGGCACTACTGGGACGCGGTGGGACGGCTGTGGTCGGAGCTCGTCGCGAGCACGTTCGACGAGGTCGTGCCTGCGGCGGGGTTCGGCCATGCCGACTGGGCGGCCGGGCCGTTCGAGCATCAGAGTTACCGGCGGGCGATCCCTAGGTACTTCAGCGATCGGAGCGAACTGCTCGAAATTCTTCGTCGCGCAGTCGACACAATGTTCGGCGGGGCAGCTGCCGACGCGGAAAAGCCGACCTGGTGCGAGAAGACACCGTTCAACCTTCTGTGCATGGACTTCCTCTGGGAACTCGTCCCTGAGGCGACCATCGTCCACATCAAGCGCCACCCGGTCGCGGTGGTTGCGTCGCACGTCGACCAGCCATGGGCACCGTCCACGGTCGACGGCGCGCTCGCTTGGCTCAAGCCGGTCTATGACCGATGGCTCGCCTGGAAGGCGAACGCCGATCTCGACACCAAGCGATACGTTGAGGTCAGAGCCGAGGATCTCGCTGCGGACTGGCCGGCCCAGCGGAAGGCGCTCTTCGAGAGCGTTGGCGTTGACGACTTCGCGACCACGTCGACGTTCCGCGCACGCAGCCTCGACCACCGCAACGACCAGTTCGACAGCGACACCCGCGCGCTGATCGAACGAGCACTCGCAGATGTCATCCCAACCATGGGATACGAGTAGCGGCCGAACAGAACGCGCGCTCGCGAGCGGCGCCGCCCTCGCTGCCCTTCCGACGCCCGCCATCGGCGCGTAGATGAGCGTCGAGGTGCCCCTAACACGCGGCTCCGTGGTCGTCGCTCCGCGTCATGTACCGCCGGGTGGGGGCCATGGGCCGAGGCCCGAGGCCGGGAACCTGATGAATAGAGGCTCTGTGGGGCACGCACATTCCCGGGTGTCTTCGCTCCCACGCGTCGGCCCCGAAGCAAGATTTTCCGCGCGGTACCGACGATGCACGATGGATCCGGGTCGCCCTGGCCCCCTTCCCCCTGCGGGGCGGGCCGACAGCAGACGGGATGATCTCAGTGCAGGCGAACTGTGCGAAGGTGCACAACACTGTGATCTCGTGCAGGCACACGAACTGATCGCCTGTCGTGAAACCAGAGTCGGAGCAGTCATCGTGGAGCGCTTGGCAGATGAACGTCCAACTCCGGAGGTCGAAATACCAGGCCCAGGAGTGACCTTCATCAGGCTCGCGCAGTGCGAGCGACCACACGACGACGCCTTGATGTTCTTCCTCGCTCAGGCTGCGTCACCTGGGCTTCGCGCCGAGGTCGCCGTGGAGACCATCATGGGAGACGGGCTCGCCGACTTCCTCGAGAACCTGGTAACCGACTTCAGAGGGTGGCGCGGAACACGGACATGGACGTCCCATAGAGCTGATCTTCGACTGGAAGCCATCCACTCTGGCCACTGGGTCGATCTCAGCTGGACCCTCCGCTCTCCGAATCCGAGCGAAGATCGGGACGACATGTGGTCCGCCACAGTTCGCACCCCGATTCTCCCCGGAGAGGCCTTGACCAATCTCGCACGAGAGGTTCGCAGCTTCCTCTACGACGAGTGAGCTGCGCATGCCGACGCCAAGCCCGTGGTCGTCGTGACAAGCCGTCGAAGGAACGCATCCACGAACGATCTAACGATCAATCTCCACATGAGTCACCGTCTAAGCGTGTGCCGTGTGAGCTCGACCTGATGGGCCTCGATCAGCCGCGCTACGTGGTGGTCGTCAACGGCTGGCCCGAGGGCAGCCACCTGAACGAGGTGCTGGCCACACGTGGGAGCCGTGCGCGTCGGTCACTTCTATACGTAAGGGGGACGATTGCTGTTCGAAGAGATACCGAGTGAAGCGCACGGAACGCCCGTGAACGAAGTCGGGGCGAACCTGTATCGACCGAAGTTCGATGACCGGCGGGTGTGCGCGTGCGCGTCGGCGCCTGCGAGGCCGTGCCGAGGATGATCGGCTCCCGCATCCGCCCGTCGTAGCCGCGCGTCTTGACAGGCAGCCATCCAGCTGCCTAAATTAAAGGCAGCCGGAAGGCTGCATATCGATAGGCGGCAACCTGGGTACGGGGGGCGGGCATGGACGAGGTGTTCAAGGCGCTGGCCGATGCGAGCCGGCGCGCGCTGCTCGACTCGCTCAACGCCCGCAACGGGCAGACGCTGCGCGAGCTGTGCGCCGGACTCGACATGGCGAGGCAGTCCGTCAGCAAGCACCTCGCGGTGTTGGAGGAGGCCGGGCTTGTCGCCACCGTGCGGCGGGGCCGGGAGAAGCTGCACTACCTCAACGCCGCACCCGTGCACGAGATCGCCGACCGGTGGATCAGCCGCTACGACCGGGCCAGGGTCCAAGCCCTGGCGGACCTGAAACTCGCCCTGGAGGAGACCTCAATGGATGCGCCGACCTTCGTCTACACCACCTACATCCGCACCACCCCGCAGAAGCTCTGGCAGGCGCTGACCGAGCCCGCCTTCACCCGCCGTTACTGGGCCACGGAGTTCACTACGGACTGGTCCGTCGGCTCGCCGATGACCTGGGACAACCACGGCGTGCTGATCAGCGACCCGGAGCAGGTCGTGCTGGAGTCCGAACCCTGCAGTCGGCTCTCCTACACCTGGCACGCCATCACCCCGGAGCTCGCCAAGCGCTTCGGCTGGGACGAGGAGTTGCTCGCCCGGCTGTCCGGCGAGGCCCGCTCGAAGGTCACCTTCACGATTGAGGAGGCCGCCGCGCAGGTCGTGAAGCTCACCGTCGTGCACGACGGCTTCGAGCCCGGATCGAGCATGGCCGAGATGGTCAGCCACGGCTGGCCGAACGTGGTGGCGAGCCTGAAGTCGCTGCTGGAGACCGGCGAACCGCTGCCGGACGATGCGTGACCTCCCCGATCGGGGCTCGACGGCGTCGCGAGGTGCCGCCGGGCCGGCCGGCCTAAGCGACCGCCCAGAGGAAGGCGAGCGGCCCGGAGAGCCCCGCGGTCGCGCCGAGCGCCATCCAGAAGCCGCCGTGCCTGCGGTAGGCGCGCACGGAGTTGCGCCGGTGCGTCTCATCGAGGCCGCGCGCCATCCGGGCCATATGAGTTAGAGGTTCTTTTAAGAGGGGTGACGAGGGGTCAGGCTGCCCAGGCTGACAGCGCTATCGCTGATGTCTTCTTCTCCGGAGAAATTTGACCGTGACGTTGCGTCTACTCGGGGAAATGCTCATTCGTAATGGATTTCGCCTCGTCACCGTCCAGCCACTCCATGTGCAGGCGCCCCCCGCGGCAATCGCAGTATCCACTCTCAAGCTCGGCCAGCTCCTGATCGAGCTCTTCGGGACTCATGGCGAAGCTGATCGTGTCCTCGTACTCCCATGAGCCGTCCTCCTTCCGGGTGACCATGTGCCAGTGGGGCAGTTCGCGGCCGTTGACCATGCGGCGCCTCCAGAAGGGTCCCTTCACTTCCCACCACCTCTCAACCGTGATGCGAAGGAAGCCCACCGGCTCGCCATCCTTGGAGAGATGGGCGACTCGACCGCGGTACGCATCAAGTCGACGATCCAACGGGTTCTCGTCGCCTTCGATCTTCATGGTCAGCTCACCAGCATCCGCTCCATGCCCCGAGAAGGTCATCGCGGTCTCAGTCTTGCGCTTGTCAACCCCAACTCAGGCCATCAAGCCATTATCGCTGGTCACAAGTCGATCGCTGTCACTCATGGGATCCTTCCCTCACATCCGTCAAGCGGCGTCGAGGGCCTCAGTGATCTTGCGTGCCATCTCAGTCATGGTGGGGCTGGGCTCGCCCTTCTGGATCCGGGCGGCTGCCTCGATGGCGACGAGGACAGTGCGGCGGAAGTTGTCGGCCTCTGCCGGATCCTGCTGCTTGAGCAGCCTCATGGATGCCGTCAGGGCCGGCAGCACCTGGTCGGCGAGTTCGGCTACGGACTTGCCGTACTTGACGCCCTTGGGCGGCTTGGCGAGCACGTGCCCGGCCAGGCCGGTCGCGGAGGTCAGAGCGATGGAGCCTTCGGTGGCGGCCTTGTGGGGCGAGCCGGCGGCACCGGCGGCGGCCATCAGCGAGACGGCGCCCCACGCGGCGGTCCGCAGGGTGAGCGTGTCCTGGTCGGCAAGGGTGATGGACATGGTGGTGTGCTCCTTAAATCTGTGACGGAATTCAAATTGAGCGGACTGATGCCGAATGCGGTCCTGTTGGCGCCCTCGGTATCTCGATTGCTCAGGTAGGGCCGCCCGAGGGATCGCACCCTCGGGCGGTTCGGCCGCCAGGGCTGCCCGTCGGGGTCATGGGTTGAGGGCGGGCGTACCGGGCGCGGGCGTACCGGGCGCGGGCTCAGAGTCAGTCGTCGATGGCCTGGTAGAGCGTGCTCCAGAAGTCGTGGATGAGCCGCGTCGAGTCCGGGGTGGACGCCCCGACCTGGGTGAGCAGGATTCCGGTGAGCTGGTTGGCCGGGTCGGCGTAGGTCGCGGTGCCGCTTCCGCCGTCCCAGCCGAACTGGCCGATGGGCGCGTAGTCGCCGCGGTAGGTGCGCACGGCCATCCCGAAGCCCCAGCCGCCGTGCTGGCCTTGGCCGTGCGAGATATGGACGTTGTTGGTGGCCATGGCGTTGCGGGCGGCGTTCTGTTCGGGCGTGAGGCGGTTGGTGGTCATCAACTCGACGGCGGGCCGGGACAGGATCCGCTGGTTGCCGTGCATCCCGTGATTCAGCAGCATCCGGAAGTAGGCGTGGTAGTCGTCGGCGGTGGAGACCAGCCCACCGCCGCCGCCCGGGAACGCCGGAGGCTGGCTCCAGCGTCCCCCCTTGGCTTCGTCCCACACGAGGAACTGTCCGGTCTGAGGGTCGGGGGCGTAGAGGGTCGGCAGCCGGTCGATCTTGTCGGCGGGCACGTGGAAACCGGTGTCCTTCATGCCCAGGGGGTCGAAGATGCGTTCGCGCAGGAACGTCTCAAACGACTGGCCCGTGACCCTGGCGACGAGCACGCCGAGCAGATCGTTGCTGATGTGGTACTGCCAGCGCTCTCCGGGCTGGTGCATCAGCGGAAGCATGCCAAGGCGGCGCATCCACTCATCCGGCCCGGGCATCGGCACCGGCAGATTGGGCGTGAGCCCCTGCTCGAAGACCGCGTTCATGATCGGAGTGCCCAGCGACGTCAGATCCATGCCGAGCCCGAACGTGGAGGTCAGCACGTCCCGTACGGTGATCGGTCGCCGCGCCGGCACGGTGTCGTCCAGCGGGCCGTCGATCCGCTTCAGCACCCGCCGGTCGGCGAGTTCGGGCAGCCACGGCTCTACCAGGTCATCCAGTCGCAGCCTGCACTCGTCGAGCAGGACCATCGCCGCCGCGATCGCAACCGGCTTGGACGTCGAGGCCATCCGGAAGATCGTGTCCCGGCGCATCGGCGCGCCACCGTCATGGCGCATCGTCCCGATCGCTTCGACGTGCGTCGCACCGCCCCGGCTGACCAGGGCGACGAGCCCAGGAATCTTGCCGGACTCGACATGCCGTGCCAGCACCTCGCGCAATCTGCGCAGCCCTGCTTCGGAGAAGCCGCCATTGCCTTGTTCCATCATGAATCTCCTTGCATACAGTTTCGATCCTGCGAGACCCGCCGCAGGCGTGGCGCTCATAGCTTCGATGAGCGACGCACGGGGATCGGGGGTGAGCCCGGCGTGGTCACGGCATTCACCGTCGCCGACCGCTCTGATGCCGGGCTGTTGCCGTGCTGACGCGGCCGCTGACACGGCAGCGCATGGTCGGCGGTGATGTCAGTGACGGTGAACGACGCGACCAGGTCGGCCAGTCCGGAGTCACCCCGTGATCGGGCAGGGCCGACTCCCGATCGTGGGCGCCTACAAGGACCACGACCTGTACAGCGGCCAGGCGTTGGAAGCCTTCACCGAGGACGGCGAGTACGCAGCTATTTGGGTCAAGTAGAACCTTTCCGGCATTTTGGGCCAGTGCGAGTTGAGGTTCCCGGCCCCGTCAAGGCGTATCTGGACAGCGGCGAGCCCGTGGAGATCAGCGGAGTACGGCTCCGCATGCTGCTGTCTCGGCTCGTGCTCTAGGCCGGCCGACCCGTCTCCGCCGAGACGCTGATCGACGACCTGTGGGGCGCGGAGGCGCCCGCGGGAGCCTCCGCCGCCCTGCATGGCCTCGTCGCACGGCTGCGCAAAGGTCCTGAGTGGAGCCGCGCCCCTGGAGGTGGTCGCCGGTGGCTACCGGCTGCCCGTGCGAGCTCAGGACGTCGACGCCTACGAGTTCGAGGAGCTGGTCGCCCGGGGACGGCGCGAGCTGGTCGCGGGCACGCACAAGGAGGCCGCGGCCACGCTCGGCGCGGCCCTGGGCCTGTGGCAGGGCGCCGCCCTGGCCGACGTGCAGGAGGCGCCCTTCGCCGACCCGGTCGCCACGAAGCTGCACAACCTCCGCCACGCGGCCGCTGAGGACCGCATCGACGCCGAACTTCACCTGGGCAGGCATGCCGAGGTCCTGGCCGACCTGGAGTCGCTGGCCGGGGGCCACCCGCTGAGCGAGCGTCTGGCCGGGCTGCGGACCACCCCTCCACAGCTCGTTGCGGGTGTGCGGGTCCAGGCCGGTGGCCGGCTCGTCCAGGAAGAGGATCCGCGGCCGGCCGACAAGGCTGGCGGCCAGATCCAGGCGGCGGCGCATGCCGCCGGAGAAGGTAGCGATCGGCCGGCCGGCGGCCGCGGTGAGCTCGAAACGCCATCGCATGGCGCCTTGTTGGGCAGTGATCACGAAACCGCCCCGACGGCCGCTCCGCCACGGGCCGCGCAAGCGACTCACCAGGGACCCGGACACCATCCACCGTCTCACCTGGAACTCAACGGCGACGGAACTGCGGCCACGCCATGATGTCCCGATGCACAAGGCGACCGCTTACCATGACGCACTCGGCGATCACTTCGCTAAACATGCAGAGACGAGCCCCTACAACGCCTACACCGACAGACCCGCAATGCTTCAACTCGCGGGCGATGTCTCTGGGGCCAGAATCCTGGATGTCGGCTGTGGAGCAGGCCACTACGCGGCCGAGCTCTTGGCCCGCGGTGCCCAGGTGGTCGGAATTGAAGGCAGCGCCACACTACTGCGCCACGCGCGAGCACGCGTGAACGGCCATGCAGAATTACTTCTCCATGATCTCGAAGAGCCACTCCGTTTCGCCGCGGACGCATCCTTCGACGGGGTCGTCTGCGCCCTCGTATACGAGCACGTCAGGAACCGTGTGCAACTGCTGGGTGAACTACGCCGCGTTTTGCGGCCAGGTGGATGGCTCCTGGTATCGACCACCCATCCCACAGCCGATTGGCGCCACTTCGGAGGCTCGTACTTCAGCCACGACTGGAGAGACCTTCCTCTCGGAGACAGCAAGCTCTCGATCCACTACCAACGCATGTCATTGGAGACCTTCCTGGGCGAGCTATTGGCCGCAGGGTTCGTGCTGGAGCAGCTGATCGAACCGCGCCCCACGGATGACCTCCGAGAGATCGACGAAGCCGCCTACAACAAGCTTCACCACGCGCCATCTTTCCTCGCGGTAAAACTGGAACGCCCTTGATCGCTATCTACGACTCCGTCCCACTTCATAGAAACAGACTCCATCCCGCCTCATAGAAACAATCGCCTCCGGCAGGGCAGTTCGGCTCTGGGGCGCCACACTGACCGAACGCTCCGGCCGAGTTGCCCTGCCGCCGCACAGATGCAGCCCTTACGGCCGGTCACGGTGTGGCCGGCCACCGTACTTACTTGGGGGATCGACAATCCAGGGTTCGATGAAGGCTTCCTGGACAGCGGTTTCTACAGCTTCCGGGCAGTAGTTGCCACAAACCCAGGCAACCGCATCGCTAGCGGCATGGCCGGTGAGGATGGCGAGGACGGCGAACGCCGGGGCGTCAGCGACCGCCGAAGCCGGGCCAGTCGAGGTGATCGTGGACCCACGACGGCCCGCCAACGGTAGTCGAGGTAGAGCCCATAGTCGGGTTGCCGGTCACGCCCGTCCACTATCGAGCGGCCGCGTTCGGCGGCCGGGACCCGAGATGGCGGGAGATCTCCGCCTCCCACGACCGCAGGAAGTCCGGATAGCCCACGGCGAACTCGCGCAGCGGCCCTTCGCCCTCCGGCGTGAGCGCGGTCAGCTCGTAGGTCACCCGCACCGTGCTGCCGCCCTGCCCGTCACCGCTCACCTCGACGGTGACGATCCCGGCCCGGGAGCCGGGCGTCACCCTCGCGTACGAGACCCGTCGGCCCGGCTCCCGCCCGACCACCACCCAAATGGTCCGCTCGCCGTGCGAATCGGTCTCGAAGGCCGTGCCGGGGGCGGAGTCGTCGCCCGTCCCCACCGGGAAACGAGGCCGCCACCCTGCCACCCACCGCTCCTCACCGCGTGGCGTGAACAGCCCAAACGTCTCGTCGGGCGGCAGCGCGACCGGCAGTTGCCCGACGAGCGTGTGCTGCGCGCCGCTCATCGCTCGGTCAGCCGGTGCGCGTCGGCGGACGTCAGGGTCAGGTCGTACACAACCTTGAGTTGCTCGATCTTGTCCAGGGTCGCGGGGGTGAACGGCGCTTTGCCGTCGAAGGCGTGCAGCGCGATGCCCTCCACCAGGTCGCCGAGCGAGATGTCGAGGTATTCGGCCAGTCCCTTGAGCACCTTGAGCACGTTCTTCTCGAGCCGCAGGCCTGTCTGCGTGCGCTCCACTGTTACCATGGTAACAATATAACAGAGCCGGCGGTGCAGACCAAGGGCAATCCCGCCGACTTGATCAATGTGGCGTTGGAAGAGCTGGTGCGTGCCCGCTCTGAGCTACCGGGCTACACCACCCTGGATGCGATGGCGCCATCCATCCGGAGCGAGGGGGTCGGTCGCGACATATCGCGATTGCGCATACCATGTCCAACCGTGACCGACGATCCCGCCCGGCGGGCCTCGGACGCCGACCGCGACCGCGTCGCAGCGGCGCTGGCGAGGCACTCGCCACAGGAAGACGCACCAGCTCCGACGAAGGCCGGCGGTGTGCGTGCAGTGGCGGTTGGTCGGTCGTTGCCGCGGTTCGGCACAATGACCGATGTGCGAGTTGGATTGCTCGGACCGTTCGAGGTCCGGAACCGCGATGGGGCCGTGGTGGAGGTTCCTGGGGTTCGGTTGCGCGCACTGCTCGCCGCACTCGCCCTCGAACCTGGCCGGATCGTCACGCGTTCGAGGCTGGTGGACTGGATTTGGGGGCAACGGCCGCCCGCGGACGAAGTGAATGCCTTGCAGGCGTTGGTGTCCAGGCTGCGCAGGGTGTTGCCGGACGGTGTGATCGAGGCGAATTCCGGCGGGTACCGGCTGGCCGTGGCTCCTGATGCCGTGGATGTGTGCCGGTTCGAGCACCTGGTCGGTCAGGCCCGTGCCGCCGAGCCTGCGGCGCGGGCGGATCTGCTGCACACGGCCTTGGCATTGTGGCGCGGTAAGGCCATGGCGGACATCGCACTGCAAGACAGCGATGCGTTCGACGCCGCGGTCGCGCGGCTGGACGAACTCCACGTTGCCGCACTCGGGGATCGGGTGGATGCGGATATTCGCCTCGGCCGTGGCTCGGAGTTGGTCTCCGAGCTGACCGAGCTGGTCGCCACGCACCCGCTGCGGGAGGGGTTCGTGGCGGCGTTGATGCGAGCGCTCGCCGAGGCGGGGCGTGGGAACGAGGCGTTGACCGTGTACCAGCGGACGCGCGAGCGGCTCGCTGAGGAGTTGGGCGCCGATCCGTCGGCCGAGCTCTCCGCGCTGCACACCGCGTTGCTGCGGGGAGAGCTGGGCGAGCGTGCGGATATCCACAGGACGAACCTGCGCGCCGAGCTGACGAGCTTCGTCGGCAAGGACGCTGACGTCGGCGCGGTAGCCGGTCTGGCCATCAACTACCGGCTAGTCACCTTGACGGGGCCGGGTGGCTCCGGCAAGACCAGGCTGGCCACGGAGACCGCGCGGGCGATGCTCGCCGAGGTGCCGGATGGGGCGTGGCTGGTCGAATTGGCCTCGGTGCAGGCAGGTGGTGACCTGGCGCAGGCCGCCCTCACCGCGATCGGCCTGCGTGACCAGCCATTGCTCGGTGATGCGCGGGATGGGGAACCGATGGATCGGCTCATCGCCGCGCTCCGGGAGCGCGCGATCTTGCTGATCCTGGACAACTGCGAGCACGTGATCGAGGCGGCCGCGGCTTTCGCGGATCGGCTTCTGGGAGAGTGCCGCAGGCTGCGGATTCTGGCCACGAGCAGGGAACCGCTCGGTATCACCGGGGAGGTGCTGTGGCAGGTCGAGCCACTCACGCTGCCCGCGAAGGGAGCGGCCCCCGCCGCGGTCGAGTCCTCAGCCGCGGTGCGGCTGCTGCGCGAGCGCGCAGAATTGGTGCGCAAGGACATCGGCTCCGACGCGCACACCTTGGCGGCCATGGCGCGGATCTGCCGGGCGCTGGACGGGATGCCGCTGGCGATCGAACTGGCCGCGGCACGGCTGCGCACCATGTCCATCGATCAGCTGGCGCGTGGGCTCGATGACCGATTCCGTCTGTTGACCGGCGGCAGCCGTACGGTGCTTCCCCGGCACAAGACGCTGCGCGCGGTCGTGGACTGGAGCTGGGATCTGTTGACCGAGGCCGAACGCGGTGTGCTGCGGCGGCTCTCGGTGTTCTCCGGCGGGGCGAGCCTGGAAGCGGCCGAACGGGTGTGCGGGGACGAGGCATTCACCGGGGAGCAGATACTCGACCTGCTGACCGCGTTGATCGAGAAGTCGCTGCTGCTCGTCGACGGTGAGGGCATGCCGCGCTACCGGATGCTCAACACCATCAGGGAGTACGCGGCGCACCGGCTCGCCGAAGCCGGGGAAACCGAGCGGGCGCGCCGGGCGCACCTTGCCTACTTCACCGAGCTGGCCGAGACGGCCGAGCCGCACCTGCGCCGGGCCGAGCAGTTGGAATGGCTGTCCACACTCGAGGCCGAGCACGACAACATCGGTGCGGCCCTGCGCGGGGCGATCGCCGAGGGATGGGCCCAGGAGGCGATGCGGCTGGTCGCAGCTGCGGGCTGGTACTACTTCCTCAGTGGGCACAGGACCGAGGGCACCGAGTTGAGCATCGCGGCGGCCTCGCTGCCCGGTGAGGTGTCCGATGAGGTGCGGGCGCTGGCGTGCATGACCGTGACAGTGTTCCTGTCCTCCGGGCCCGGCGGCGATCAGTATCAGGCGCGGGAGTGGATCCAGGAGGCGCACCGGTTCACCCAGCGCAGCGGGTCTCGCCAGCCGATACTCGGGTTCGTGGCGCCGCTGGAGCGGATGCTGCGGGAGCCGACGGAGTTCCTGCCCGCGTTCGAGCCGCTCATCGCCGACGATGTTCCATGGGTACGCGCGCAGGCCAGGCTCGCCCGTGGCCGATTGCGGCTCACGCTCGGCGGCGACGAGACTGACGTGGACATCGACGCCGAGATCGCCCTTGCCGAGTACCGCACGCTGGGTGACCGGTGGGGGATCTCGTTGGCGCTGGCCTTCCTGGCCGATCGGCTTGCCATGCGCGGCGAGTTCGCACGCGCGTGTGAGCACTACGAAGAAGCGGTCACGGCGCTGACCGAGGTAGGCGCGACCGAGGACGTGGTCGGCCTCCGGACGCGGCAGGCTCTGCTGTACTGGCTGCTCGGAGATGAGCGATCAAGCACGGCCGCCATGGCCGAAGCGCAGCGGCACGCGGGCGGGATCACCTCGCCGGACGCGCTTGCCGAGCTGGCGCTTTCCAAGGCGCAGCTGGCGCGCCGGCGCGGCGAGCCGGACAAGGCACACGAGCACCTGGCCGCGGCGCGCGCGCTGCTGGACAACGCGAAAATGGGCGACGTCATCCGCGCCAAGACCATGGACCTGTACGGCTACCTCACCGAGGATCTCGAGAAGGCTCGCGCGTACCGGACCGAGGCGTTCCGCGCGGCTGTGGAGCACACGTATCCACCGCTGGTCGCCGACGTGTTGATCGGGATCGCGGATCTCGCACTGCGCCAGGGACAGTACGAGCAGGCCGTGCGATTGCTCGCGGCGAGCGACGGCGTGCGCGGCACGCCGGATCGTTCGCAACCGGACGTTGCCAGGATCGCCGCGGAGACGCGGAATCGCCTCGGCGAAACTGCGTTCGCCGAGGCGAGCCGCGACGGCCAGCGACGGGACTGGCGTGAGCTGGCCGAGATCGCGCTCGCTTCGTGAACGTCGCACGAGCCCACAGGTAGCCGATCAGCGCCAGCCCGGCACACCAGGCGATCGCGTCCGCGGCGCCGTGCCCGGCTGGAATCCGGCACTGGCCGAGGACCTTCACGAGGATGACAAGGAGCCGGCATATCGGGCCAGGGACCGCGATCGCACCATCCTCTCCACGAGCACGATGCCGACCGTGAACGGCACCACCCCGAAGACGACCATGGTCAGCGGATGCCCGGCGAACACCTGCGTGACCGTCTGAAAGGCCAGGTGGAATCCCATGCACGCCCACACGCTGCCGGTGAGCATGCGCACGTAGCCGAGGCCGACCGCCACCCCCAGCAGCTGCGGCACGGTCTCCCAGCCTGACAGAGCCATGCCGAACGCCGTGTAGACCGCCGCCTGACCGAGGATGATCGTCCATCCCCGTACCCGGTCGGCGAGCACGGCGATGACGTAGCCGCGGAAGACGAGCTCCTCGGCGAGGACGTTCAGCAGGGACACCGGCACCAGAAGCAGAGCGCCGGCCGTCGCCACGGCGATCGGCCGGATCCCGAGAGCAGCCGCGACGGCGAGCGCGGCACCGGCCGGCAGCACCCAGGCCAGGAGCCCCGCCACGGCCATCGGCCACCCGGCACGCGGCGACGGCAGCCCCAGTTCGCGCAGCCCACGCCCGTCCGCCTTGCGTGCCAGGACAGCGATGGTCAGCGCGATCAGGACGGCCACGCCGAGCGCCACCGCCGCCGGCGGTGTGCCCAACTCGGCGACGGCGGCCCGGCCAAGCAGAAGGACGATCGCGTAAGCGGCGAGTGCGGTGGCGATCCGCCATGCGGCCGTCACGTTCCCTCCCCATAGCGCTCGGCGACCGTGTGGAAGGCCAGCTTCGGTGTCCACTGCTCGGGGCCGTCGCCCGGCTCGACGGCGACGATCCCGTAGCTGGCGAGGTCCAGATCCCGCCCCGGCTCATGCGACCGGGTGAGCACGGGCTCGCTGAACCCCCACACGAACACCCCGGCCACGCCGGCCTCCGCGAACACGTCCAACAGCTCGGCCAGGTAACGCGCCTGCACCGACTCGTCGCGTACCAGCCGCGGGGGCACGCGCCACTCGCCGCCGCGTTGCCGCAGCACCCCGAACGCCTGCGAGGCGTTCTCCGCCGCCCCCGCATAGGCGCAGCAGCCGAACTCGAACGCCACGACCGGCTTTCCCCGCCGCACGTGCGCCCGGACGTCGTCGGCGAACCGCCAGGCGTTGCCCGCCGTTCGGTAGAGATCCAGTCCAACCATGTCGAACATCGACCAGTCGACCCGCTCCCACTCTCCGGCCCCGTAACTGAGCGGCCCGGCGAATCGCCCTCGCGCCACCCGGGCCAGCTCGCCGAGTAACCGCCGTAACCGCAGGTTGGCCAGCGGCAGGAGCGGCGCCAGCCACGGCAGCAGCATGCCGCGGACAGCGAAGCTCGGGCCCGGCATGAGCCCCCGCGCTGACAGCGTCAGCTCGCAGCCGACGTTCAGCGCGACTCGCCCGTACGCCGAGCGAAGCTCCTCGGCACGCCCGGCCACCTCCGCGAGGTTGGCCACGACCGTCTGGGGTCGCGCCTCGAACAGCCGGGGCTGCAACCACACCTCCAGCCCGACCTCGCGGGCCATCGCACCCGCCTCGATCAGCCGCTCCGTTTCTGTAGCCGTGATCAGCACGGAGTTCGCGTGCAGGTCCTCGTGGATGGCGCGTAGATCTCGCCGCACGTCGTCCGGTCGCCAGACGGGACGGGACGGGAAGTCCGGCGCGTAGTCGACACCGGCGTCGTATCCGATCCCCCGCCAGGTGAACTCAGCCATCGGGCGCCTCCGCCCCCAGCGCGCGCAGCATCATCCGGACGACTTCTCTCTCGTAGGCGACCAGGTCGGTCGCGGGATGGCTCTGGGAGCGGGTGAGTGCGCCGTCGATCGCATGCGTCACGGTGATCGCCGCGATCCGCGCGTCCACGGCCGCGAACTCGCCCGCGCGACATCCCTGCTCGATGATCGACTCAAGGAGCGCGGTGTCGTCGTCGCCGCTCTTCAGGTAGAGCGGCACACCCTGCTCGTCCCGGTGGGAGACGAGGATCTCGGTGGCGGCCCGCATGGGGTCGCGGTTCGCGCGCATGTACGCGAACTCGGCACGGATGTAGGCGGCCAGCTTGCCCGCCCCGGTGCTCTCGGCCTCGACGGCGTCGACGACGCGCTGCCCGGCGTCCTCGAAGACGTGCGCGACGACCTGCTCCAGAAGCTCCTCCTTGCCGTCGAAGTGGTACGACAGGACGCTCTTGGACGTCTTGGCCCGGCGGGCGATCTCGGCGAGCGACGCTCGCGCGTATCCGAGCTCGTTGACGGTCCGGATGGCGGCCTCGATGATCTGCGCTCTCCGCGCCGCCTCAGTGAACGAACCGCTCCGCGGCTTCTTGTTTTCCGACCGCATGACCCCATCCTAGGCCGATCGGCCTGATTTCAGGTCGTTCGGCCTAGAATTTTCAGACTACGACGCCCGGGTCATCCGTCGCCCTTCCTGCAGACCAACGCGATCGTGGGAGGCGTCTTTCGACGTGCGCTTGAAGGCAGGCCGCACTGAACGGCCGCCTCCTGTTCGCACGACCCGGGCGAAGGCCTGTCAAAACGCGGTCGCATGGCTACCGGAAGGTCGGCCGGCCGCCATTCGAGCATCCCGTCGGCCAGGCGCGCGGCCCACTGGCAGCGCACGGCCAGGGCACGCGGCAGCACCGCAGCACGCCGCCGCGTGTGGAAGGCTGGCCACCAGTGCTCAGCCGGGACGGCCGCCCCGCACGGGCGACCGGCCTGCTCATCGACCGCATTGACCACGGTCTGGATCCCGGCACGCGTCGCCGGTCAGCCGCGGGTGTCGAGCGGGACGTGCAGCGAGAGGTGCGAGGACAGGGCGCGGAGGAAGTCCGGGGCGTCGAAGACCGCGCCCGCGGAGGCGACGCCGGTGGTCCTGGTCCGGCCGGTGAGGATGCGGTCGACAGCCTCCACCGCGAGCGGCGCGCTGATGGCGTAGATGTCCTGACCGGTGGCGACCACGCGACGTTCCGTGCCGCCGGAGCGGACGAGAACGTCCACGACGAAGGTCTGCGCGGAGCGGCCGCGCTCGTCGACGGCGGTCGGTGCCGAGGTGGCCGCGGACAGGTCCGCGGCCGCCTTGGCGGTCATGTAGGTGCGCACCTCTGGGATGGCCAGGTGGCTGGGGACGGTGACGACATCGGCCATGGTGAACTCTCCGATGACGCTCTGAGGGCCGAGCGGAGCCGGGAAGGACCACTCCAGGGCCGGCAGAGCGTCATCGTGGTACTCCAGCCGTCCACCGGTGTAGCGGACACGGCGGCCACTCCGTCGCTGCCCGGAGACCACGCCCGCAGCGAGCGTTCCGGTGGTGGGGTGCCAACTGCTCAGGCCGTAGGCGATGTGCGCCTCGTCCGCCGCCGTCCAGTCGTCCATCGCGGTGGTGACCAAGAGGTCGCCGAGGCCGCCGAAGAAGGCCATCGCCGGGACCACCACGGTGCCCGCGGCGCGGGCGCGCTCCGCGAAGTGCGCGAACGTGTCAACGTTCGCCTCGATCTCGGCCGCCACGTCGACATACGGGATGCCGGCGCGCAGCGCCGCCTCGACCAGCGGGGCGGCGGTCGTGGCGAAGGGCCCGGCGCAGTTGATCACGGCGGCCGCGCCGTTCAGCGCGCGGTCGAGCGAGGCCGGATCGTCGACCGACGCCTGCCGCGCCTCCAGCCCCGGTTGGGCCTGCGCCAGCGCCAGCAGCCTGTCCTGGTCGCGACCGAGGAGCAGCGGGACGTATCCGCGCTCGCGCAACTCCGCGACCACGAACCGCCCGGTGTGTCCGTAGGCGCCGAACACCGCAACGTTCCGACCCGATCCCATGCCTGCTCCTGCGTGTTCGAAGTGATCCACAGCGGCAATCCTGTCCCCGTCGGCCCATCGGTGCCAGTGTCCGGAACGACATGACCCGTACAATTCCCGACATGAGTTCTGTCCCGCGCTCCGTCGCGCTCGCCGCTACCGACGGGATGCTGCACTTCGAGCTGGCCTTGGCCTACGAGGTGTTCGGCTCCGCCCCGGACGCCGTGCCAGGTCCCTGGTACGACGTCAGGGTGTGCGGCACGCACGCCGTCCGGGTCGGCCGGTTCCTGCTGGAGCCGGACTGCGGGCTCGACTGGCTGGCGCACGCCGACACCGTGATCGTTCCTGCCTTGGCGGACGTCGACGAGGACCCGCCGGCCGACCTGGTCGAGGCGGTGCGCGCGGCCCACGAGTCGGGTGCGCGGGTGGTCTCCCTGTGTACGGGCGTGTTCGTGCTCGCCGCCGCCGGCCTGCTGGACGGGCTGCGCGCGACCACGCACTGGGCCCACACCGAGCAACTGGCCGCGCGCTATCCCCGGGTGGAGGTCGACCCGGACGTGCTCTACGTCGACAACGGCAGCGTGCTCACGTCTGCGGGCAAGGCCGCAGCGATGGACCTGTGCCTGCATCTGGTCCGCCGCGACCACGGCTCGGCGATCGCCAACGTGGCCGCCCGCCGCCTGGTCGTGCCGCCCCACCGGGCCGGTGGCCAGGCCCAGTTCGTCTCCACACCGGTGCCCGCCCAGGACGGCCATCCCCTGGCCGAGCTGCTCACCTGGGTGATGCGGCGGCTGGACCAGCCGCTCACCGTGGAGGACCTGGCCCGCCAGGCGAACATGAGCTCGCGCCACCTGGCCCGCCACTTCCGTTCGGCAACCGGCACCACCCCGCTGCAGTGGCTGCTGACGCAGCGGATCCGCCGCGCGCAGGAGCTGCTGGAGACGACGGACGACAGCGTCGACACCATCGCCTCGGCGGCGGGCATGGGCACGGCGACGACACTGCGCCGCCACTTCCACCGCACGATCGGCGTACCGCCGGACGCCTACCGCCGGACGTTCCGCGCGTGAGGCTGCGGTCCTCGCCTCTTGACGGCTCTCGGCCGTCTCAGCGGCCGAAGGGGCCACCACCGGCCTTTGCCAGCCGGCGTGGGCTCGGCCGCGCAGCCGCAGCGCTGCGGCGAGGACTCCCGCGGGTTCGGCGAACAAGTCACACCTGCCACCAGAGACGATGACGGTATGCGTCGTCAGCAACGAGATCGCCAGAGGATGGAACGGATTCACTGATCGTTTCAGAATGAACCAGGGGAGTGGTCCGCGATAGGTTGGGCGAATCTCGCGATCGATACCGATGGGGATGTGCCAGCGATGGACGCTGTGTCGCTGATCTCAGCAGCAGTCTCCGTGACGAGTGCGGTCCTGACCGTGACGCTAGGTGCGCTGTTCGAGTGGCGTCGCCGGCATTCCGACCGCGAGCATGCCCGTCGCGACCACGTGGGTCGCTACCGAGACCCTCTGCTGCAGGCGGCGGCCGCTCTGCAGGCGCGGCTTGGCAACGCGGTGAGGCTGTTATCCGACTTGCCGGTTACCGAGGTGGCCCGCGACGATCAGGCTCGTCGGGATGAGTACAACCGGTACGAAAGCCTCTATCGATTTGCTGTGTATCAGGGTTGGGTGCACATCCTCTTCCAGGAGGCGGGTTTCCTCGACTTGGGTAGCCGCCGACGCAACCGCCGGCTCGTGAAACTGCTCTCCGGCGTGAACGGCGCGATAGCGGGGCACGACGACCATGGAAAAACCGGAGTGCTGCAGGGCGGCGAACAACAGGTCATCGGAGAGCTGATGGTTGTCGCCGACGGCTCTGACAACGGGCGCCGGCGTTGTCTGGGGTACATGGAGTTCCGTGCGAAACTCGACAACGATCGTGAATACGCACGGCGGTTTCAGCCAGTGCTTGCCTATATCGACGCGAGCCTTGCGAAGAATCCTGCCGGAGGACTCAGGCGACTTACCGCCATCCACAATGCGCTTATTGACTTGATCGACTTTCTCGATCCGCACCGAGTGTGGGTGATGGGCCGGCGCGACAGGCTGCCGCTGCCCAAGGAGGAGACCTTGGCTCCAGCCGAGGAGAAGCGCCTGGCACCAGCAGAGAGGCCGCCCGCTGCGGGGGAGAGCCCGCTGCCTGCCGCGGAGGAGCGCGACGTCTGATCCTGGGGGCATGCTCACCGACGCACCGGCACCGGCTCCGGTAGGCCACGGATGAGCGGGCTGGGCGACTCAGGGTCTGGTGGTGACTGTGGAGCGGTCCTCATCGGGCCTGCTGCGCCGGTAGCCCCAGTCCACCAGGGGTTGCAGGATGGACATCAACTCCTCGCCGTCGGGGGAGAGGGCGTAGCGGATCTGTACCGGGGTGGTGGGGATCACGGTGCGCGAGATCAGGCCCTCGGATTCGAGCTCCTTCAGGCGCTGTGCGAGCAGCCGGTCGGAGATCCCTGGCACCGACAGGCGGTATTCGCCGAATCGGCGGGCGCCGCGCTGGCCGGCGAGCAGGATCGCGCTGGTCCACCGGCGGCCGACGAGTTCGACGATGTCCTGGAAGCTTCGGCAGCTCGGCTCGTGGATGGTCAGGCGGGCGGGGTGGGCGCTCTGTGGTGATTGGATGGTCACTTACTAAAGATTAGTCACTAACCTCGCCTTTGCCTAATGGCATGGGTTTGCGGAGCATTGACTCATGGCTGATTACGGACGCTCCCTCAGCTTCGGGCTGAGTCTCGACCCCGAAGTGGACCGGCTTGACGAGACCAGGCGGCCGGCCAAGGCTGCCGACGAGGGCGGACTGGACTACCTGGCCGTCCAGGACCACGCTTACCAGCCCGGGCACCTCGACGCCTGGACGCTTATCACCCGTCTGACCGCGGAGACGAGGCGCATCTCGTTCCTCACCGACGTTGCGGATCTGCAGTTACGTCCACCGGCCATGCTGGCCAAGGCCGCGGCCTCGCTCGGGGTTTTGGCCGAGGGGCGGGTCGTCCTCGGGGTGGGTGGAGGGGCGTTCGCCGACGCCATAGCCGGCATGGGCGGCCGACGGCGTAACGGTGGCGAGATGGTCGCGTACACCGAGCAGTCCCTGCATGTCATGCGTGCTGCGTTGAGCGGTGGCGGCGTGCGGCTGCACAGCGACCAGCACACGATCGAGGGCTATGCGGCAGGTCCCGTGCCGCCCGCTCCCATCCCGCTGTGGCTCGGCGGCCAGGGGCCCAGGATGCTCGCCGTCGCCGGCCGCTCCAGCGACGGCTGGATCTCACCCCTCAACATCTACGTCCCGCCGGACGAGGTTCCCGCCAAGCAGAAGATCATCGACGACTCCGCTCGGGCGGCGGGGCGCGACCCGGCCGAGATCCGGCGGATCTACAACGTGATCGGCGCGATCGGTGATCTCCGCGGCGGCCCCGGACTGGTCGGCGACGTGCGCCTGTGGACGGACACGCTCACCGAGTGGGCGGTCGACCTGGGCTTCGACACGTTCATCTTCTGGCCGGTAACTGCACAGCGAGCCCAGCTCGACGTGTTCGCCGCCGAGGTCGTCCCGGCGGTCCGCGAGCGGGTCGGCCGGATTCGGGGGCAGCGATGACACTCAAGCTGTCCCCGGCCCCGACCGCGCTCCAGGACAAGATCGTCGTTCCCGGAGACCGCCGCTACCGTCTCCTGCGGTCCACGTACACGACTGTGGCCAGTCCCGCTGCCGTGCTGCTTCCCGAGAACACCGAGCAGGTGGTCGCCGCGCTGCGCTTCGCTCGCGAGCAGGGCCTGCCCCTGTCCGTCCGGAGCGGAGGCCACGGCCTGTCCGGGCGTTCCACCAACGACGGCGGCGTGGTCATCGACCTGTCCACGATGAACCACGTCGAAGTGATCGACCGGGCAGCGCGGATCGTCCGGGTGGAGGCGGGCGCGCGGTGGGCACAGGTCGCGCAGGCGCTCGCGCCGTACGGATTGGCGATCAGTTCCGGCGACCACGGCAACGTCGGCGTCGGCGGCCTGGCGACCGGAGGCGGCATCGGCTGGCTGGTCCGCCACTACGGTTTGACCATCGACCACATCCGTGCGGCCGAGGTCGTCCTGGCCGACGGCACCGTCGTGCGCGCCGGCGCCGACCACGAACCCGAGCTGCTGTGGGCCGTGCGCGGTGCCGGCGCCGGAGTCGGCATCGTGGTGGCCTTCGAGATCGAGGCGATCGAACTGCGCGATGTGGGATACGCGCAAATCGCCGTGCAGGTCGACCGGGGCGGCCGCGCACTGCGGCAATGGGCCGACTACATGGCCTCCGCCCCGCGCGAACTGTCCACCGCCGTCACCCTGCTGCCGCACGGCCGCGCTCTGGTGGCCTCGATCACCGCCGTGGTCGCCGATGCGAGCGAGCAGCGCGTGCGGGCGGCGATCGAGCCGCTGCTGTCCATCGGCAGCGGGCTGCTCGACCATCACGCCCGGCTGGCCCCGTACCCTGCCCTGGTCTCCACCGCACACCTGCACGCCAACGTCGGCCAGCAGCCCAGCACGACCACCAACGGCCTGCTGACGTCCATGACCGACGACGACGCGGCGGCGATCACGGCCGCCGCAACCGGGCCGCACCAGCCGTTGATCCAAATGCGTTCCATGGGTGGGGCGGTCAACGACATGCCGGCGGACGCGACCGCGTACGCGCACCGGCACCACGGCACGTTGGTGATCGCCTCGACGTTCCCGCCGCGGCGCGGTGTGGAACTGGACGCGGCCTGGCGTCCGCTGGCCGAACGGGTCGACGGTGCGTATACCGGCTTCGAGAGCCGCCCGGACAAGAGCGCCTTCGAACGGATCTACCCGGACGCGACGGGCGATCGGGTCGGCCGCCTATGGAACCGTTACGACCCGGAGGGGATCTTCCGAGGCTCCTGGCAGCTTTCTTAGGCGAAGCTTGTGGCCAACCGCGCGAAGAGGCCCCTATCTGGACGAGCCGCTGCAGGGGAGTAGGAGCCGGTACGTTATGGCCTCACGATCATGCGCGGGATGGATCACGGGGCGTTTCCCCAGGTGGGCACCCGTGATCCAGCTCCTCCTGACCGTCGATGCCGATCTGGCAGTGTCCGTCAAAGCGGAACAAGCTCAACGTCAGCCACCTAAGCCCAGGGGCGGGGGAATGTGTCGCCATCCAACCGATCGCCCGCGGCGAGTCCGAGAGGATCGGTCACGATGTGCCGGGTCCCGCTGTAGCGGGTCGCCTCGTCCATGTAGATCGTGACGTGCGCGAGCCGGGCCTGGTCGGTGCGGTTGGGCAGCGCCATGTGACCGGTGTAGCCGCTGTGGAAGGTGCAGTCGCCGGCGCGGAGCGGCACGGTGACCCGAGGGATCCAGCGCAAAGACGGGTCCATCCCGAACAGGTCGTCCTCGTGGTGGAGGTCCTGCGGGCGCAGGCCGGTGCGATCCTGGGTGCCGGGCAGGAAAGTCATGCAGCCCCGCTCCGGCGGAACGTCGACCAGCGCTGTCCACGCCGACAGCGGGAGCCGGTCGCCCGCATGCGGCCAGTACGGACGATCCTGGTGGAACTCCGTGGCGGCGTTGTTGTGCGGCTCCTTGACCAGCATCTGGTCGTGCCACAGCCGCAGCGGGAACCCGGCGAGCTGTTCGGCGATCCGGCCGAGCCGCCGATCGAACGTGAGCTCCCGCAGCGTCTGGTCGCGTTGCCAGACGTTGACCAGCTGGCTGAAGACGCCTTGCTTCTCCAGGCTCTCCGAGCGATGCGCCTCCAGGAACGCCTCGGCGCTCGCCCGGAAGCGCTCGACCTGGTCGGGCTCAAGAACGCCTCGTACTCGGACGAAACCGTATTCGCGGTACGCCGCCACAAGCTCCTCCGGCACCCGGCCGTCGGCATCGACGTCGCTGCCGGACTGCTCGGTCGTGGTCGTAGCCATCGCTGACCTCCAAGGTTCTTGCCGTTGGGACACTGCAAGCCTCGTCGAGGCGTGCCGCTCCGGGCTAGGCCGATCCCGGCGAGCAGTCGTACGATCCCGACATGCCTGCCACGCTGCACGAGCACGCGCTGTTCGCCGGGGGCCCGGTCTTGGCAGGTGTCCACCGCTTGGATCTCGACATCGAGTCGCACGCGCACGACTTCCTCGAGATCGCGGTGATCGGAACCGGCCGCGGCCGGCACGTGACCAGCCAGGGCGAGCACCCGCTGCGGCGCGGGCAGGTCATCGTGCTCCGCCCCGGCGCCTGGCACGGGCTCCGGGACTGCGCCGACCTGGTCGTCGCCAACTGCTGCCTGTCCGCCCAGGCACTACGGGCCGAACTGGCGGCGCTGTACGACATCCCGATGCTGCGCCGGACGCTGTGGACCGATCCGGTGGCATCCGGCACGCACGGCGTTGCGGTCGTGACCGTCGATCCGGCCGCCGCCGAGGAGGCCATCGCGGAGATCAGCCTGCTCGAACGGGACCTCGGAGCCGATCAGGGCCGGCCGGGCCGTGTGCTGGGCCGGCTGATCACCGTGCTCGGCATCCTGGCCGACGGCCGTGACCCCGAACGGGAAACGCTCGAGCCCGCCATTCACCCCGCTGTCGCCGCCACCGTCGCCCGGCTCGAGGCAGCGCCTGCCCATCCGTGGCGGCTGGATGACCTCGCCCGGGCTGTCAACCTGGATCCCACCTATCTCGGCCGGCTGTTCAGGCGGTACGTCGGGTTGACGCCACTGGACTTCCTGGCCCGGCTACGGGCCGAGCGCGCCGCCACGTTGCTGGCACACTCGGCCCTGCCGGCTGCTCGGGTCGGCGCCGCCGTCGGCTGGGACGACCCGACGTACTTCGCCCGCCGCTTCCGGACCCTGGTCGGGCTGACACCCACCGAGTACCGGCGACGTAGCCGATCAGCCGCCCTTACTCCACTCAGCGCCCCGGCCGAGTCGAAGAGCGAGCGCAGGAGTTCCTGACTCGTTTCGCAGGTTGCGGGAAATCACGCTCGGACAGTTAGTCGGCCGCACCGGGCCACGCCGGGCAGCTCCAGGCGTGGCCGTCCCCTTCGACGAGGAAGGGGTGAGCGTGCGGCAGCGGCTTTCCCCAGACCCGGGTGCCGAGGGCGCAGAGCCGGCCAAGCGTGACGGTGAGGCTGGCGACGTGGCCGACGACCGCGACGGTCTCCCCGGGATGAAGGTCGGCGATCTGCCGGAACGCCGCCGTCACACGGGCGACGACCTGGCGGCCTGACTCGCCGTCTGCCACCCGTCGGCCCAGATCCTGATCGATGATCCAGGCACGGAGCACCTCTGCGGTATGTGCGCGGATCGACGGGTCGCTCGTCCCCTCGTGCTGACCGATTCCGACTTCGACCAGTTCCGGCATCTCCGCGATGTCGACGGTCGGCGCGGTGGCAAGGAGCTCGGCGGTTTGGCGTGCCCGCAGCGCCGTACTGGCGTAGATCCTGGCGAGCGGCTCGCCCGCGAGCGCTTGGGCGGCGGCGATGGCCTGGCGGCGGCCACGAGCCGTCAGTGGTGCCGTCGGAACGGCTCCCGCGATCCCGGCAATGACGTTCGCCGATTCGCCGTGGCGCAGACACCACACTCGCACCCGGCCGCTCATGCGGCCACGTCCTCGCGCTCAACCGGACGGCCGCGTTCACAGCGGTCTCCGGCGCGGACGAGCGCGACCGGGTGGGGCGCGTTCACCGCTCGTAGCTCTTCCGGTGCGCCGGCTTCACCGGTGAAGATCCCGTACGGGTAGCTGCCACGCCGAGCGGAAGGCGGAGACGGCTTGCCACGCGATCTCCGCGTCCACCACGAACGCGTAACGCGCGGCCGCCAGCGCGTCGAAGCTGCCCGGCCATCGCTTCGCGTCCGTGCAGCGGGCGATCGTCGCGTCATCCAGCTCTCCGAAGAAGGTCCGCAACGTCTCACAGAAATAGGCGTACGCCGCGAAATCCCGCAGGAGCGGGGCGAGTTGGCCCTGGGCCAGCACCGTGTCCACGATCCTCATCGGCTCGTCCAGCACGGCTTCTCCGTAAGCCACCTCGTAGAGCAGGTCGCGGCAGTCGCCCTCACCTAGTGCATGGACGATCGCGCGCGCCTTGCGGGTGAGTTCCTCCGAGGCCAGCGCCGCCGACAGCTCACGTAGGGACGGCGGCGGCAGCGGATCTCCGGCCTCGTTGTCCTCGGCCATGAACACGTAGCGGTTCACGTCGACGCCGAAGAAGAGCTCCTCCTCCTGTCCCTGCCAGCCGTCCGGGGCCATCAGGGCGTGGCCGAGGCGGACGAGTTGACGCGCGGCCCGCAGCAGGTCGCGGGCCAGCCCTCCTGCCAGCACGTGGCAGAGAGCGACGTACGGCTCGCTGAGGCCGATGATCCGCCGGTACAGCAACCGGCGGCTCTCGGCGTAATCGAGCGTACCCACCCGGATGATCTCGTCGAAGGAGCTGTCGAAGGCGTCGCGGAGGGGGAGGCCACGCCGTTCGAAGGCCATGAGGGCGTCGTCGGAAACCGACACCATGAAGTAGACATGCGGAAGGCCGAAGATGCCCTTGATCTCGTTGAGGAAGCGTTCTGCCTGCTCCGCCGAACCAATCTTGTCGAGCTCGTCCACGCCGATAAAGACGCTGTGTCCCTTTTTGTCGGCGAAGGCGGCGACGCGGCGAGTGAAGTCGCGGAATTGCTCCACAGCCTCCGGATAGCTGAGCGGCTGCTCGGCATGAGACACCGACTCTCCAACCTGTCCCTCCACGCCGATGGCCAGTTTGACCGCGCCGGACCAGGTCAAACTGCGCGATTGGAGGAAGCGCACCCTGGTCAGGTGCCTCCTGGCCGCTCTGACCAGTTTGCGTGTCTCCTCATCCCGGTGCCGTCCCCAGCGCAGAATTGCCCGCATGACCATGCTGATGTAGCGCCACAGACCCACCGCGCCCACCACCACGACGACCGCCAGCCTCCAGGGATCTGGCACCAGGAACCACACCCCGGCCCCGATCACGCCATAGAGGGCCAGCCCGATGACCAGTTCGCGGCCAAGCCACTGGATCGTCGTCATCCCGTCGCGCAGCCTCTCTTCCTGCTCGTCCTCGTCCGGGCGCGCCGTGTAGTGCCTGATCACGCTCTTACAGAAGGTCGCGAACAGGTGGAGCACGAAGTCGCGTGCGGCGTAGTCGACGGGCGCGGCGACCATGCAGCGCAGATCGTCGCTGGTGGTCTGGGCGGGGTCGCAGTAGTAACGGATGATCGTGGACTTGCCGGCGCCACGCGGGCCCGCGACACCGAGGCTGATGCCGCTGACAGTGTCCAGAAGCCTGCGCACCTCCTGTGCCGTCCGCGTTGGAACGTAGAAGACGCTGTCGTGCAGCTCGTACAGACCGGGGCTGCTGGTGACCGAGAACGTCCCGCCGAACCGGTCGGCCCGCATGAGGTTGACGATCGCCCGCACCTCTTCGAGCAACGCGCCACGTCCGACGGCTCGCATCAGCGCGCTCCTGGCGCGATCCAGCTCGGGGTTGAGCCCGGCGACCAGGTCGCCGCCCAGCAGGCGGCGGCCGAAACGCTGCATCGGCACCTTGAACAGCCAGAAGGCGACCGCGGCGGCCACAAGCAGCACGACGCCCGCCCACCACCCGATCCAAGCCGATTCCCACCAGAGTGCTCCGACCTGCGCACCCACCACAGCCAACGCCCCGGCCGACGCCAGCCAGATAGCCAGCGGTCGCAACGCGACGAGCTTGTTCTCGCTGGGCAGCAGAAGATCCATCCGGTCGCGCACCAGCGCCTGGTAGGCGTCGAACTCTGGCACGGCCCGCGCGAACACCCGCCGGGCATCGGCCGTGAGCTGCAGGCGCACCGCGCTGGCAGTCAGGCCGTACTCCTCGAAAGCCGACCTGATCTCTTGCTTGCCGAGCACGTGGTCGAGCGCGGCCATGTACATCTCGAACAGCAGACTGTCGGCATGCAGCGGATTCGGCCCAGTGCTGTCCTGCTCTTGCGCTGACATCACGCCGTACGGTCGCACGCTGCCGCGCTTCTGGACAAGGCCCCGACCGGCGGCCCCACCGAGTCGCGCCGGACGAGCGGGCACGGCATCGCGACAGCAGCTTGCGGGATCGCCGTGCCTTCGATTGCGGCGAGCAGGGTGCGGACCGCCCATTCACCCATCTGGTAGTGGGGCAGCGCGACCGTGGTCAGCGGCGGAGAGAGCTCCGGGGCGATGAGGTCCTGGTCGTCATAGCCGACCACGGACAGATCGTGAGGGATGCTCAGCCCGAGCTCCCCTGCGGCCCGGTAGCACCCCATCGCCATCCGGTCGTTGAAGCAGAAGATCGCGGACGGCCGCTCCGGGAGGTCGAGCAGGCGCCTGGCGGCGCGGTAGCCGCCCGCGGTGTCCCCGTGCTCGGCGGCCACCAGCGCCGGGCGAACTCCACCTGTCCCCTCCCACCCGGATTTCGCTTCTCACCCCCCAGGAGGAACCGCATGACCCAGAAGGATTCCGGCCTCAGCAGGCGCGTGCTGCTCCGAGCCCCGGCCGTTGGCGCGGCAGCGGCCGGCTTAGCCGTGCTGTCGGGCCAGTCCCCCGCGTCCGCCATGGCAACGCCGCCCACGGTGTACGACGTCACGACCTGGCGCCACTCCACCAACCCGGCCATCACCTGCTACACCGACATCGGTGCACTGATCAACGACATCATCGCCGACATCAAGACCCGCCAGCCCAACCAGTCGTCGAAGCCCGGGGCGGTGATCTACATCCCTCCCGGCGACTACCCTCTCAAGACCAGGGTCACGGTCGACGTCAGCTACCTCACCATCAGGGGCGACGGCCACGGCTTCGCCTCCTCCAGCATCCGCTACAACGCCGGGGACACCTGGTCCTGGCACGAGATCTGGCCGGGCGGCAGCCGGATCCGGGTCGAGAACACCGACGGCAAAAGCGAGGCCTTCCTCGTCTCCCGCAGCGGGGATCCGCGGCTGAGCTCGGTCGTCTTCGACAACTTCTGCCTCGACGGGCTCTCCTTCACGCCGAACCAGAACGCCTACACCAACGGCAAGATCGGGATCCGGGTCGACACGGCCAACGACGCCTTCCGCATCGAACGTATGGGGTTCGTCTACCTGGAGCGAGCGCTGATCGTGCGGGACGCGGACGCGCTGAGCGTGCGCGGCAACTTCATCGCCGAATGCGGCAGCTGTGTGGAGCTGATCGGCTCCGGGCAGGCGTCGAAGGTCACCGACAACCACATCGGCGCAGGCCACATCGGCTATTCACCTCCGCAACACAAGGACGACCTGTACGGGGTGGTCCACCTGCGCGGTGACGGCAACATGGTGACCGGCAACCTCTTCGCCTACGACGTCGCCCCCGCCAAGATCACCCCTTCGGCGCCCAACCCACCATCATCCTGGTCGCCTCCGGACACAACAACCACCTGTCCAACAACAGCGTGGTCAGCAACGTCGCGGCGAACGTCGTCGTGCTCGATGGGAGCACACAGGGCACGAAGGTGATCGACAGTGCCACGGCGTCGCAGTTCGTCACCACTCCTCGAACTACACCTTCCGCGCCACTCCCTAAGCCGAAGGGGAGGAGGTCAGCCAGGCCTGCACCCGTGCTCTGCCCGGCACGCCCGGGCAGGGCCGGGCGGATCCGCTCAGGCGAATTCCGCGGCCTCCCCGGCTTCCTGCAAGATGACGAAGCGGTGCTGGCCGGCCAGGAAGTGGCCGACGCCGACGATGGCCACAATGGGCCATTCGACGATCTCCAGCACTCCTAGTGCGATGAGAACCGCGTAGAAGGCGAGCTGCTCGGGCTTGACGACCATGGTCCGCTCCTTCGAACGATCCTTCCCTGTTCGCATGCCCTCTACGGATCCGGTAAACGGTCGCGAGGTGAAGGCTGGGGAAGAGTGGGGCAAAGGCCGCGGCAGACGGTCCGGGAGTGCGCCTCCGGCTGCTGGAGGCGGCCGGGCGCTCTGCCGAGTCCGGCTACCGACCCTGACTGGCTGGAGCGGCGCAAGCCGCGCACGTGACCTCCCCTCGTTGCGGTCGGCCCTCGCCGCCAAAGAGGCTCCGGTCGGCCGGTCGGCCGGTCAGGGGTCGGCCGGTCAGCCGGTCGGCCGGTCAGCGGTCGGCCGGTGCGGCGGTGCGGCGGTTGCGGGTCAGAGCGAGCCCGCCGAGGACCGTGCTGATCAGCCCCACCACCAGGGCCACATAGCCCCCGACAATTCCGTAGCCGGTGCCGGGGCCACCCTCGGCGGCCGCCACGACCAGCCCGCCGATGACCGCCCCCGCCAGTCCTGCTACCAGGGCCACGATGGCTCCGCGTCTTCCGTTGCCTTTGCCGATACGGCCGGCGGAGCGGGCCAGAGCGAGCCCGCCGATGACCGCGCCGGCCAGCCCCAGCAGCGCGGCCACCAAGGACCAGAGACGCCCGGCGGTCAAGCCGTAGGAACTGACGGGGTCCGGCTGGACTAGGACGTGTGCGGCCGCAGGTGTGGCGAGCCAGAAAGCTGCGAGCGGGGCGGCTGCGGCGGCGAGCAGGTGACGGACGGACATGGGATGCTCCTTCTCCTCCGAGGACTGGTCGTCGCCTGATGATGTCCGCCGGACCCACCGCGGATCGTCCCGCTGGCGTGGGAAATCCGTGCTGCCGCCGATGCCTTAGCCGGCTGCCGCGGACGCTGCAGGAGCCGCGAAGGTACTGCGTGTGCGGTAGGCGGCCGTCATCCTTGCGCCGGATTTGCCGGCCCCGACATGGGGCTATGGTGCGCGCATGAGCGTAGGACGATTCGGTGGCCGGGCACGTGTCACCGACTGGGGGATCGCCGTCGGCGTGGCGGCGGCGCTGCTGGTCACCGGGCTGTCCGAGCAGCACTCCGGCACGTACCTCGACCTGCTCGGCTACGTGCTGCTGACGGCCGGCGGTCTGGGGCTGGCCGCGCGCCGCCGGGCCCCGGTTCTCGTCCTGGCCGTCACGGGGCTGTGCGCGGCGGGTTATCAGGCGGCCGGTTTCGACGTGCCGGCCGTCGCGTACCTGTTCGCGGTGTACGCAGCCGTGCGGGCGGGACACCGTACCGTCACGGTGGTGGCGAGTGTGATCATGCTGGCTGTTCTCCCCCTGGCGGCCCTGGCCTCGGGCCTGCACGACACGGGCGAGGCGTTCGCGCAGGCCCGGGGCGCCCTGGAGCTGGCCTGGCTGATCGCGGCCGGCGCCGCGGGTGAAGCGCTGCGGCAGGCCGAGCGGCGGGCGGACGAAGCCGAGCGCACCCGGGAGGAGACCGCGCGGCGCCGCGCCGACGAGGAGCGGCTGCACATCGCGCGGGAGTTGCACGACTCGCTCACCCACCAGATCTCGATCATCAAGCTACAGGCCGAGGTCGCCGTCCACGTGGCCCGCAAGCGGGGCGAACAGGTGCCGGAGGCGCTGCTGGCGATCCAGGAGGCCGGACGTGAGGCGGCCCGGGAACTGCGGGCGACCCTGGAGGCGCTGCGCGACGACGACACGAGTCCGCCCCGTGGGCTCGACCACGTCGCGGAACTGGTGGAACGGGCTCGGACGACCGGTCTGGAGGCGACGCTGACGATCGAGGGACAACGACATGACGTGCCGGCCGCGGTGGACCGGACCGCCTACCGGATCGTTCAGGAGTCACTCACCAACATCGCCCGTCACGCCGCCGCCGCGACGGCGTCGGTCCGGATCGACTACCGTCCCGACGCTCTCGCGGTACGCATCGATGACGACGGCAAGGCCACCCCGGACACCGCCCCTGTGCCCGGCGTCGGGCTGCTCGGCATGCGGGAACGCGTCACCGCCCTCGGCGGTCGCCTATTAGCGGCACCGCGCGGCGAGGGCGGCTTCACCGTCCAGGCCGAACTCCCCGTGGACCGAACGTCATGATCCGTGTCCTGCTGGTCGACGACCAGCCGCTCCTTCGCAGCGGATTCCGCGCGCTCCTCGACCTCGAAGACGACATCGAGGTGGTGGCCGAGGCCGCCGACGGGCGGGAGGGCCTGGCCCTGGTCAAGGAACACCGGCCCGACGTCGCGCTCATCGACATCCAGATGCCGGTCCTCGACGGCATCGAGGCGACCCGGCGCATCGCCGCGGACCCGACCCTGGCCGGGGTGCATGTCGTCATCCTGACCAACTACGGCTTGGACGAATACGTCTTCAACGCGTTGCGCGCCGGCGCGGCCGGATTCCTCGTCAAAGACATCGTGCCGGAAGACTTCCTGCACGCCGTACGCGTTGCCGCGCGCGGTGACGCCCTGCTCGCGCCATCGATCACCCGCAAGCTGATCAACCGGTACGTCACCCAGCCGCTCCACATCGGCGCCGGCACGGGGCTGGAAGAGCTGACCAACCGCGAACGCGAGGCCGTCGCCCTGGTCGCGCAGGGCCTGTCCAACGACCAGATCGCCGACCGCATGGCGATCAGCTCACAGACCGCGAAAACCCATGTCAACCGGGCCATGGCCAAGCTCCACGCCCGTGACCGCGCCCAACTCGTCGTCCTCGCCTACGAATCCGGTCTGGTGACCCCACGCAACTCCTGACATCCCCGATATCGCCATCAGGGGCCAGCACGGGCGAGGCTGACCGGCAGGCCGCGTCAACCCTCTGTACGAGGCAGGCGACGCAGGAGGTATGTGTCCATGATCCAGCCCTTGCGGGTACGCGCCTCGGCACGCAACTCGCGGATGCGATCGCCGACCTCGGCCACCGGCCCGGACACCAGGATCTCGTCGGGAGTTCCAAGGTAGGCGCCCCAGTGGATGTGGAAGTCGTCGAGGCCGGCGAAGGAGCAGTGCGCGTCCAGCATGACGACCACGTCGTCGGCGGTGGGGCCGTGCTCGGCGAGGCGGCGGCCCGTGGTGAGGTGCACGGGCCGTCCGACCTGGGTGAGGCTGGTGCGGTGGCGGGCGGTGAGCGCGGCCACGCTGCTGATCCCGGGGATGACCTCGTACTCGAAGGTGACGTTCCCACGCTGGAGGATCTCCTCGACGATGGCCAGCGTGCTGTCGTACACGCTTGGATCGCCCCATACCAGGAACGCCCCGGTCTGGCCGTCGGGCAGCTCGTCCCGGACGAGCGCCTCGAGGGCAAGCGCCCGCCGCGTGCGCCAGTCCTCCACGGCGGCGGTGTACGCCGGGGCGGTCCGGTCGCGCTCGGGGTCGCGGGCCTCGATGACCCGGTACGGCCGGCGGCCGTGCTCGGTGATCAGGTCCAGCCGAAGCTGGACCAGATCGTGCTTGACCTCGCCCTTGTCCACGATGAGGAACACGTCGGTGGCGGCGATGGCCTTGACCGCCTGCAGGGTGAGATGGTCGGGATCGCCGGCGCCGATGCCGATGACGAGTAGCCGCTTCACCCGCACGAGTCTGCCAGAACGGTGGATATACGATATGCCTCGCAAATTACCCCAAGGAGGCCAAGGAGGGGCGTGGATCTCGTCGAGCAGGGCGACGCCTTCGCCGCGTTCTGGCAGGAGCGGCACCTGTGCACGCTGTCCACCGCGCGCCCCGACGGCCCGCCTCACGTGGTGCCGGTCGGCGCGACGCTGGACCTGGAGACCGGCATCGCCCGGGTGATCACCTCGAGTTCCTCGGTCAAGGCCCGGCTCATCGGCGCAGGCGGCGCGCTGGTGGCCGTCTGTCAGGTGGACGGCCGCCGCTGGTCGACGCTGGAGGGCCGGGCGGTGCTGCGTACCGGTCCGGAGCAGGTCGCCGATGCCGAGCGCCGCTACGCCGCCCGCTACAAGCCGCCCCGGCCGAACCCGTCGCGGGTCGTCGTGGAGATCCAGGTGACGCGCGTGCTGGGCAACGTGTGATCACCGTCGTCGGCATCGGCGCGGACGGCTGGGACGGGTTGTCCGCCGCCGCGCGGCTGGCCCTGGAGACCGCCGAGGTTCTCATGGGCGGCCGCAGGCAGCTCGACCTCGTGCCCGCGCCGGCGGCCGAGCGGGTCGCCTGGCCCGCACCGCTGTTGCCCGCGCTGCCCTCGCTCATGGAGAGGTACGCCGGGCGCGAGGTGTGCGTGCTGGCCAGTGGCGATCCCCTGTTCTACGGCATCGGCTCCACGCTGGTGCGACTGCTGGGCGCGGCGAACGTCCGCGTGGTGCCGCATCTTTCGTCGCTGTCGCTCGCGTGCGCCCGGCTCGGCTGGCCGGTGGAGCAGGTCGACGTGGTCAGCCTCGTGGGGCGCCCACTGGCGGCGCTGAAGGCCGCGATCGTCCCAGGGCGGCGGGTCGTCGTGCTCGGCGCCGGGCGCGACTCCCCATCCCTTGTAGCCGGGCTGCTGGCCGGGGCGGGGTACGGTCCGAGCCCCATGACCGTCCTGTCGGACCTGGGCGCGGCAAGCGAGTCCGTCCTGACGGGAACGGCGGCGACCTGGGCATCGCCGGGATCCGAGCCGTCCGCGCTGAACGTGATCGCCGTCGAGTGCGTGGCCGAACCCGGCGTCGAGCCGCTGGCACGCGTGCCTGGGCTGCCCGATGCGGCGTTCGAACACGACGGGCAGCTCACCAAGCGGGAGGTGCGGGCCGTCAGCTTGTCGCGGCTCGCGCCGCTGCCCGGCCAACTGCTGTGGGACGTGGGAGCGGGAGCGGGCAGCATCGCCATTGAGTGGATGCGCAGCCACCCGGCGTGCTCCGCTGTGGCGATCGAGAGCAGGGCCGACCGCGCCGCCGCCATAGCGCGCAACGCCGAGCGGCTCGGAGTGCCGTCGCTGCGGGTCGTCGGAGGCAGGGCGCCGGCGGCGCTCGAGGGCCTGCCCGCGCCGGACGCGGTGTTCGTCGGCGGCGGAGCCACCGCGCCCGGGCTGCTGGAGAGTTGCTGGGCGGCGCTGCGGCCCGGTGGCCGGCTGGTAGCGAACGCCGTCACCCTGGAGTCGGAGTCCGTCATCGCCCAGTGGTACGCCCGGCTCGGCGGCGATCTGGTACGCCTGGCCGTGCAGCGGGCCTCGCCCGTCGGCTCCTTCACGGGCTGGCGGGCCGCCATGCCGGTGACCGTGTGGTCGGTCACCAGGAAGGACGTGCCATGACCGTGTACTTCATCGGGGCGGGCCCCGGCGCCGCGGACCTGATCACCTTGCGCGGGCTGCGGCGGCTGCAGTCGTCGCCGGTGTGTCTGTATGCGGGCTCGCTGGTGCCCCGGGAACTCCTGGACTCGTGCCCGGAGGGAGCCCGGCTCGTGAACACCGCGAACCTGACCCTCGACGAGATCGTCGCGGAACTGCTCGCCGCCCACCGTGCGGGCCTCGACGTGGCCCGGCTGCACTCGGGCGACCCGTCCGTGTTCAGCGCGGTGGCCGAGCAGATGCGCAGGCTGGACGAGCTCGGCGTGCCGTACGAGGTGGTCCCCGGGGTGCCGGCGTTCGCGGCGGCGGCGGCCTCGCTGGGCAGGGAGCTGACCGTGCCGGGCGTCGGCCAGACGGTCATCCTGACCCGCACCTCGGCGCGAGCCACGCCGATGCCCGAGGGGGAGGACCTGAAGACACTGGGCGCGAGCGGCGCCACGATGGTGCTGCACCTGGCCGTGCAGCGGATCGACGCGGTGGTGGGGGAGCTGCTGCCGTCCTACGGGCCGGACTGCCCGGTGGCGGTGGTGGCGCGGGCCAGCAGGCCCGATGAGGTGATCCTGCGTGGCACGCTGGCGGACATCGCCGGGCAGGTCCACGAGGCCGGGATCCGGCGCACGGCCGTGATCGTCGTCGGCCGGGTGCTGTCGGCCACGCAGTTCCCCGACAGCCACCTCTACAGCTCGGAGCGGGCGCGGCCGTGCGACGGGTCCTGATCCTGGGCGGCACGGCCGAGGCTCGGGCGCTGGCTGCCGAGCTGGCCGTGCGCGGTGTTCACGTGGTGTCGTCGCTGGCCGGGCGGGTGAGCAATCCGCGCCTGCCGGTCGGGGAGGTGCGCGAAGGCGGGTTCGGCGGGCCGGACGGGCTGGCCGCCTGGCTGGCCGCCGAGCGGATCGACGCCGTGGTGGACGCCACGCACCCGTTCGCCGCGCGGATGACCGCCTCGGCGGCCCAGGCGTCGGCGAGGACGGGCGTGCCGCTGCTGGTCCTGCGCCGTCCGGGCTGGCGGGAAGGGCCGGGTGACGCCTGGCAGCGCGTCGCGTCCCTGCACGAGGCCGCCGCGTGGCTGCCGAGCCCGGCGCGGGTGTTCCTGACCACCGGACGCCGGAGCCTGCCGGTCTTCACCGGCCTGCCCGGGGTGTGGCTGCTCGCCAGGTCGGTCGACCCGCCCGAGCCGCCCGTCCCGGACAACGTGCACGTCCTGCTCGACCGTGGGCCGTACACCGTCGAGGGGGAGCGCGCCATCATCCGCGAGCACCGCCTGGACGTGCTGGTCACCAAGGACAGCGGCGGGCGGATGACGACCGCCAAGCTGGTCGCGGCCCGCGAGCTCGGACTGCCGGTGATCATGGTGAACCGGCCGCCGCTGCCCACCGGCGTCCGGCTGGTGGAGACCATCGAGGAGGCGGCGGCCTGGGCTCAGGGGTAGCGGCGCGGCGTGTAGACGACGCCGCGATCGGTGACCCGGGTCGTCGAGGAGCCGACGATCAGCAGGCAGCGCATGTCCACCTGCGCGGGGTCGAGCTCGCCGAGCGTGGTGACGGTGACGCTCTCATGATCGCCGCCGACATTGCGCCCGATGACCACCGGGGTGGCGGCGTCACGGTGCTCCAGCAACAGGTCACGGGCCGCGGCAACCTGCCAGGTACGGCTGCGCGAGGCCGGGTTGTAGATCGCCAGCACCAGGTCGGCCTTGGCGGCGGCGGTCAGCCGGCCGGCCACCACCTCCCACGGTTTGAGCAGGTCCGACAGCGACAGCACGCAGTAGTCGTGGCCCAGCGGAGCGCCGACCCGGCTGGCCACCGCCTGCGCGGCGGTCAGCCCGGGGACGATCCGCACCGGCACGTCCGGGAAGTCGGCCGCCGCCTCCAGCACGGCGCTGGCCATGGCGAACACGCCCGGATCGCCGGAGGACACCACGGCCACCCGCGCTCCGTCTCGGGCCAGCTCCAGGGCGTGCCGGGCGCGCTCGGCCTCGACCCGGTTGTCGGTGCGGTGGCGGCGCTGGCGCGGATTCGGGGCGACGCGGTCCACGTAGGGGCCGTAGCCGACCAGGTCGGTCGCCGCCGCGAGCGCCTCCTGGGCCTCGGGCGTCAGCCACGGCCGCCCGGCGGGCCCGAGGCCCACCACGACCACCTCGCCCCGGGACTCGGCCGCGGGCGGTTCGGGGACGAAGGTCCGTTCGGCGGGGCTGGCGAGCAGGGCCAGCGAGAAGTACGGCACGCCGTCGGCGTCCACGTCCTTGAGCGGTGCGACGCGCTCGGCGCCCATGGTGGCGCGCTCGACGTACCAGGCGTCGTCCAGCCGCCCCGCCTCCGCCAGGGCGTCGCGGACCTTCTCGAAGGTCCGGCCCAGCTTGAGCACCGCCGCCGAGTCGGTGTCGCGCAGCCGCTCCGCCAGCACCTCGGCGGGCAGCGTGCCGGGCAGCACGGTCAGCACCTCGTCCCGCTCGACCAGCGGCCGGCCCAGCACCGCGGAGGCGGCGCTGACGGAGGTGACGCCGGGCACCACCTCGGTGGGGTAGCGGTGGGCGAGCCGCTTGTGCATGTGCATGTACGAGCCGTAGAACAGCGGGTCGCCCTCCGACAGGACGACCACGGTCCGGCCCGCGTCCAGGTGGGCGGCCAGCCGCTCGGCGCAGTCGGCGTAGAAGTCGTCGAGCGCGCCCTGGTAGCCGCCGGGATGGTCGGTGGTCTCCGTCGTCAGCGGGTAGAGCAGCAGCTCCTCGATCTGCCCCTCCTTCATGTACGGCAGCGCGATCGAGCGGGCGATGCTGCGGCCGTGCCTGGCGGCGTGGTAGGCGATCACGTCGGCCTCGCCGATCAGCCGGGCCGTCTTGACCGTGACCAGCTCCGGGTCCCCGGGGCCGAGGCCGACGCCGTACAGCCGTCCCGTCATCGCCATCACTCCGTCTCGTTCGCGATGGCGTTGACCGCCGCCGCCGTCATCGCACTGCCGCCGCGGCGGCCGTGCACCACCAGGTACTCCAGGTCGCTGTCCGCCAGCGCCCGCTTGGACTCGGCCGCGCCGATGAACCCCACCGGGATCCCGAGCACGGCGGCGGGCCTGCCCGCGCCCTCTGCGACCAGCTCCAGCAGCCGGAACAGCGCGGTCGGCGCGTTGCCGATCGCCACCACAGCGCCGTCGAGGCGGTCGCGCCAGAGCTCCAGTGCCGCGGCGCTGCGCGTGGTGCCGAGCCGCTCGGCCAGTTCCGGCACGCCGGGGTCGCTCAGTGTGCACACCACGTCGTTGTCCGCGGGCAGCCTGCGCCTGGTCACGCCGGAGGCGACCATCTGCGCATCGCACAGCACGGGCGCTCCACCACGCAGCGCCTCGCGGGCCCGGACGACGACCCCCGGCGACCAGTCCAGGTCGGCGACGAGGTCGGTCATGCCGCAGGCGTGGATCATCCGTACCGCAACCTGCGCCACCTCGGGCGGCATCCCGGTGAGGTCGGTCTCGGCGCGGATGGTCGCGAACGAGCGCCGGTAGATCTCGGCGCCGTCGCGGAGGTAGTCGCTCACTGCTGCCTTTCCTGGTATCCGTCGCCGGTGGCGATCATCTGGACGACCTGGCCGCGCGGCAGCCCGCAGCGCCGCTCGCAACCGGCCCAGTGCACGGGTGTCGCCGGAGGACTGTCAAGGGCCGCCACCCAGCGCCGCGCGTCTTCTTGCACGTCGGCCAGCGACTTGGCGCAGCCCGGACGGCCGGTGCAGGCGCTCACGCCGACCCAGGGCGACGCCGGGTCGGTGACCAGCCCGGCCGCCTCCAAGCTCCGCGTCACCCCGTCGGCGCCGGCAGGCGGCACGTCAAGGAGCACGATGGTCCGCCACGGCGTGAACCGGATGGGCACGCGGTCACAGGCCACGTCAGCGATGGTGCGTGCCTGTGCGGCGGACAGCCGTCCGAGCGGCACCACGGCCTCCAGCGCCACGCGGCCATCACGCTGATCGATGCGCCCAGCGCGCTGCGCAGGCACGGCGGGAAGGGGCGTCGTGGCACGGTCTCCGGCAGCGCCGAGCCGGGCCGCGATCCGGGCCGGCCCGTCCGCCAGCTCCCCGATCCGCCAGGCGGCCCGTTCTCCTCCGGAGCTCTCCCGTTCGTCGAGGAACGCCTCGGCGGCGGCGATCATCCGTCGGACCGCCACATCCGCCCCCACAGCGAGCCCGGCATCCACCCCCGCCAGCAGCAGCCGCCCCTTCGCAGCGCCGGGGACGAACGTGACGTCGGCGCCGAGCCCAGGCATGTCGCCGGTGCCGTCGTCCACCGCGAACAGGAACCGTCCCGGCAGCCCGGCCAGGCGGGGCAGCGCACACAGTGTCCGGTCCAGCGCCTCCACCAACGGCTGGGTGTCGAGCAGCCCCGCGCGCCCGCGCCCGCCGAGCGGCGAGGCCACGATGTTGCGCACCCGCTCGTGCGCCGCCGACGGCAGCAGGCCGGCGGCGGCGATCCCCTCGGCGAAGGCGGCGGGCGAACGCAGGCCACGCACCTGCACGTTCGCCCGGGACGTCAGCTCGATCACGCCCGAGCCGAGGTCGGCCGCACCGGCCGCCACCGTGCGGAGCTGGGCGGGTGAGATGGCGCCGCCGGGCAGGCGAATCCGGGCCAGCGCGCCGTCGGCGGCCTCGTGCACCTGTAGCGCCCCCGGACAGGCATCAGGGCGCACCCGTCCGGAAAAGTCGGCTATGGACACGATCAGGATGGTAACGCCACTTCTGGCGGGAGTCGCTCCTGTCGTAGGCTCCTCGATAGGCGATGGCAAGGGAGGAAGCCGGTGCGAATCCGGCGCGGTCCCGCCACTGTGACCGGGGAGCGAACCCCACCGCAGGCCACTGCCCGGCGACGGGTGGGAAGGCCGGGGTGAGCGCTGATCCGGGAGTCAGGAGACTCCAGCCGTCGCGACACCCGCGACCGGGGCGAGGACCCCGAGGGAGGATTGCGTCGTGCCTGGCGACAGCCGTACCGTCCTGCTGCTCTCCACCTCCGACACCGACCTGCTGAGCGCACGCGCCAGCGGCGCCGCCTACCGGTTGGGCAATCCGGCCCGGCTGGCGGCCGAGGATCTGCCCGCCCTCCTGGAGGGCGTCGACCTGGTCGTGGTACGCCTGCTCGGCGGCCGGCGCGCCTGGGAGGAGGGCCTGGATGCGCTGCTGGCCGGCCCTCGTCCGGTGGTGGTGCTGGGCGGTGAGCAGGCGCCGGACGCCGAGCTGATGGAGCTGTCCACGGTCAGCGGCGGCGTCTGCGCCGAGGCCCACGCCTACCTCGCCCATGGCGGGCCGTCCAACCTGACCGAGTTGCACGCGTTCCTGTCGGACACGGTGCTGTTGACCGGACGGGGATTCGCGCCGCCGGAGCGCACGCCCTCCTGGGGGCTGCTGGAACGCGGCGCACGGCCCGGGCCGGGACCCGTGATCGGTGTGCTCTACTACCGCGCGCATCACATGGCCGGCAACACCGCGTTCGTGGAGACGCTCTGCGCGGCCGTCGAGGAGGCCGGGGGGCAGGCGCTGCCGGTCTTCTGCTCCTCCCTGCGCACCGCCGAGCCCGAGCTGCTCGACACCCTGCGCGCCGCCGACGCGCTGGTGGTGACCGTGCTGGCGGCGGGCGGCTCGCGCCCCGCCACGGCGAGCGCGGGCGGGGACGACGAGGCGTGGGACGTGGGCGCGCTGGCCGCCCTGGACGTGCCGATCCTGCAGGGGCTCTGCCTGACCACCAGCAGGCAGGCGTGGGAGGAGAACGACGACGGCCTGTCGCCGCTGGACGCCGCCTCGCAGGTGGCCATTCCGGAGTTCGACGGGCGGATCATCACGGTGCCGTTCTCGTTCAAGGAGATCGACCCCGAGGGGCTGACCGTCTACGTCGCCGACCCCGAGCGGGCCGCCCGGGTAGCGGGCATCGCGGTACGGCACGGGCTGCTCCGGCACACCCCGCCTGCCGAGCGCCGCCTGGTCGTGATGTTGTCGGCGTACCCGACCAAGCACTCCCGTGTGGGCAACGCGGTCGGCCTGGACACCCCGGCCAGCACGGTGAGGCTGCTGGCCAAGCTCGCCGAAGCGGGCTACGACCTGGGCGAGGGCTTCCCCGGGGTGGCCGAGCAGGACGGCGACGCGCTCATCCACGCGCTGATCGCGGCCGGCGGCCAGGACCAGGACTGGCTGACCGAGGAGCACCTGGCGGGCAATCCGGTACGCATCTCCGCCGCCTCCTACGAGCGCTGGTACCGCACCCTGCCCGAGGACCTGCGGGCGGGGATGGAGCGGCACTGGGGGCCGCCGCCGGGCGAGTTGTTCGTGCACGAGGGCGACATCGTCCTGGCGGCGCTGCGGGCCGGGAACCTGGTGGTGATGGTGCAGCCGCCGCGCGGTTTCGGCGAGAACCCGATCGCCATCTACCACGACCCCGACCTGCCGCCCAGCCACCACTACCTGGCCGCCTACCGCTGGCTGTCGGCCGACTTCGGCGCACACGCCATGGTGCACGTGGGCAAACACGGAAACCTGGAGTGGCTGCCCGGCAAGTCGGCCGGCATGTCCGCCGCGTGCGGCACCGACGCGGCCATCGGCGACCTGCCGTTGGTCTACCCGTTCCTGGTGAACGATCCGGGTGAGGGCACGCAGGCCAAGCGGCGGGCGCACGCCGTTCTGGTGGACCACCTGGTGCCGCCGATGGCGCGGGCGGAGACGTACGGCGACATCGCCCGGCTGGAGCAACTGCTGGACGAGCACGCCACGATCGCGGCCATGGACCCGGCCAAGCTGCCCGCCATCCGGGCGCAGATCTGGACGCTGATCCAGGCCGCCCGGCTCGACCACGATCTGGGGCTGGCGGACCGGCCGCACGACAGCGAGTTCGACGACTTCATCCTGCACGTGGACGGGTGGCTGTGCGAGGTCAAGGACGCGCAGATCCGCGACGGCCTGCATGTGCTCGGGCAGGCACCGACGGGCCACGTCCGCGTGGACCTGGTCCTGGCGATGCTGCGCGCCCGGCAGATGTGGTCGGGCCGCGAGACGCTGCCCGGCCTGCGCGAGGCGCTCGGCCTGGCCGAGGACGGCACGGCGGGGCTCGGCAGCGTGGACCGGGCCGAGGAGACCGCCCGGGCGCTGGTGGCGGCCATGGAGGAACGCGGGTGGGCGGCGGATGCCGCGGCGGAGGTCACGCGCGGGCTGCCTGCCGAGCGGCGCGATCTCGTGACGCGCGTTCTCACCTTCGCCGCCACCGAGATGGTGCCGCGCCTGGCCCGCACCACCGACGAGCTCGACCACGTCCTGCACGCCCTGGACGGCGGCTACGTCCCCGCCGGGCCGAGCGGCTCGCCGTTACGGGGTCTGGTCAACGTGTTGCCGACCGGCCGCAACTTCTACTCCGTCGACCCCCGAGCGGTTCCCAGCAGACTGGCGTGGGAGACGGGCCAGGCCATGGCGGAGTCGCTGCTGGAGCGCTACCGGTCGGACACCGGCGAGTGGCCGCGTTCGGTGGGACTGTCCGTGTGGGGCACCAGCGCCATGCGCACGGCGGGTGACGACGTGGCCGAGGTGCTGGCCCTGCTCGGCATCCGCCCCGTATGGGACGAGGCCTCGCGCCGGGTCACTTCCCTGGAGCCGATCCCCCTCGCCGAACTGGGCCGCCCCAGGATCGACGTGACGGTCCGCATCAGCGGCTTATTCCGCGACGCGTTCCCGCACGTGGTGGCCATGCTCGACGACGCCGTACGGCTGGCCGCGTCCCTGGACGAGCCGGACGAGGACAACTACGTGCGCGCCCACGTGGCCGCAACCGGAGGCGACGAGCGCCGGGCGACCATGCGCATCTTCGGCTCCGCGCCGGGCGCGTACGGGGCGGGGCTGCTGCCGCTGATCGACAGCCGCAACTGGCGCGACGACGCCGACCTGGCCGAGGTGTACGCGGTGTGGGGCGGCTTCGCCTACGGCCGCGACCTCGACGGCGTCGCCGCGCGCCCGCAGATGGAGGACGCCTACCGCAGGATCGCCGTGGCGGCCAAGAACGTCGACACCCGCGAGCACGACATCGCCGACTCCGACGACTACTTCCAGTACCACGGCGGCATGATCGCCACCGTGCGCGCGCTCACCGGCAGAGCCCCGGCCGCGTACGTCGGCGACAGCACCCGCCCCGACGCCGTCCGCACCCGCACCCTGTCGGAAGAGACCTCGCGCATCTTCCGCGCCAGGGTGGTCAATCCGCGCTGGCTGGCCGCGATGCGCCGCCACGGCTACAAGGGCGCCTTCGAGCTGGCCGCCACCGTCGACTACCTGTTCGGCTACGACGCCACCACCGGGGTGGTCGCCGACTGGATGTACGACAAGCTCACCGAGACCTACGTGCTCGACCCGGAGAACCAGGCGTTCATGGCGCAGTCCAACCCCTGGGCGCTGCACGGCATCGCCGAACGTCTGCTGGAGGCCGCCGAGCGCGGCATGTGGCAGCACCCCGATCCGGAGATCCTGCGCGGCCTGCAGGAGGTCTACCTCAAGACCGAGGGCGACCTGGAGGACGACACCAACCGGTGAGCCGTCATCGGCTGCCCGGCCCAGTGCAGGTGCAGATAGGACGCGGTCACCAGGGCGTCGCCGAACCCGTCGGCGCCGCCCTCCCAGCGGAACAGCGGCTCGCCCGCGTATGCGACGGCGGTGCGGTGGAACTCGTGCCCGCGGAAGCGCTCGCCCTGCTCCGTCAGCGGCGAACGCGTGAGCGCGACCGCGTCCCGGTAGCCGAGCGTGAGCCTGGACGTCATCCGAGCCCGGCCCGGCACCCGCCCGCACATCCGCTGCCCGTCCAGCTCCTCGCACAGATAGAGCAGCCCGGCGCACTCGGCCGCGATCGGCCCGCGGAAGGCGGCCACCTCCTCGCGCAGCGGCTCGTTGGCGGCCAGCTCGGCCGCGTACACCTCGGGGAAGCCGCCGCCGATCACGAGCGCGGCGGTCCCGTCCGGCAGCGTCTCATCACGCAGCGGGTCGAACACCGCGACGTCCGCACCGGCCGCCCGCAGCAGCTCGACATGCTCGGCATAGCCGAACGTGAACGCCGCCCCGCCCGCCACCGCCACCACCGGCCTGTCCTTCCGCACAACGTGCAACGGCTCCCAGTGAGCCGCGCCCAGCCGTGGAGCCGACGCCGCCAGCCGCAGCAACGCGTCCAGATCACACGAGCGTGCCACCAGCGCGGCCAGCCGCTCCACCGAGGCCAGCGCCTCGGCCTCCCGTTCGGCGACGGGCACCAACCCCAGATGCCGGGACGGCATGGAGACGGCGTCATCTCGGCGGATCGCCCCGAGCACCGGCACCCCCGCCGCGGCAAGGGCGGAACGGCACAGCTCCTCGTGTCGATCCGAGCCCACCCGGTTGAGCACCACCCCGCCCACCCGCACCCGCGAGTCGAACGTGGCGAACCCGTGCACCACCGCCGCCACCGACCTGCTCTGCCGCGCCGCGTCCAGCACGAGCACCACCGGCGCGTCCAGCAGCCGGGCCACGTGCGCGGTCGAGGCGAAGTCCGTGTCCCCCTTGCCGTCGAACAGCCCCATCACGCCCTCGACCACCGCCACATCGCATCCCGCCGCCCCGTGCAGGAACAGCGGTCGCACGCGCTCCTCGCCGACCAGCCACGGATCCAGATTGCGACCGGGACGCCCGGTGGCCAGCGCGTGATAGCCGGGGTCGATGTAGTCCGGCCCCACCTTGTGCGGCGAGACCCTCAGCCCACGCGCCCGCAGCGCCGCCATCAGCCCTGTGGCCACCGTCGTCTTGCCGCTGCCCGACGCCGGCGCGGCGATGACGAGCCGGGGAACTACCATTCGATGCCCTTCTGCCCCTTCTGTCCGGCGTCCATGGGATGGCGAACCTTGCCCATCTCCGTCACCAGATCGGCCACCTCGATCAGCCGCTCGGGCGCGTCCCTGCCGGTGATCACCACGTGCTGGTTGCCGGGCCGCTCGGCGAGCGCGTCCAGCACGTCGTCCAGCTCCAGCCAGCCCCACTTCAGCGGGTACGTGAACTCGTCCAGCACGTAGAACCGGTACGTCTCGGCGGCCAGATCGCGCTTGATCTGCTCCCATCCCTCCCGTGCGTCGGCCGCGTGGTCCTCCTCGGTGCCCGGCCGCTGGATCCACGACCAGCCCTCGCCCATCTTGTGCCAGGTCACCGAGCCGCCCTCGCCCGACTCTCCGAGCACCTTCAGCGCCCGCTCCTCGCCGATGCGCCACTTGGCCGACTTCACGAACTGGAACACCCCGACCGGCCAGCCCTGGTTCCAGGCCCGCAACGCCATCCCGAACGCGGCCGTCGACTTGCCCTTCCCAGGACCGGTGTGCACGATCAGCAGCGGCCGGTTGCGACGCTGCCGGGTGGTGAGGCCGTCATCCGGTACGACGGCGGGCTTTCCCTGCGGCATCAGACTGCCTTCCTGTAGTCACGGATGACCGAACCGAGGTCGGCCAGGGAGTCGAGAGGAACGACACGGGCCCGCAACCGGGCCGCCAGCCGGACCGCCAGGCCGAGCCGTACCGGCCCGCTCTCGCAGTCCACGACCACCACCGCCGTGCCCTCCAGCAGCGCGGCGGCCCGGTCCACGTCGCCCCCTGACGTGGCACGCCCATCCGTCACCAGCACCAGCAGCGGCCGCCGCGCCGGGTCGCGCAGCCGCTCCACGCGCAGCACCTCCGCCGCACGCACCAGCCCCGCCGCCAGCGGCGTACGCCCGCCGGTCGGCAGCGAACGCAACCGCGCCGCGCCCGCCTCGACCGACGACGTCGGGGGCAGCGCGACCTCCGCGCCCACGCCGCGGAAGGTGACCAGGCCGACCTTGTCGCGCCGCTGATACGCATCGAGCAGCAGACTGAGCACCGCCGTCTTGACCGAGGTCATCCGCTTGCGCGCCGCCATCGAGCCGCTCGCGTCCACGACGAACAGCACGAGGTTGCCCTCCCTGCCCTCGCGCACCACTTCCCGCAGGTCGTCCTCGCGCAGCACCAGCCCCGGACCGACCCGCCCGCGCCCGATCTGGTGTGGCGCCGCCGCCAGCATCGTCGCCGTCACATGCAGATCGCGTACGCGTCCGCCGGGGCGGCGCGAGCCGGTGGCCCGGCCGTGCGGAGTGCGCGAGCGCGACCGCCGCCCCGCGGCGCCCTCGCCGATCCCGGGCACCTCCAGCAACGGCACCCGGTACGGCGCCGCCACTCCGGCCACCCGCCCCGCCGCCTCCTGCGCCTCGCCGTCCGATCGCGGTGCGGAGCCTTCGCCGGCCGATCGCGGCCCCGCGTCCTCGGCTGCCGGCTCTGCGTCGTCGGTCGCCGGTGGCCGCCCGGCATCTGCCGGACGATCCACCGGCCCGGAGCCCTCGGCCTCGCGCCCGGTGTGCCGCGGGCCGTCTGTCGGCCGGTCCGAGGCCGACGGTGCGCCGTCCCCGGCCGACGTCGACGAGCCCTCCGGCCCCCCAGGCCCCTCAGGTCCCTCAGGTCCGGAAACATCAGGACCGCCGCCGGCGGGATCGTCGGGATCCTCGTCCTCGTCCTCGGACGTTCGCGCCAACAACTCGTCGAGCAGGGCTTCGTCCAGCCCCGGCGCATCGAACGGATCACGCCGCCGCCGGTGCGGCAGCGACAGCCGCGCGGCGGCACGTACGTCCTCGGTGGTCACCACGTCGCGGCCCTGCCAGGCGGCATGGGCGATGGCCGTGTTCGCCGTGACCAGGTCGGCGCGCAAACCGTCCACCTCGAACGCCGCACACACCGTCGCGATCTGCCGCAGCCGCGCGTCGGGCAGCCGCACGTCCGGCACCAGAGCTCTGGCCTGAGCGATCCGGCTCGCCAGCGCCGCCTCCTCAGCCGCCCACCGAGCCGCGAACGCCTCGGCGTCCGCATCGAAGGCGAGCCGCCTCCGCACCACCTCGGCGCGCTCCGCCGGATCCCTGGACGCCTTGACCTCGACCGTCAGCCCGAACCTGTCCAGCAACTGCGGGCGGAGCTCCCCCTCCTCCGGGTTCATGGTCCCGACCAGCAGGAACCTGGCGGCATGCCGTACCGACACCGACTCGCGCTCCACGTAACACGTGCCCAGGGCCGCCGCGTCGAGCAGCAGGTCGACGAGGTGGTCGTGCAGCAGGTTCACCTCGTCCACATAGAGGACGCCGCGATGGGCCGCGGCCAGCAGGCCCGGCTCGAACGCTTTCACTCCCTCTGTCAGCGCCCGCTCCACATCGAGCGAGCCGACCAGCCGGTCCTCCGAAGCTCCGACCGGCAGCTCCACCAGCGCGGCAGGGCGCTCCATACCCTGCGCTCCGGGCTCGTGCGGTCCGTCGGGGCATCCGGCGTCGGGCGCGGCCGGATCGCAGGAGAATCGGCATCCGCGCACCACGTGCACAGCGGGGAGCTGGGCGGCCAGCGCACGCACGATGGTGGACTTCGCGGTGCCCTTCTCGCCGCGTACGAGCACGCCGCCCACTCGCGGGGAGATCGCGTTGAGCACCAGCGCCAGCTTCAGGTCATCGAGCCCGACGACCGCGCTGAACGGATATGTGACTATCAAAACAGGACCTTCCGGTTGACATGGGCGAGCCGCCATCCGTCCTGTGTGACGGTCAGCTCGGTGAAGGACAGTGGCGCGAGATCGAAACGGGCGGCACACAGCGGGTCCAGCTCCAGCGCATGGCCGAGCGCCGCCCGGATGGTGCCCGCGTCGCAGACGACGACCATGTCGGGCTCCGCGCGTACCGACTCGAGCCAGCCGGCGACCCGCTCGGCGTGCGCGGCCAGGCTCTCACCACCGTGCGGGGCCGAGCGAGGGTCGGCCAGCCAGCTCGCCAAACCAGCCGGCTCCTCCCGCGCGACCTGCTCGTACGGCAAGCCGCGCCACCGGCCGCAATCCGCCTCCGCGAGCGCCGGAACCACCCGAACCTGCTGGCCGATGGCGGCGACGGTCTGGCGTGCGGCAGCGCTGGGAGCCGCGCACGCCACCGGCCCGGCCACCACCGAAGCCAAGGCGGCGGCCCTGGCCAGGCTCGCCGCATCGGCATCCTCGTCGGCCGCGGGAAAGCAGGCGGCCCGCATCCCCGGCGTACTGGCGTGCCGGACGAAAAGCACCCCGCTCAGCTCAGCTCGGCGAGGCGACGGTCGCCCGAGCGGCCGCACGATGCGCCGCCCGGTCGCTCACCCACCCGAACAGCACGCCGAAGGCCGTCCAGAACACGAGCTGCGTCCCCAGCGACGCGAGCCTGAACTGCCACAACAACGTGGCGGAGAAGCCCTCGGGCACCTCGTTCACGGTCGGCAGCAGAGTCCACGCCGCGATCACCGGAACCAGGAACGCCACCACCGCCGCGACCCACCGTGCCCAAGGCCCGGCAGTCACCCGGCGCGCGGTCGCCACCGCGATCACCGTCGCGGCCAGCCCGACGAGAATCATCACCAGGTAGAGAACGGTGCGACTGTTGATCGTCTCCGGGTCCCCGACAGCCGGCGGGCTGGCCGGATACTTCACGAACGGCACCAGGATCACCGCCACGAACGCGGTCCCGGCAACGGTGAGCGCCAACGCGCCCTCCGACCGAGGGCCGACCCGTCCGCGCAGGCCCGCGTACACGAGAGCGAAGACCCCTCCCACCGCCAGCCCGTACAGGCCCGTGGCCAGGAAGAGCCCGGCCTTCTGCCCCGGCCTGCTGACCAGTTCCTCCTCGGCATGGTCATGACCAGGTGCTTCATGGGCCGCCTCCAGCGCGATTGCGCTGTCCACCTGCGGTTCCCCGAAGGTGAAGGCGAAGCCGCCCGCGATCAATCCGGCCAGCAGGCCCAGAAGCAGGCCCCTGACCAGCAGGGTGCGTACCATGCAGACGCCTAGTGGCAGGGCACGCCGAGCAGATGGCGCCCGTCGTGCATGAGTTCGTGCAGGTAAGCACCGGTCTGAGAGATGGCCCCGTTGTCCATCAGCACCAGGTAGGCGATCAGCAGCAGCACCGGCACAGCCAGCAGCCACAACCGCAGACGGGGAAATGAGATTACCGAAGGAGCGGACAGACCACTCATACAAGCCTCCTCAGGGATGACGCGTCCCAACAAATGAGGTCACGCAAGCCCAAGCGACCTGGCTCCCGGGATCTACGTCCCGGATACAGTGGCGCGTCCGCACCGGCATCTCACCGGATTTCCCTTGGACAACCGTGAAATCCACCGGAACGTATCCTTTTCTCCCGTCCGCGTCAACGACCCGTGCCTGCCTTCGGTCCCGGCCCCACCCCCGTAGCGGCGAGATGGAAGGCCCCGACGACTGACCACCTGTACGGTCGTGGCACCGGCAGCAGTTCGCCACTGGCACCCCCGCCGATTCGCAGACAGGCCGCGCTATGACCATCGTGACCGCAGACCTCTACGACGAGCGCGGCGACCAGCTCGACTCCTGCGACCTGCAGTTGCGCCAGTACGGCGGCCGCCGGGCCTTCGCCGGCACGGTCGTCACCGTTCGCTGCCATGAGGACAACGCGCTGCTCAAGTCCGTCCTGGGAGAGCCCGGCGAGGGACGCGTCCTGGTGGTCGATGGCGGCGGCTCGCTGCACACCGCCCTCATGGGTGACGTCATCGCCGGCCTGGCCGTCGCCAACGGCTGGGCCGGCGTGGTCATCAACGGTGCAGTACGGGATGTCGCCGCCCTGCGTGAACTGGACCTGGGTGTCAAGGCGCTGGGTTCCAACCCGCGCAAGAGCGGCAAGGAGGGCACTGGCGAGCGTGACGTCCCGGTCACTTTCGGCGGTGTCACCTTCCACCCAGGGGCCGAGCTATTCAGCGATGACGACGGCATCCTCGTGGCACGCGCCTAGAGTTGACGCAGTAAGGGGAGAAGGCGCAGGTCGGCACGCAGGGCATGACGAACTCGCGCGCCTGGTGGAAGAGCCCTCTCGGGCTTGTGCTGCGGATCAGGACTGGGACGCCGCAGTGAGCTTCGCGATATCGGGGGCGTAGACGGTCATCCAGTGCGGATGCAGCCGGTAGTAGACCAGGTCGATGTCCCAGTCGAAGGCGTCATCGCCGTAGAAGCCCTTGAGGTACGCGAGCAGGTCCGGCCAGTCTGCGGCCGGCTCGCCGTCCTGCGGGTTGAGGATCTCCACCGTGCCGTGCGTGAACACGCCCAGGTCCTCACCCCGCATGTGCGCGGCGCTGACGGCGGGGCGGGCGGCGAGATGGCGGGCCTTGGCGGCGTTGCGCGCCGTACCGAAATGCCACTTGCCGTGCAGGAAGTGCCCGTCCACGCCGCTGATCCGCGGCTCGCCCTTCGCCGTCACGGTGGACAGGGCCAGAGTGCACATGCCGGTCAGGATCTGGGTGACCTGCTCTGCGGTCAGTGTGCGCTCGGTGTTGATGATCGAGCGGAGGTGGGAGGTGGAGCGGGAGAGGGAGGCGTCGAGGAGGGCCTGAAGCTCCTTGAGCTCTTCTGGCGTTTCGCGCATCAAGATCCTTGTCTATCCGTAGGGGCCCCGGTCCACGTCCGCCGTCGACGCCGACCGGTGCCACCATGCTCGACCCAAAACCCGACACCTTGTGTCTTATTTCTTCATTCGCCTTGCGTACCGTACCGGGCCGCCTGGCGGAATCCCGCGCGTCCGGGTTGGCTTCCGGGCCGCGCGAATGCTCGGCTTAGAGAGCCTCGGTCACGGGACGGCGCCCGCCGAGGCGGGCGGGAACAGCGGTGAGCGCCGCCACCACGAGCACGGTTGCCAGCACCACGGCGAGCAGCAGCCAGAACGCGGGAAGCGGCTTCCCCGCTGCCGTACTCCTTTCGTAAGCCGCGGGCGCGAAGCACGGACGTGTCGGGGGCATTGCTCACGATCCACTCCTTCGGTGGGTCCAGTTCTTCTCACATGCTTCGAGCCAGCGCAGGTCCGCCTGCAGCCGGAGCACGATGCCCTCCAACAACAGCGCCGCGTCCGAGCGGTCCGGCTCGGCCATGGCGGCGCGCTGGGCGTCACGCAGCCGGCGCAGCAGCTCGCGGCGCTGGGTGTCGACGATGGTGATCGGGTCGGCCAGCCCGGCCGACGCGGCCGCGATCAGCTTGAGGTGGAACTCCGCGAGGTCGGGCTTCGGCCAGCTCACCTCGGCGATCCACTCGGCGACTCGCTGTTGGCCGTTGGGGGTGAGCGCGTACACCTTGCGATCCGACCGGTCGGCGCCATCGGCAGACCTCTCGACTTCTAGCAGGCCGGCCTTTTCCAGCCGGGTCAGCGTGACGTAGATCTGCCCGGCGTTCATCGCGTCACCGAGAGGGCCGAGCGCGTCGCGCAGCCGCGCGCGCAGCTGGTAGCCGTGCGACGGCTCCTTGGCCAGCATCGCCAGCACCACTTCCTGCTGCATGGGGCCTCCCCTAACCGTTAGCCATTCACCCTATAGCTAACGGTTATCCCCGCCGCTGTCAAGCCCGCGCGGTACCTGGTGCGAGCTCCAGAAGGCCCTAGGTCGCCGTACGGTCGCCGCTGCCGCTCTCGCGCCGGGTGCTCGGCCCTGCCGCCGACACCCGAGCGGCGAACGAGAGGGAGAGGGCCAGGACGAGGAGGACGAGACCGGCCGCGGGGGCCAGCGCGAGGGCGGCAGAGGCGCCCAGCCCGTCGGCGGCGCGGCCGGCGAGGGACGCCGCCAACGCCGAACCTGCCGCGCTGGCGGAGTTGTTCCAGGTGAACGCTTGAGTGAGGGCCCTCGGATGGACGGCCTTCTCCGTCAGGACGTTCAGCAGGACGAGCGTGGGCGGCACCGCCGCCTCCGTCATCACCACTGCCGCACCCAGCCAGATCGCGGAAGGCGCGAGGGGAAGCAGCAGCCCCGTGGCCGTCAGCCAGGCGGTGGCGACCACGAGCCGGCGGTGCGCCGGGGCGCGGTGCCGGCGCAGCCCGTAGAGCCATCCGGAGAACAGCCCGCTGAGGCTGCAGGCGGCCATGATCGGCGCGGCCGCGCCGGGCATGCCGTGTTCGACGGCGAAGGCGCTCACCGAGACCCCCATGGTGCCGAAGTACAGCCCGATGGCCAGGTTGAGCGCGGCCAGGAGGAGGAAGGCCGGCCGCAGCAGGGTCCGCCCGGGGCGGGCGTGTACGGCGTGTGCAGCGTGGTCGGCGCGGTCGGTGGGCGCGGCGCGTTCGACGTGCTCGCGGGCGGGCGGCGGCTCGGTGTGGCGCTGGGCGGCCAGCGCCGCACCCCCGCCGACGATCAGGGCCGCGGCGATGGTGCTGGCCAGCGTCGTGTCACCGACCGCGCCGAGCGCGGTGACCAGGACGGGGCCGAAGAGGAAGGCGGTGGCGTTGGCCAGCGATTCCAGGGAGAAGGCGGTGGGCAGCTCGTCCGCTCGCCGCTCGCGCAGCAGATGCGCCCAGCGGGCGGCGGAGAGGGCTCCGAACTGGGGGATGGTCGCGCCGGCGCAGGTGGCGGCGGCGATGGCCGCCGTGGCAGTGGTGGACGCGAGGACGCCCGCGATGGCGGCGCCGTGGGCGAGGAGGCAGAACGGCAGGACGCGGGTCTGCCCGAACCGGTCGATCAGGCGGGCCACATGAGGCCCGATCAGGGCTTCGGCGAGGGCAAAGCCGGCAGCGGCCAGGCCGGCGGTGCCGTAGGAGCCGGTGCGGGCGTGCAGCAGCCAGACCAGGCCGAGACCGGTCATGGCGATGCCGACGCGGCCCACGGCAGCGGTGAGGAAGAAGGCGGCGGCACCGGGGGTGCGCAGCAGGGGACTGTAGCCGGATGCGGTGGACGGCATGGGTGTCCTTCATCGCCGCCGGCGGGGCGGGCCACCTTGGGTCGCCGGCGCCTGGCACCCCCGCCGGGGGTGCGATGAAATGAATGGTGCGACCCGTGGCCCGCCGGGGGACGTCCAGGACTGCGGGAGGACGGGACACGCGCCCTCACCGCCGCCCCCGATCACCGGGCGGAGGAGAAACGTCAGGCCCGGGCCAAGGCGGGTCCGGGCGGCTTCGACGAAGATAGCAGGATCCGGCAGGGTTTGCCGGGGCTCTACCTCCGGCGAGCTTCGAGCGCATCCAGAATCAGGTCCAGGCCGTAGCCGAACTCGCTCGTGTGGTCGTAGCCCGGCCGCAGGGCGTGGTCGACGATCATCTCTGTGAGGTACGGCAACTCGTCCGCCGGCAGGTGCTCGAGGATGCTGCCGGCCACTTCCTCGACATCGTCCGGCGTCGTCACCGGCAGGTTCGCCTCCTGGAGGACGAACCCGGCGATGTAGCTGTCGATGAGCGAGACAGCGTGCGCGGCCATCGGCAGCGTGAACCCCGCCTCCCGGAGGACGCCGAGGACGGCGTCGTGGTGGCGTAGCGTCGCCGGCCCCGGGTTATGACGGGAGTCCATGAGGCCGAGAGCCCAGCTGTGCTGCGACAGGACCGCACGTGCAGAGGAGGCGCGCGCACGGATCGCGTCGCGCCAATCGTCGCACTCGACACGGGGTAGCTTGATCGCCGCGAACACCATGTCGACCACGCCGTCGAGGATCGCGTCCTTGTTCGGTACGTGGTGGTAGAGCGACATCGCCTCCACGCCCAGTTCCTGCGCCACCCGACGCATCGTGATCGCCTCCACGCCGCCGCGATCCGCGACCCGGATCGCGGCTTCCAGCACGAGACCTCTGCTGAGTGGTTGTGATGGTCGTGACACGACGGCTCCGGGATGCGCGGATTGACAACCTTACAAGCGTAAGCCAACCTTACATCTGTAAGCCGCCTTACTGGTGTAAGTCCTCTCGGGTCGGCATCAGCTGAGGGCTCGGCGAACGTCCGACCTACAATGCGCCCCCCAGGGCGAGAGAAGGAGATCCCGATGCCGATGCCGAAGTGGTGGGGGCATGTGAACAAGAGGGTGTTCAACCCTCGCGCGATCGCCGGCGGGAAGTGGCCGGTGCTGATTCACGTCGGTCGCATTTCCGGCGCGACGTACCGCACGCCGCTCGATGCGCATCCTGTCGACGGCGGCTACCTGTTCGTTCTGGTTTATGGATCGCGCTCGGACTGGGTGCAGAACGTCCTGGCAGCCGAAGGTGCGCGGCTCTGGGTCGACGAAAGGGAGGTGGAACTCGCCTCCCCACGCCTCGTCGGGGAAGACGAGGCGTTCCAGGCCCTCCCCGATGAGGTGGCACGCCCACCGAAGCTGCTCCGCATCACCGAGTTCCTCCGCATGGACCTGGTCACAGGCTGACGCTTGCCGCACCCTCCGGATCGCTCATCGGGTGGCGCCTCTCGGTGTTCCGCCGCGAGGTATCGCTGACGGCGACCGATGCCGCCCGCCCCTACGACCTGGCCGAACTGGATCGGCCGCGTGGACCCGGCCGCCCCTCCGCTGTCAGGCGGCTGATGGAAGAGACCAAAGCGCTCACCGCCGATGACGTCACCTTCCAAGCCCGCCTCCGCCTCGACACCCCGCGCGAGGCTGACTACTACCGGCACGGCGGGATCATGCCCTATGTCCTGCGCGGCCTGCTCGCGGTGTAAGGAGGCCCGTCACCAAACGCATTAGTCTGAGTCCGGGACGACCCGGACGGAGGCGGACGCAGATGAGTGAGACCGATCCGCACATCCACGTCGAGCAGAAGGTGATGCAGGCCGGTGCCGCCTACCGCAACCTGATCGCGTCGACGTTGGGTGCTGTGCCCGACGCACCGAGTGTCGTCACCACCGGTTGCGGACTCCAGGTGCCCTATGCGATGACCTCGTCTCGTCCGGAAAGCGTCACCTGCCTCGCCTGCCGGGAACACGCTCACCAGGAGCACCTGCGCTTCGCCGAGCAGGTGGAGCGCCTGAGCCGGTGGCCCGGCGCGCCCGTCACCGGCGACGAGGCGGCCAAGGCCGCGCAGTGGGCCCGGGACCTCGCGCAGAGGTTCTCCGGTTAGTGGGATGCCGGGCGCCTGATCAGTCGAGGCAGAACTCGTTGCCCTCGGGGTCGGCCATCATGATGTGACCGGCGCCGAGCGGAGGAGCGGGCTCGTAGCGCTGGAGCCGGGTGGCGCCGTGGGAGACGAGCCGCTCGGCCTCCGCCTCCAGGGCCGCCATCCGAGCCTCGCCCTCGAGCCCGGGCGCGGCCCGCACGTCGAGGTGCACGCGGTTCTTGGCCTGCTTGCCCTCCGGCACCCGCTGGAAGAACAGCCGTGGCCGCGAGCCCTCGGGGTCGACCACCGCCGAGGCGTCGTTGCGGTTCTCGGGCGGCACGCCCATCGCCTCCAGGGCCTGCTCCCACGACTCGAAGCCCTTGGGCGGGTCCTGCAGCGGGTAGCCGAGGGCTTCGGCCCAGAAGGCCGACAGTCCGGCCGGGTCGGCGCAGTCGAAGGTGATCTGGACGTCGCGGGCCATCTCAGCTCGCCTCCTGTCGGGTCTGCTGGTGGGTGTGCAGGTAGAGGTCGCGCAGCAGGCACACCTCGGCCAGATGGTGGATCAGCTCGCGGTTGATGTGCAGGACCAGCGCTGCCAGAGGACGCTCGGCGTGCTCTCCCTCCGCCTTCCCGGACGGGCGGGCGAGGCCGGTTTCGCCGAGGGATTCGACCCCGGCCAGCCACGTGGCGTACTCCGCGTCGAGCTGGGCCAGCGCCGCGGTTGCGGTCGGGGCGTACTCGAACGAGTAGTAGTCGGTGGGCGCGCGACCGAAGTGCGCGGCGTTGCGCATCGCGAGCACGCCGACGATCACGTGTCCGAGTCGCCAGGCGATCGTGGTGAACGGTGGCGGGTCGGGCACCGGCATCGCGAAGTCGATGGTCATCGCGCCGGCCCCGGCCTGCACCGGTGCGGTGCCGGTGCCGCGCGGGCGCACGCTCCAGCAGCCGGGCGCCGGTTCCCAGAAGTACTCGTCGTCGGTGAGCCCGTCGAGCCGATCGCGCAGCTGGCTGGTCCAGTGCCAGGCGAGCTGCTCTCGGAGCAGAGGGTTCCAAGTCTGGTCGGTCATGATTCCACCCTGCCGCCAATACCGGACAGGATCGTTCCGTGATGTGTGAAACGATGACCGCGTGACCGTCGAGGCGACCACCGAGCGGGTGCTGCGGATGCTGGCGCTGCTGCAGCGCCGGCCGTCCTGGACCGCCACCGAGCTCGCCGCCGAGCTGGGAGTCACCGACCGCTCGGTGCGCCGCGACGTGGAGCGGCTGCGCGCGCTCGGCTACCCCGTGCACGCGTCGCCGGGCGTCGGCGGCGGCTACCAGCTCGGCGCGGGCACCCGGCTGCCGCCGCTGCTCCTCGACGACGAGGAGGCGATCGCGACGGCGGTGTCCCTGCGGCTGGCCTCGGGGGGCACGGTCGCCGGGGCCGGCGAGGCGGCACTGCGCGCGCTGGCGAAGCTCGACCAGGTGATGCCGCCCCGGCTGCGCGCCGAGGTGCGAGCGGTGCACGGCGCGACCGAGACCCTGGTCGGCCCTGGGGTCGAGATCGATCCGGAGCTGCTGGTGACGCTCGCGCGGGCCTGTCGCGACGCCGTGCGGGTGCGGTTCCGGTACGCGGGCCGCGACGGCGGGGAGTACGAGCGCACGGTCGAGCCGGTGCGGATGGTCGCCACCGGCCGCCGCTGGTACCTGATGGCCTGGGACGTCGACCGCGACGACTGGCGCACCTTCAGGCTGGACCGGATGCGCGAGGTGGCGGCGACGACCTGGCGCTTCCGGGCAAGAGAGCATCCGGACCCCGTCGCCTACGTGCAGCGGTCCGTGACCGCGGCGCCGTACCGGTATCTCGCCCGCGTGCGGGTGCACGCCCGGCCCGACCAGGTGCGGGAGCTGGTGCCGCCCCAGGTGGGGCGGGTCGAGGACGATCGCGACGGGTGGTGCGTGCTCGTCGTCGGCGGGGAAGACCTGGAGTGGCTCGCCGTGCACGTGGCCAGGCTGCGCTTCGAGGTGGAAGTGCTGGAGCCGCCGGAGCTGCGGGAGGCCGCCGCCCTGCTCGCCCGCCGCCTCGCGGCGATGACCGGGACCGGCTGACGGACCCGGTCAAACAGCCGTCCCAGTGCCGGAGGATATCCTCCTCGTCCGGCTCGATGCCGTGTTCGCGCAGCTCAGAGCGCTGGCAGAAGAACCGCAAGTCAAGATCCCAGTCTGCTCCAACTACCTTCCAAGTCGTCATCCCTAACTTCGTCTTCGTAAGCACGACAGGTTCCACGGAAACACCGGGGGAACGAAGACACACCGCGGAAGCGGTGAAAGGGGGACGAAATGTCCAAGATCTCGCTGAACGACCTTGCCATCGACGGCGCCGAGCTGACCGAGGCCGAGCTGGGCGACGTGGCCGGCGGCCGGTGGACCATCTCCTGGTACATCGGTGGCAAGCCCGCCGAGTGGGAGAACAACTAACCCCGTACCGGGCGAGTTCTGATCAGGAAGATGAGAACCATCCGTTCACATTGATCTCCTTCCGCGGCGGCGGAGCGGGCCCCGGCCCGCTCCGCCGCCGTCTTCACGCTGAGAGACACCGCGAGCGAGGCGACTGGAACATGATCCTCATACTGAGCGAGCCTCTGGACGACACGGTCGACCTGGTGATGCCGAAGCTGCTGCGCCGGAACATTGCGGTGACCTGGTGGGACAGCGGGGAGTTCCCCGCCAGGAGCCGCCTCACGGTGACCTTCGCGGACGGAGAGCACCGAATCACCCTCCACACCGACAACGGCACGCTCGATCTTTCGACGGTGACGGCGGTGTGGCGCAGGCGCCCGACCCGCTCGGCGGCGTCGGCCGAGGTGTCGGAGCCGAGCCATCGAGAGCACGTCGCCTGGCAGGCGCAGTTCCTTCTGGACGGAGCGTGGGACCTGATCCCCGCCCGGTGGCTGCCCGCGCGGCGCGAGCCAGAGCGTCAGGCCCACAACAAGATCATTCATATGGCCCGCGCGGCGGCGCTGGGTTTCTCCATACCGAAGACGTCGTTCACCAACGACCCGGCCGAGCTGGTCCCGGCGTACGAGCGTGCCGGGGGCAGGCTCATCGCCAAGCAGATCAACTCCGATGACTTCACGATCGACGGCGAGGAGCACCGTACGTACACGACCGTGCTGACCCGCCGTCACCTGACCTCACGGCACCTGCTCCAGCACGAGCCCGTGATCCTCCAGCCGTACGTGTCCAAGGCCGTGGAGCTGCGCGTGATCGTCGTGGCGGACGAGGTGTTCGCCGCCGAGATCGACTCACAGGCGTCCCGGACGGCCAGGGAGGACTGGCGCCACTACGACGACGACCGGGTCAGGTACGCCGCGCACGCGCTTCCCGCGGACGTGGAAAAGCGGTGCGTCGAGCTGGTCGCCTCGTTGGGGCTGACGTACGGAGCCATCGACCTGATCCTCACACCGGAAGGCGACTACGTCTTCCTGGAGATCAACCCCAATGGCGCCTGGGGGTTCGTTGAGATGCGTACGGGCCTGCCCATCAGCGACGCCATCGCCGCCTGGCTCGCCCGCGACGAGATCGCCGGTCAGACGGTCACCCCTGCGCAAGAAGGAGAGTCCCATGAGTGACTTCGGCGCCGTGCTGGAGTCCGCCGTCGAACTGCTGCGCGGGCTGCCCCGCAGGCGCGCCCACGTCGACGCGGCCCGCAGGACCGCCGCGGAGTGGACGGCCGAGAACCCGGGAACCGATGCCCAGCTCGTCGTCGACCTCCGGCCCGGTACACCGGTGGTCGACTACGACCTCCTGCTCGCGCACCCGGACGGCGGGACGGTCGCGCTGACCGCCCCGGCCGACGAGGGCGTGCCCTGGCTGATCGAGCACTCGACCCACTGGGCGGCGGGCCAGCTGGTCAGCGTGGACCAGGTTCACCTGTCCGTGGCCCAGGCGCTCACCATGCTGCGCTCGCTCTCCCGCACCACCATGTCCCCGCACGACGAGATCGTCGAGCAGTGCCTGCTCCTCAACGAGGTGATGGCCGACGACGAGCCGCTGGCCGTCGAGGACCTCCAGGCGGCGGCCGACGAGTTCCGCAGAGGGCGCGGCCTGCACGACCGCGCGGCGACCGTCGCCTGGCTTGAGCAGGTCGGAATGTCCCTGCCGCAGTTCGAGGAGTATGTCGGCGGCATCGCCCGCCGCCGCAGGTTCCGGCGGCGCAAGGAGGCGGAGCTCGCCCCCGCCTGCCTCGCCACGCGCCGCGCCGAGTTCGCCAGGGTACGGGCTCTGTGGGTGACGGGTCCGGCCCCCCTCGCCGCCGCCGCGCCCGCCGATCTGATCGCCTCGCTGACGGCGGCCGCCGGTGAGGTCCAGGCGATCGTGGGCGACCGGTGGGAGTACGAGCTGCCCGAGCCGCTGCGGGGCGCCGAGCCCGGGAGCGTCGTCGGGCCCGTCCGGCATGAGAAGGGCTTCCTCACCGGCTCGGTGATCGAACGCCGTCCCGCCGAGGACGACCCCGCCACCCTGGCCGCCGCCGGGCAGGCCGCCTTCAACGCCTGGCTGGCCGAGCGCCGCGAGCGCGCGTCGATCGAATGGCACTGGTCATGAGCCGCCCCATCTACCGTGAGGAGGCGCTGCGCCGGTACGCCGACCCCGCCACCCGGGAGAGCAAGCCGCTGGTCATCCGGCGAAGGTGGTTCGTGCTTCTCTGGGGGCTGGTCATGGTGCTCCTCGCCATCGGGGGCGGCCTCGCGCTCGTCGTGGCATCAGGGATTTCGTCATGAGCAGGCGCGTGCCGGTCCTGCTCCAGAACACCGTCGCCGAATGCGGGGCGGCGTGCCTGGCCATGGTGCTGTCGTTCCACGGGCACCGCCTCTCGCTCCACGAACTCACCGACCGGCTCCAGGTCGGCAGGGACGGGCTCACCGCGCTCGCCATCGTGGCGGGCGCCCGTGAGTCGGGGCTGACCGCCAAGGCCTTCTCACTGGAACCCGAGGACCTCGCCCGCATCCCCATGCCCGCCATCGTCCACTGGGAGTTCAACCACTTCGTCGTGGTCGAGCGCTGGGCTCCCGATCGCGTCGACATCGTGGACCCCGCGCGGGGGCGGCGCAGGCTCTCGGCGGAGGAGTTCAACGCCGGATTCACCGGCGTCCTGCTGGCCTTCGAGCCGGGCCCGGCGTTCCGGCGGGGGCGCTCCAGTGCGGCGAGCACGTGGCGGCGCCAGTTCCTGAAGAATCTCGTCATGCGCCGGCGGGGCCTGCTCGCGCAGGTCGTGCTCGCGTCGCTGCTGCTGCAGGCGCTCGGGCTGGTGCTGCCGCTGTTCTCGCAGGTGCTGGTGGACCGGGTGCTGCCCATGGGTGCCGATACGCTCCTTGGCGTGCTCGGCGCGGGCATACTGCTCGCCACGGTGACACAGTTCGTGGTCGGCGCGCTGCGGTCGGTCCTGTTGGTCGCGGTCCGGGCGGGCGCCGACGCCGAGCTGACCCGGGGAGTGGTCTCCCACCTGGTCGCCCTGCCGTACCGCTACTTCGCGCTGCGCGGCAAGGGAGACCTGGTCACCAGGGCGGGCAGCGTCGCGGTGCTCAGGGAGATGCTGACCGGCCAGATCCTGTCAGCCCTGCTGGACGGGCCGCTGGCGATCGGATACCTGATCCTGGTCTTCATACAGGACCCGCTGTTCGGTGCGTGCCTCCTCGGCGTCGCCGTCCTGCAGATCGTGCTGCTGCTGGCGACCAGCCGCCGGGTCAACTACCTCGCCCAGCAGGAACTGACCGCGTTCTCGGCGACGCAGAGCCAGCTGATCCAGGCCATCGGGGGAATCGAGACCCTCAAGGCGTCCGGGGCCGAGAAGCGCGCGGTCGACCAATGGTCCAAGAACTTCACCGCCCAGCTCAACGCGGACATCCGCGGCGGCATCACCCAGGGCCTGCTGGAGGCGGCGCTCGGCGCCTTCCGCGTGCTCGCCCCGCTCGGCCTGCTGTGGGTCGGGGCCTGGCGGGCACTGGACGGGGACCTCACCTTGGGCACTCTGCTCGCGCTCAACGCCATCGCCGTCGGCGCGCTCACACCGCTGTCGTCGCTCATGGCGAGCATGCAGAGCCTCCAGCAGGCGGGCGCCCACTTCGACAGGCTCTCCGACATCCTGACCTCCGACCCCGAACCCTCCGAAGGCATCGAGGTCCTCCGGTTGCGCGGCGCGGTCGAGCTGCGCAACGTCGGCTTCCGGTACGACCCCCGGGCGCCGTGGACGCTCCAGGGCATCTCACTGAAGATCGAACCCGGCCAGAAGGTCGCGTTGGTCGGCCCCTCCGGGTCGGGCAAGAGCACGCTGGCCCGGCTGCTGCTGGCCCTGCACACGCCGACCACGGGCGAGATCCTTTATGACGGGGTGCCGGTGAGCGAGCTCAACCTGCGCACGCTGCGGCGGCAGTTCGGCGTCGTCACCCAGGACCCCTCGCTCTTCACCGGCACGATCAGGGAGAACATCGCGCTCAACGACCCCGACGCGTCCTTCGCCCGGATCGTCGAGACGGCGAAGACGGCCCGCCTGGACGCCGAGATCCGCCAGATGCCCATGGGGTACGAGACCATGCTCACCGAGGGCGCCGGACTCTCGGGCGGCCAGCGGCAGCGGCTCGCCCTCGCGCGTGCCCTGCTCTCCCGGCCGAAGATCCTGCTGCTGGACGAGGCGACCAGCAACCTCGACAGCGAGAGCGAGGCGGCGATCGAGAGCCACCTCGCCCGGCTCACCCAGACCCGGATCGTCATCGCACACCGGTTGAGCACCATCCGCGACGCGGATCTGATCTTGGTGGTCGACGGCGGCCGCATTGTCGAGTGGGGCACCCATGAGCGGCTCCTGGCCTATGGAGGCCGTTACGCCGCCCTGGTGGCCGCCCAAACGGTGCGCGCGGCCTCGCCGTGACGGCTTTCCGACGTGTCGGGGCGTGGCAGGGCCGCGACGTGCCAGTGCAGGTGAGCGTTGCCCTGCTGGCTGCTCAGATGAAGCACGGTCCCGTACGGGAACGACGGTTGTAGCTTTCCATATCGAACGGCACGCACTTGATCGAATCGGCAGGCGAGCACAGAAACGGACTCGAACACCCCATGACCACTTCCTGGATCACCCGCCCCGAGACCGCCGCCGACCTCGCCCAGATCCGCGAGGTCAACCTCGCCGCCTTCCCCACCCCTCACGAGGCGGACCTGGTCGAGGCCCTGCGTGCCGACCCGGCGGCCTGGCTGCCCGGCCTCTCGTGGATCGCGCAGCAGCCCGACGGCGCCATCGCCGGGTTCGCGCTGCTCACCCGCTGCCACGTCGACGGCTTCCCCGCCCTCACCCTGGGCCCGTGCGCCGTACGGCCGGAGCACCAGCGGCGCGGCGCCGGTTCGGCCGCCATCCGCGGCGCCCTCGACGCCGCCCGGCAGCAGGGGGAAAACCTCGTGCTCGTGCTCGGCCACGCCGAGTACTACCCCCGCTTCGGCTTCGTCCCGGCCTCGCGCCATGGCATCCGGTCGCCCTTCGACGTCGAGGACAAGTACATGATGGCGCTCGTCTTCGACCCCAGCCGGCCCGTGCCGTCCGGCACCATCCGCTACCCGGCCGCGTTCGGAGTCTGACCCAACTGCGGCCACGCTCACCGACGGAGGTGAGCGTGGCCACCCCCACCCGGAGGGACCTCCTTCACGAGGGGGCGTGGTGGCGCTCGACCGCCGCCACGGTGCGCGCGACATCGCCCGCGATGATCGCGTTCACCAGCTCCGCGTGCACCTCCAGCCGAAGGCGGAGATAGTCCTCGTCGCGGCCGTCGTCGGGATCGGCGTGCTCGGACATCTCGGTGATGAACCGCGTCATGCTCAGGTAGACGGCCTTGGCCACATGGTTGGGGCTGATCTCGGCGATGCGCTACGCCGCCGTGGCTGCTGCAGCCGGGCGACGTCGTGGAGGTCGAGATCGACCGGCTTGGCACGCTACGCACTCCCGTCGTGGGAGCGGACGGCCGGTCTGTGGCGAACTCTGATGAGATCTTGTCGAAGGCGCCGTAGCATCCGTGGGTGAACACGTTGTCTGATCTCGGCTCGGCGTTGGACAACCTGTATGCGGTCTTCTCCCGATACCCACTTCCCGCCGAGACCGCCGTGTGCGACCACTGCGTGTCGCCTGAAAGCGTTCAGGCAGCACGTGCGGCACCGCTTCGTCTGCTCACCGCATCCGCGCTGCAGCCGTACGCTTCGCACGCCATCTCCACGTGGGGAGACCTCGAAGAGTTCAAGCACTACTTGCCCCGGCTGCTGGAACTGCTCATCCTCGAAGAGCTCGACGGCCTTTACGCCGACTCGGTGATGCGGTGGGTCACGTTCGGATGGCGAAGTCTGAGGCAAGCCGAGCAGGAAGCCATCATGACCGTCGTCAATGCGTGGTGGCGACAGACTCTTCTTCACTATCCACGTGACGTCGACGTCATGAGCATGATCGAGATCATCGCGGATACCCTCGGTCTGGAACTGGCTCCCTACCTGGCCGAATGGGAGGCACTCGACCCCGAGGCGGCGGCCCGCCATATGGCATGGCTCGTGGAGGATTTCACCGTACACAGCGGACACGACGCCGACTGGTATGCCAACTTGGAGGCTTGGATCGCCGGGCCGGCGCCTGCCCGGATGCTGACCGCCGGGCTGGTCCGCGCCAAGTCTGCCGAAGCCGCTGAGCAGTTCTCCCACGCACTGGAGACTCACCGCTCTTGGCACGGATAGAGCAGCCCTCGGACCACGTGTGCAGCGCATCAAGGCTGGTCCACCACATCGCGGGTGACCAAGCCCCGTGCATGTGGCGGGGCGGACCTGGACAAAAGCGGCGGAATCGGTCACTTGTGCGAAATTTCCTAACCTTCTGCGCGCGCGCCCTTGACCCGGGATGATCGAGGATCGGCCGCCTGTCGTGTGAGCAGGCCGGCCGCCGACCAACGATTGGAGCAATGTGCGAAGAAGATCTTCCGTGCTCGCCGCCGCCTTCGTGACCCTGGCGGCGCTGTTACCCCTGTCACCGGCAGGGGCGGCCGCTGAGAGCGGTGTCTCGGCGGTCAGCGGGAGGAGCAGCATCGCATGGGAGCCCTGCCAGGAGGAGCCCGCCGCCGAGTGCGGCACGCTCACCGTCCCGATCGACTGGTCGAAGCCGGACGGGCCCACGGTTGACCTCGCCGTCGCCCGGCGCAAGGCCACCGACCCCGCCGCCCGGATCGGGTCTCTGGTGCTCGGCGCGGGTGGCCCGGGCGGATCGGGTGTGGAGTTCGCCTACAGCTCCCCCGGATTCTTCACCGAGGAGATCCAGAAGCGGTTCGACATCGTCGGTTTCGACCCCCGAGGCGTGGGCCGCAGTAACCCGGTGATCTGCTCGGCGTCGGTGTACAACGAGATGCCGTACGCCGTCATGAAGAGCCAGGCCGACTTCGACAAGTGGACCGCCTACAACAAGAGGCTGCACGCCGATTGCCGGGCCCGCACCGGCCCCCTGTACGACCACGTCGACTCGGCCAACGTCGCACGTGACATGGACGCCCTGCGCGCCGCGCTCGGCGAAGAGAAGCTGACCTTCTACGGGGTCTCGTACGGCACCCTGCTCGGGCAGATGTACGCCGAGCTGTTCCCGAACCGGATCCGGGCTCTCGCCCTGGACAGCAACATGGACCACAGCCTCGGTGTCAAGGCGTTCCTGTACACCGAGGCCGCCGCCGTCGAGGACGCCTTCGACCAGTTCGTCGGCTGGTGCGACCAGGAGCCCGGCTGCGCCCTGCACGGGCAGGACGTCCGCGCGGTGTGGGCGAGGCTGCTGGACAAGGCGCGCAAGGGCGAGCTCTACTGGCCCGGCGTTCCGGATCGCCCGATGACCGAGCTGCAGCTCCTGTGGAACGGCGTGCTGGGCACCGAGGGGCCTGCCTGGCAGCTGATGAGCGAGGTGATTCGCGCCCTGGACGGTGGCGAGCCGCCGTCGTGGGTGCCGCCGCTGCCCGGCCGGCAGCCCGTGTCCGGGGAAGTCGCCCACCTGCCGACCGTGATCCTCTGTGAGGACTACAACCTCCGGGTGCGCAACTATGACGAGTACGCCGAGATCATGCGGAACTCCGCCCGTTTCGCCCCGGACATGCGCTTCAACCCGATGCCGATCGAGGACCTGCCCGTCTGCCTCAACCACCCCACCACCAACCCGCAGCACACGCTGCGCTACACGGGCAGCGCTCCGATCCTGCTGGGCAACTCGATCCACGACCCCTCCACCCCGTGGATATGGTCCGCCAACGTGAACCGCCAGCTCGGCTCCAAGGCCGTGCTGCTCACGTACGAGGGCTGGGGTCACCGCATCTACGGCAAGGACGAGTGCAGCACGGTGCCCATCGACAACTACCTGATCTCGCTGACCGTGCCTCCGCACGGCTTCCGCTGCCCGGTGGGCGGCAGGGTCGAGAACACGGTCAAGCGGCAGGCCGAGCTGTGGCCGACGGACGGGCTGCCCTGGTCCGGCCCGGTCGCGCTCTCGTCCCGCTCGTAGCCAGGGCAGTGATCACACCGGCATAGGCGCGTATCGCGCGCAGGGCGCCGCCCATGGCCAACTGCGAGGCCAGGGCGGCGCCCACGGATGATTGCCGAGGCAGCGGCGAATGCGGAAACGATCCGGCCTCAATGAGCTCTAGCGTTCCGCTCATGTTTCCCCTAGAGGAGAGCGGAGCCGACTCATGACCGTTCTTGTGACCGGAGCGACCGGAACCGTTGGTCGTCAACTCGTCGAGCAGCTCATTCGGGCAGGCGAGCGCGTGCGAGCTCTGACACGCGATCCAGCAGCGGCCAGGCTGCCGGCCGAGGCCGAGGTCGTGCAGGGAGACCTGACGAACCCGGACACGCTCAGGCCCGTATGGGACGGGGTCACCGGCCTCCACCTCATCACGTTCGGTGGAGATGACGGCGGGCCGCTGCAGACCGGGCACGAGATCGTCGAAATGGCGGCCAAGGCCGGCGTGCAGCGAGTGACGGTGCTGGGCGGATGGGATCCGAGCACGGTGGAACAGGCTCTCGACGACAGCGATCTGGGGTGGACCCACCTGCGTCCCGTGGAGTTCATGGCCAACGCGCTCGACCTGGCGGAGTCCATCCGCACCGAAGGCGTGGTCCGGGCGTTCGACGGTGGTCGGTCCAGCGCGATGGTGCACGAGGCCGACATCGCCGCGGTGGCGGCCACCGCGCTGATCCAGGATGGGCACGCGGGGAAGGCCTACGCGCTGACCGGTCCACAGGCCCTGACGCTGCCGGACAAGCTGAGCACGATCAGTGCGGCCATCGGGCGTCCCGTGGAGCTCGTCCGGCTCACGGAAGAGCAAGCTCGCGAGGACATGCGAGCGTCCGGCTATCCGGACGAGTACCTCGAGTTCGCCATCCAATTGGAGACGAACCCGCCGGTTGAGGGCTCCATCGTGCTACCGACCGTGGAGGAGGTCACAAGCCGACCGGCACGGACCTTCGCCCAGTGGGTGGCCGAGCACGTGCACCTCTTCCGCTGACGGGCCCCATCTAGAGGGCTCAGGTCCGGCGTCTGGGGTTGGCGCCGTTCCATTCGCTCAGCGGGGCGCAGTGCCACCTCCACCCCACTTGCCGCTCCTGGCCGGGCAGGTCGTTGCGGCCGTTGGCCCACAACAACGTCTCCCACGGGTCCGTGTCCGCCGGTGCCCACGGGAACAGGCGACGCAACGTGGCCGCCGCGGCTGTCTCGGCCGGGAGAAAGGCTTGACCGACGCCAGTGCCGACGTCGGCGGTGTGCACCAGCATCTCGTCGCAGGCCATCGCGGCGAAGCCGGAGGCGTCCGCGAGGCCGAAGGGATGGCATCCACGTCCTCCGGGTGGAGTCCCGTCGACGACGCGCGCGAGGATCGTCGCGTATGTGGTCATCGTGGTGATGAGGTCGTCTGGCTTCGACTCCGGGCGGACACGGATCTCCGCGGTGCTGAGCTCCTGCTCGCCGGCGGCAAGATCCGTGGTGTACCACAACAGGCAGTCGCTCACGTGAGCCACGGTCCTCGCGACGGTCCACTCCATTCCGGGAATGGGGGTTTGCGTCCAGTCTCGGTCCGTTACGGAGCGGAGAAATCTCGCGCATTCGGTGGCGGTCTGCACGACCATGCTGCCGTTCATGCCGGGGATCATCGCACACGGCACTGACAAGACGAGGACGAGCGGACAGAGGAGGCTTTCCGGTGGATTGCCGAACGGTATGATCGGCGCACCGAGATTTCATCCAGAGGATCTGAGGGACCTGGCCCTGTGACGGTCCGGCAACCTGCCCCGAAGCGGCAAGGTGCCAACGCCAGGAACGATGAGGAGGTTTCATGAGCCTGCGGCTCGATGTTCCTGTGCTGCACGGATCCCTGGTCAGGCTGGAGCCGCTGACGATGCGGCACGCGGCGGATCTGGCGCGGGCGGCGGAGGAGGATCGTTCCGCCTACGCGTTCACCCTGGTGCCTCCGGGTGCGGACATGGAGGCGTACCTGCGCGAGCAGTTGGAGCGCCCGGGGCTGACGCCGTTCGCGCAGGTGCGGGTGGCGGATGGCAGGGCCGTCGGTTGCACGGCTTTCTGGGATCCCCGCTTCTGGCCGGGGCGCGAGGACCTGCGGGCGATCGAGGTGGGGTGGACGTGGCTGGCGGCGTCGGCGCAGGGCACGGGGATCAACGCCGAGGCGAAGCTCCTGCTGTTGACGTACGCGTTCGAGGTGCTCGGCGTGGTGCGGGTCGATCTCAAGACGGATGCCAGGAACGCGCGTTCGCGGCGGGCGATCGAGCGCCTCGGCGCCCGGTTCGAGGGCGTGCTGCGGAATTGGTCACGCTCGTGGGCGCCGGGTGAGGAGGGGAAGGTGCGGGACTCGGCCATCTTCTCGGTGATCGCCGAGGAATGGCCGGAGGTCAAGGCGGCTCTGGGCGCCCGGATCCTGAGCCGCTGCTGAGGCGTCCGATACGCGCCAGCGTCGCGCCTGACCAGCGGCGATAGTCGTGGGCATGAGCATTTTCCTCGACCAGCACACCAGGATCGAGCCCAACATTCTCTACTTCGGCACGCCCGTCGTGCTGATCTCCTCCACGAACGAGGACGGCACCCCCAACCTGGCACCCATGTCGTCGGCCTTCTGGCTCGGCTGGCGGGGGATGCTGGGATTGGGTTCACGGGCCAAGACGGCTCAGAACCTGGTCAGGACACGTGAGTGCGTACTGAATCTGCCGTCCGACGCGCTCGCCGCGGCCGTCGACCGGCTCGCGCTCACGACCGGCTCCGATCCCGTTCCCGACCGCAAGTGGGAGCGCGGGTACCGGTACGTGGCGGACAAGTTCCAGCGGGCCGGCCTGACCGCCACGCCCTCCGAGACCGTGACGCCGCCGCGGGTGGCCGAGTGCCCGGTCAGCATGGAGGCCGTGGTGGAGGCGGTGCATCCGGTGGGGGACGACGGCGGGGTGCTGGCGTTCGAGGTACGCGTGCAGCGGGTCTGGGTGCACGAGGAGATCCGGATGGCCGGGACGAGCGACCGGATCGATCCCGACGCCTGGCGGCCGCTGATCATGAGCTTCCAGAAGTTGTACGGCCTGGGACCGCAGGTCCATCCCTCCACACTGGCCCGCATTCCCGAGCACTTCTACCGCGGGGAAGACCTAGAGCGAGCCCGCGCGCTCTAGCAACGTCAGCCACGTACGCGGCCCGCAGAGACGCTCGATGTCGGCACGCGGCAGCCACTCGGCCCGGGTGCTCTCCGAGCCGGCCGGCGGCCGGGTCGGGTCGCCCGGGCCCGGCACGACGGCGCGGAACATGGCCATGTACGTCAACGACGGATATCGGTAGTCGGCGGGCGGGGCGTCAAGGAGCTCGATGCGCTGCCAGGCGAAGATCGACAGGGTGGCGGCCGGCAGGCGCAGGCCGGTCTCCTCGTGCAGCTCGCGTACCGCGGCGTCGATCGCCTTCTCCCCGGGCTCGAGATGGCCGCCCGGGATGTCCCAACCCCGCCCCTCCCGATCCACGCAGGTCATCAGGGTCCTGCCGAGTCCGTCCGCGACGAACGCGAATGCCGACGTGGTGTGCTCCAGGGGCGGAACGGTCCCGGAGAGCATGACGTCAATGCGGTGCGCCACAGGGATCCAGGGCACGGTGCTCGTCGCGATCACATGGGCCACGCGATTCCCCTCAAAAACGGATGTCAAGGCATTATCAAGGTGAAACCCCTTTCCTGTCCCCGAAAGAAGGGAAGAACGCCTTGTATATGATCCGTAACGCTGCGAGATTGTGGACCGTTTTCATGCCCGCCCTGGCGCTGCTCGCGCTGGGGCTTTCCTGGGGCCGCACGCTGGCGGTGGCGCCCGCGATCATAGTGGCCCTGCTGCTGGCCGGAGCGGTGCTGGCCGCCGTGCACCACGCCGAGGTCATCGCGCACCGCGTCGGGGAGCCGTTCGGCTCGCTGGTGCTGGCGGTGGCCGTGACGGTGATCGAGGTGGCGCTCATCGTCAGCCTCATGATCACCGGTGGCGCGCAGGCCGGGTCGCTGGCCCGCGACACCGTGTTCGCGGCCGTGATGATCTCCTGCAACGGCATCGTGGGACTGTCCCTGCTCGCCGTCACCTTGAAACGGCGGACCGCGGCGTTCAACGCGGAGGGCACGGGCAAGGCGCTCGCCACCGTGGCCACGCTCGCCACGCTGAGCCTGGTGCTGCCCACGTTCACGACGAGCGCACAAGGGCCGGCGTTCTCACCCGCTCAGCTGGGCTTCGCCGCTGTCGCCTCGCTGGCGCTGTACGGGTTGTTCGTGCTGACCCAGACGGTACGGCACCGCGACTACTTCCTGCCGGTCCCCAGGGACGGCGCACGGAGCGGCGAACGTTCAGGCCCGAGAGCGGTAGCTCGCGTGACCAGCGAGGGCCAAGTGAGCGCGACCATCGACACGATCGATCCCGAGGAGCACGCGCCCCGGCCCTCCGGGCGCACCGCGTTGACCAGCCTCGGGCTGCTGCTGGTCGCGCTCGTGTCGGTTGTCGGCCTGGCCAAGGTCGAGTCGCCGATCATCGAGCTGGCGGTGTCGTCGGCCGGGCTGCCGCAGGCCGTCGTCGGCGTGGTGATCGCGCTGCTGGTGCTGCTGCCCGAGACGATCGCCGCACTCAACGCGGCCCGGCGCGACCAGGTCCAGATCAGCCTGAACCTGGCGCTCGGGTCGGCGATGGCGAGCATCGGGCTGACCATCCCGGCCATCGCGGTGGCGTCCATCTGGCTCGAAGGGCCGCTGCTGCTCGGCCTGGGCGGCACCCACATGGTGCTGCTTGCCCTGACCGTGGTGGTCTCGACGCTCACGGTCGTGCCGGGCCGGGCGACGCTCATGCAGAGCGGGGTGCACCTGGTGTTGTTCGCGGCGTTCCTGTTCCTGGCGATCAGTCCCTGATCAGACCACGCCCTGGCGCATGGCGCGGTTGCCCAGATAGAGGCCGGCTGCGGCGATCAGGCAGGCGGACGCGGTGCCGTACAGGATCGAGGGGTCGCCGAGGTCGCCGGCGAACAGGGATCGCTGGGCGTCCACGATGTACGTCACCGGGTTGACCTGCCCGATCGTGCGCAGCCACGCCGGGGCCGTCTCCAGCGGCAGCAGCACCCCCGACAGGAGCAGCAGGGGGAACATGATCGACTGGCTGACCACCCAGAACAGCGTGCCCGCCGGGAACGACTTGATGGCCAGGACGAACGAGAGCGCGCCCAGCCCGACCCCGAAGACCACCAGCTGGGCCAGGCCGGCCAGCACCCCCGCCGTGTGCAGTTCGAAGCCCAGCGGGACCGCCATCAGGATGATCAGCACGGCCTGGACCAGCAGCACGATCATCGCCTTCATGGCCCTGCCCACCAGCATCGCCGTCCGGTTCAGGGGCGTGACCAGCATGCGCTCCATCGAGCCGCCGATCAGCTCGACCAGCAGCGTGTAACCGGCGGACATGGGCCCCGTCAGGCACATCATGACCAGGATTCCCGGCACGAACCACTGCCACGACGACCCGACGGCCCCGTCCAGCAGCGACCCGAACAAGAACAGGAACAACAGCGGCTGCCCCATCTCGAACAGCAGCGCGGCCGGATTGCGCAGGGCGGGCTTGAACTCGCGCGAGAAGACGGTGGTGGTGTCACGCAGAAATGTCGTCATCGGTGAGGCTTCTCCCGGTGAGAGTGAGGAACACGTCGTCGAGGGTGGGGCGGGTGGTCTCTGCCGTGGTGACCTTGATGCCGGCTGAGTCCAGGGCACGCAGGCACTCGGGCAGGGCGGCGGCCGCGTTGGCGACCCGCAGCCGCACGGTCGTGCCCGCCGCCGTGCCGCCGCCGCTCATCTCCGCGGCCCGCCGCGCCTCCTCCTCCGTGCTGGTGGTGAGCGTGATGTGGTCGCCGGCCAGATCGTTCTTGAGCTGCTCCGACGTGCCGTCCGCGATGATCAGGCCGTTGTCGATGATCACTACGCGTTCGGCCATCGTGTCGGCCTCCTCCAGGTAGTGGGTGGTGAGAAACAACGTCGTCCCGTACGCCTCCCGCAGCCGCAGGATGTGCTGCCAGATCTCGGCGCGGCTCTTCGGGTCGAGCCCGGTCGAAGGCTCGTCGAGGAAGAGCAGGTCGGGGCGGTGGACGAGGCCGAGCGCGATGTCGAGACGGCGGCGCTGGCCGCCCGAGAGCGTGCCCGGGCGGCGCTTGGCCAGCGGCGCCAGGTCGAGCAGGTCGAGCAGCTCGTCGGCGCGGGCCGCCGCCTCCTTGACGGGCATGCCGTAGCAGCGGCCCTGGGTGACCAGCTCGTCACGGACCAGGAAGTCCTCGCCCGCGCTGTCGCGCTGGCCGACGTAGCCGATGCGGGACCGTACGCCTGCCGGGTCCCTGGCCACGTCGTGCCCGGCCACCGTGGCGGTGCCCGAGGTGGGTGGCAGGAGGGTCGTGAGCATGCGCAGCGTGGTCGACTTGCCGGCGCCGTTCGGGCCGAGGAACGCCACCAGTTGGCCGGGTTCGACGTCGAGGTCGATGCCACGGACGGCCTCGACGGTCTCCTTCTTCTTGAGCTTGAACACTCGGGTCAAGCCCCGGGCATGGATCATGGTCGGCCTCCTGCGGGCATGGCGAAGGAACCCCAGGTCGGGGGCTCGATGGAGAATCGCATCAAGTTTGTGCAGCCAAAACCGCTCTTGGCAAACGCGAACATCACGTTCATAAAGAGTCCCCACCTGCGAAAATCCCCGCTCCGTGACCTGCCGATGACCGCCAGTTTCAGGGCTCTGACGTGCGGTCTTTCGGAAAGTGGCGGAGAATTTCGAAATCGGTCGGGCGGGTGGAGGAGCGGCATGCTTGTGGTTCTGGTGAACGGGCTGCCCGGGTCGGGCAAGACGACGGTGGCGCGAGCGCTCGGACGGGTGCTCGGCCTGCCGGTCTTCTGCAAGGACGATCTCAAGGAGACGCTTGCCGACATGCTCGAAAAGCCCGCCGGGATGAGCGAGCAGGAGTGGAGCCGGCGGCTGGGGGCGGCCGCCGGCGAGAGCATGTGGACGCTGCTCGCGAACGCCGGGCGCGGCGCGGTGATGGAGAGTCCGTGGCTGGCGCCGCTGCGGCCGGTCGTGCGGGCCGGGCTCGCGAGAGCGGGGATCGAGTTCAATGGGGCCGGTTCGGCGCGGGTGCGGGAGGTCTGGTGCCACGTGCCGCCCGAGCTCGCCAGGAGCCGATACGAGGCCCGCGTGCGGCACACGATCCACGGCGACGCCGACGTCGGCGACGCGCGCTGGCGGGAATGGGCGGCAGGAGCGGAGCCGCTGGCGCTGGGGCCGGTGTATTGGCTCGATACCTCGAAATCGGTTGACATTTCTGGACTTGCGGAATTGTGTGAAGCTCCGCAATGATCTGCGGCGTGAAACGTCTCTGGTTATTCGCGGTAATCGTGGCGCTTGGGATGGGTGGCGGGGTCGCCGAGGCGGCCGATGGCGTACCTGGGGTCGATGTCAGCAACTGGACCGGTGACATCGACTGGGAAAGCGTCGCCTCTGGGGGCGGGAAGTTCGCGTTCGTCCATGCCACCGAGGGGACGAACTACCGTAACCCACGTTTCGACGCCCAGTTCGGCGGTGCCGCGGCGGCCGGACTGGTTCGCGGTGCATATCACTTCGCGCAACCGCACGAATCCGATGGGGCAACACAGGCCGAATATTTCCTGCAGAACGGCGGCAGCTGGATCGCCGACGGCCAGACGTTGCAGGGGGTGCTCGATATCGAGGACAACCCGTACAAGGACAAGAACGGCAAGAACCACTGTTACGACCTGTCCACCGAGGACATGGTCACCTGGCTCAAGGACTTCACGACCAGGTACCGCGCGCGGACCGGCCGGCACGCGATCATCTACACCACCACGAGCTGGTGGCAGACCTGCACGGGCAACTCCACGAAGTTCAAGTCGAACCCGCTCTGGCTCGCGCGCTGGGGCAGCGATCCCGGGGAGTTGCCGAAGAGCTGGAAGCGGCACACCTTCTGGCAGTCGGCGGACAAGGGGCCGCTGGTCGGCGGCGCGAACGCGTTCAACGGCTCGGAGGCCCAGCTCAAGGCGATGGCCAACCCGCCGGCGGAGGTGTCGGTCACGGGCGCGGCGAAGAGCAGGCGGAGTTACACGATCACCGTCGCGAACACCGGTCCGCACCCTGTCACGAACGTCAAGGTCTCCGGGCGGGCGTTCGGCGGGCAGCGCGTGGTCAAGGCGCCGGGGTGCTCGTACAGCGGCACGGCGGTGCGCTGCACGATCGCGGACCTGCCACGCGGCAAGAAGGTGACGTTCACGTTCACCACCAAGCCCCGCAAGTCGAAGGGCACGGTCGGCCTGAACATCACCGTCGGCTCCGTGAAGCTCTCCCTCAAAGCCGGATAAAGCCAGATAAGTACGGATAAGTAGGGGATAAGGCAGACTGAATCCCGGGGCCCGACAGAAGGGAACTGGGACGGGATGAAGCGGCGGTTAGCCGTGGCGGCAGTGCTGATCCTGCTGACCGCCACGGCTTCCATGCCGTTCGCCACACGCGTGTTGCCAAGGATCGTGCAGATCGCGTACGAGATCGAGCGGCGCGGCATCGTGTACTCATGGGGCGGCGGCCACGCGGAGCGGCCGGGGCCGTCGAAGGGGACCTGCAAGGGCTACAAGGGCCGGATCAAACCCTGCCCGGCTGCCAAGACGCGGGGGCTCGACTGCTCGGGGTTCGCCCGATGGGTGTACGCGCTGGCACATGGCGAGGACGTGCTGGGGCCTGGGAACACCAATGATCACGTCCGGAGGATGCGGCGGGTGGACTCCGCTCCCGTACCGGGCGATCTTGTCTTCTTCGGCAAAATCACCAAGAAGACCGTCAGAACCCACCACGTGGGCATCTACCTGGGCCAGGGCAAGATGATGAACGCGCCCGAGACCGGGGCCGTGGTGCGGATCGACGACATCGCGCGGCTGAAGAACTTCGCGGGGTTCTACCGGTACTGAGTCGGTATGGCGGTAACGCCTGTGGCGTGGCGAAAATTGAGAGACCCTGAGGCTACTCTGTGCCGCTATGGAAAGGCGATGGGTCGGTCTCGACGGCTATGAGGTCGTGGGCGCCGTGCGGGCCGGGCGACAGGTGCTGCGGGTGCGCAGGCACGGATGGGTGGTCGCGGACTGCTCCTCCGTGGCGGAGGTGGCCAGGCACGTCGAATTGGCCGATCTGTGCGAGGTGATCGAGCTTCCCGCGCGGCGCGAACCGGAGGAGATCATCCGGGCCGGAACGAGTTCGCATCATCGCTGAGTGCCGTGTATGGTTACACCTGTCCGCAGCGACGGACAGGCCCCTATAGCTCAGTCGGCAGAGCGTCTCCATGGTAAGGAGAAGGTCAACGGTTCGATTCCGTTTGGGGGCTCTCGACTTGAACAGGCAAAACGCCCGGCTCGTGTGATCACGGGGTCCGGGCGTTCCGCGTTTTTGCGCCATTTCTCAGAAGCCGATCAGCTCGGGTGGCTCGGCGACGGACTTCAGCATGGCGGCCAGGGCGGTGCGTAGCTCGCTGATCTGCTCGGACGGAAGGTCCAGGCCGACCTCGAAGGTGGTCTCGGTCTCCAGCAGGTCGGCGGCCTCGGGAGTCAGCTCGAGCCGGAGCACCGTGCCGTCCAGCGTGACGGAGCGAATGCCCTCAAGAGCGCCGCGCGTGCCGCCGTGGCGTCCCACCCCATAGAGCTCCTGATTGCTCTCGACCAGAAGGAACTCGGCTTGGGGGTCGTCGGCCTGCCCTGACAGCAGGATCCGGTGGCGGCCGCCGTGCCTTTCACGCTGGGCGAATGAGCGGGCGATCAGGGTCCTGGCCGGATGGTAGGCCAACCCTCCGGTGATCGGCGGCGGTGGCGGCTGGTCGCCGTCGCGCCACCGGTCGTAGCAGTCGCCGTATGTGGTGGGCAGGCCGATGGGTGCGGCGGTCGGCAGCGCGTCCAGCAGCCAGGCGGGCGGCTCGGCGCGCGGGAACGTGGTCAGCTCCGCCAGCGCCGCCAACGCAGGCACGTGCTCGAACGGCCGTGCGGAGGAGTCGACGCGGCCGGTGCAGCCCCGGGTGCCGGCCGAGAACGCCAGCTCGCAGGTGAACCAGGTGCCGGCGTCGGCCCTGTACGACAGCTCACGGAGGCGCTGGAACGGCTCGTCCATGCCCTCGGCGATGATCTCGTGGCCGTCGCGGGTGACGGTGGTCACCGCGTACGCGCCGACCTGGGCGCGGCGGACGACCAGCCGCGACCAGCCCGGTTCGGCAGCGGCGCGGGCGAGGTCGCCGATCGCCATCCGCAGGGCGTGGCCCTCGTCGCTACGGGAGCGCCAGCGTCGCTTCTGCTTGCGCGCCATGATCATCCTTCCTGGCCGGTGCCGCTGGTCAGCTGGTCGTGCAGGCGGCGGATCTCACGGAGCAGGCCGCTGTTGCCCTTGCGGGCGGCCATGGCGCGTACCTCGGGAATCTCGCCGCGCGCGCCTGACCACCATGCGGTCGTGACGGCGAGCGTGACGAACGCGGCCAGGCCGTTACGTGGACGCCCGCCCGGCGCGGGCAACAACGCGGGCAGCGCGGCGGCGACGATCCGCCACACGTGTGCGTGGGCACCACGCCGGGCCGCGGAGTCGAGGGGGGCGACCATGTCGGTCATCCTGACCTCGCCACTGGCCACGAGGAGCCCGATCTGGTGGCCGATCTCGGCCGCGGGCAGTTCGTCCCGCGCGGCCACTTCCAGCAGGACGTCGACCGACGCCGGCATCTGCGGGTCGCCCAGGACACGCGCGAGCACAGCCGCGAACGCCGCTCCCGCCGGTCCTTCGGCCCGGGCGAGCTCACGGGCCTCCTCCGGGCCGACGGGAGGATCGCCCCAGTAGCGCCTGAGCACGTGAGGCATGAGGTGCGCGGCGGCGACCTCGCGGTGCGAGGGCAGCATCGAGGGCCACCATTCGCGGTGCTCGGCGTCGGCCGAGCTCTGGGGGACGCTGAGCATCAGATCGACCAGCGGCAGCCCGGTGGGCGCGGCGGTCGCCGTCGGCACCAGGCGCACGTCGTGGTGGTGGTCCCGGTCGTGCCAGTCGTGGTCGTCGCCGCCGTTCCCGCACGTCCACTCCAGCCGGATCTCGACCTCCGGACAGGTCCAGCCGGCGAGGATCTTGCCCGCGGCGGACGTCAGGCGCGCCGCTCGCTCGGCCGCCTCGGGATCAGGGGTTCGCGGCAGGCGCAGCAGCGCCTGCTGGAAGTCGGCGGCCAACGGCTTGGCCCCGGCCGCTTCGATGACCTCCAGCCGCCGGACCAGCTCGGCCGCCGCCACGTGCCCGGTGCTGTGCGTAGGCGTGGCAAGCAGCAGCGGCGGAAGGGTGTCCTCCTCGACGGCCCGCAGGATCTCGGCCGCGCGGTGCAGCAGGAGCCGGTGTGGCATCGCCAGCCCGGCTTTCGGCATGAAGCTCTGCCAGGCGCGCCGAGCCGGCGCGTTGAGTCCCAGAGACTGAGCGGCGCGCTGGAGCCACTGGCCGGGCCGACTCCAGTTCTCCAGGCGGTACTGCCAGAAGAGATCGCCGAACAGCCGGGCGTCCAACGCCGCCGCCACACCTGCCCGGTCGCGGCCGGTGTGCGTGACGAAACCGGCGAGCAGGCGTTCCCACGCCTGCCACGAACCTGCCCCGCTCGTGATCATCCGGCGGAGCTCCTCCACGGACGCGATCGGGGACGCGACGCCGCGGGCGCGCTCCGGCGCGGCGGACAGCGCCGGCGGCACGAATGCCGGCTCGGCCTCGGCCACGTCGCCGCCCCCGAAGACCGCGGCGGCCTGATGGCCGAGGTGGGGCGGGAGCAGCTCGATCGCCTCGCGGACGGCGGCGCGCCCATCCTCGCTCATGCCGCCGGCGTGGGCGAGGGCCAGCTCGACGGCCTTGTCCTGAAGCTCGGCGGAGTCGGCGGCGAACGCGCGGGCCAACGGTGCGGCGATCACGTCGGCCAACGCGGGCGCACGCCGCACGGAACCGTTGAGCCACGACAACCCGGCGCGCACCAGCTTGCGCTCAGAGCGGAACAGCAGTGACTCCCACGCCTCGGCGAGATCGTCGATGGCGAGATCGTCGCGGCCGCGCAGGTGCTTCATGGCCAGCTCGGCGACGGGTCCGGGGGAGGCGGGCAGCAGACGCAGGTAGTCGCGGACGTGCGGAGCCGCCTCGGTGGGAGAGGGGTTGAGCGCCTCGTGCAGGCGTACGAAGAAGCGCAGGTCGATGGCCGTGCCGCCGAGCAGGAATCGGCGTACGCACCCATCGATCAGCGCCTCGCGCTTGAGGCGGCCCGCTCCGGCCAGCTTCAGCAGCGCGCCCAGCCAGCCCTCGTGCGGATCCCGCTCCCACTGCAACATCCGGCCCACGCCCTGGGCCTCGAACAGCCGCGGCACCAGGTGGTCGAGCAGCGGGTCGTCGCCGAGACGCGTCGGCCACTGACTCACCCAGCCGGCCACCAGCGGGTCGTGCGGCGGTGGCTCGATGCCGGTCTCGCGGAGCAGGGCCAACGTCAGCGGCATGCCGCGGTCGTCGGCGACGCGCATCCGCAGCACCAGCCGTTCGGCCAGGTCGGCGCGCCAGGCGGCGGGGCGATCGGCGATGACCGCCAGGATGAGATCCACGTCGCCGTCGGGGCCGTCCCACTGGGGGGCGAAGTCGCGCCGATAGAGCCAGGACACCACGGCCGCGGCGCCGCCGAACGTGGCGGCGCCCGCCACCCGCAGCACGATCCCGTAGTGGACCAGGCCGTCGTCCCACCGATCGAACCGCGCGCGCAGCTCCTTCAGCAGCTCTGGTAATCGGGCCGCGACCTCCTTGCGGGCCTGGTCGTCCAGTGCTTTGAGCACCTCCGCCAGCCGGTCGGCGTGCCTCGTCTCGATCAGCTTCTTGATCTCGCCCCAGTGATCCATAGCGCGGGACAGTAACCGGGCCTGCCGACACTTTCGGCCGGCCGGACTCCCGTGCCGCCCCTCCCCAACCGGCCGCCCGCCGCCGGGCCGCCCGATTGCGGAGACCGCGGGCGGAAAATCCGCGGAATGCGGGCGGATGTCGGCTATATGGTGCCTCAGCGGACACTCTGGAAAGCCTCGTCATCGTCCGGCGGCTACGAGTTCCCATCGCCGACGTGGCGCCCGCCGGTTGGGGAGAGGCGGCCGCCCGCCAGCTCGACGCCGCCCTGCTGAGCGTCGGCTTCAAGTGCTCTGCCACCCTGCTGGAACGCCGGACGCGCGGGTGTACACGCCTGGGACGCTCCACGAACTGATCCTTGCCTGATGCGGTGGGGGCGTCTTGAGGCCATTCGAGGGCTTCCTTCTCCCTTTCGGACCTGGAGTGCCCGCAAGGGCGCCTGGCTTGGTGCAGGCTTTCGAGCCTTCCTCACGACCGCCGCGTGCCTCGGTTCCTCGTCGATGTGGGGCACCTTGAGGCTCGTAGCATGAACAGGCCGAACGCCCGACTCCAGGTATTGGAGCCGGGCGTTCGACATTGTGGGCCGTACCGCATTCAGGGCTGCGAACCGCCGAAGCCGTCACCCACGGAGGCGGCCAGGTGGAGAAACGCGTCCCGGGTTCGGGGATGCAGCCTTGCGAGGTCGACCTCCGCGCCCTCTTCCAGGTGGGGGTCGTAGGGTACGCGGACCACGGAGCGGCAGTGGGCCGCGAAGTGGGCCTCGAGATGGTCGAGGTCCACCGGGGACTTGGGACGGACACTGCACAGCACCACCGTGGCCGCGCGGACCAGGTCTTCGTGGTGATGGGTGACCAGCCAGTCCAGCGTCGCGGAGGTGGCGCGGGCGCAGTCCACGGCCGGAGAGGTGACCACGACGAGCTGGTCGGCCAGGTTGAGGACACCGGACATGGCCGAGTGGAGCAGACCGGTACCGCAGTCGGTGATGCAGATCGAGTAGAAGTTCTCGAGGATGGCGGACACCGCCTGGTAGTCGGCTGCGGTGAATGCCTCGGACACCGACGGATCGCGATCGGACGCGAGGACCTCCAGGCGGGATGGGGCCTGTGAGGTGAAGGCGCGGATGTCGACGTAGCGCTGGATCATGTCACGCTCGTTGAGCACGTCGCGCACTGTGGCGGTCGTCTCGAGCTCGATCTTGTCCGAGAGGGTCCCACGGTCGGGGTTGGCGTCGATGGCGATGACCCGGTCACCGCGGACCTCGGCGAGGGTGGCGCCGAGGCAGGCCGTGGTCGTGGTCTTTCCCACACCGCCCTTGAGGCTGAGCACGGCGACCCGGTGGTGGGCCGTCGAAATCGGCGTACGGGCGCGGGCGATCAGGTCACGGCGGCGACGCGTCTCGTGAGACTCACCCGGCTTGAACAAACCCCCTGTCGATATGTAGAGAAGTCGGCGCCAGCCATAACTGGGTATGTCGCGACTGTTCCCGAGCAGCGATGCGGTGTCGAGACCGTTGTCTGGCGCTTGCTGCCGGGGAGCGGCGCCGAAGTATGGCCGCGGAGCTGAGCTGTGGCGCGCTTGATACGGCGCCCGAACCGGCTCGGCCACGTCGTCGTCGTTCGCGGAAGGTGCTTGCTGCTCCGGAGCGGAAGATGTCTCCTGCTCGGACGCCGAAGGCCCGTGGCCGTTCGAGGCCATCACCTCATCCTCGAGAGCCGGCTGAGATGCCATGTCGTCCTCCTCCTCGGAAGCCGGCCGGGGTGCCTCGTCGGCCGTGATCGGCTCGGCGTCCTCGACGGCCATCTTGGCGCGGTTGTGCTCGCCGCTGCCGTTGGGAGTGCCATGGGCGCCGGCGTGCATGACCTGGTCACCGTTGTGGTCGGCACCGGCGTGCGCGTGCTCGTCGTCCTCCGCGGCCGACGGCTGGACCGGTGTGGGATCCGAGTCGGCCGGCGCGGTGACGCGCTCCGCGGCTTCGGCCGTGGCGTGCGGCTGCTCGAGTGGCTCGTCGTCGGGCTTGGCGTGCGTCTTGAGTGCGACGGGCTCGGTGGATTCGGCGGACTTGCCCGCCGTGCCGCCACCCTTCTCACCTGGCTCCATGGGAAGGCGAGGTTTGAGCGCGACGCCGATCAGATCCGTGGAGCTGGTGATCGGGAACATTTGGGCGGGAAGGTGCTTGTACAGGTGCGATACGGGAATCTCTTGCTTGGTGCCGGTGATTGTTCCTTCTGCGCCATCGAACAGCGGGCGCAAATCTTCAGGAGAGTTCAGGGGGAACGTGAGTTTCCGCATCGCAAGCTTGGTGAACTGTGCCGCAGTCTCGAGTCCCGGAACGAGGCGAACCGCTTCCAAAAGGAGATTGTAATCTTCCTTCCCCAGCTGGCTCTCGTCATGCCGATCTTCTTGGTCAGCCATGTTATATTTCCTTTCCGTGCGCCGGGCCTGCTCCGTCGGGCTCAGTCTTGATTGCCTGCACGAGTTCGAAACATAGGTAGGCCCCCTGCTCCGGCTGTCGGCCAAGGGCCGCTGCATTTGGAGTCCACATAGCTAAAGATCCCCAAGGGCCCTGGGCTCGTTCGGTTTTGGCGATTCCTCAACATTTATTCCGCGTGTTCGGTTGGTTACGCAGTGTGGCGAGTCAAGAAATCTTCAAGTTTCTTGATATTTCACGACTTGGCAGCGGATGCCACTTGCCGTCCGATTTCCGCTATTTATCGGCCGGTGCATGGATTAGCGGCCCAGGCGCTCCCCGCGTTGCCTGCCGCGCTGATTGCCCTGGAGTCGCGTGTGCTCATTCGTCAGGGCGACGCCCACCGTTCATGACCAAGTAGCAACGGCCCCATAGGTTCTGATCTCGTGAAGTTCGATGACAGATCGCTTGTTACCCGCCGTTCCCTGCTCGGCGGCACCCTCTCCGCGGCGGGCCTCGCTGCTCTGGGTGGTGCCGCCCATGCGGCGGACCGGTCGAGCGCGAGAGCGCCCCGTGTCCTGATCGCCACGAACGAGCCATGGGGCACCTACCACGTGGCCCCACTGCTACCCGAGGCACGTCGCCGAGGCTGGGAGGTCGTGCAGTTGGTGCCCGACCTGTCCGGGATCAAGCCGGGTGATCCGGTCCCGGTGGCGACCCCGGACCGCATTCCGCCGGCCGACCTGCTCGTGGTGACGGGCGCGGGAGACTGGCCCGCGGACTGCGCCGCTCAGCTGCCCGAGCTGCCGATGATCGCCAGCTCGCTCGCGTACCAGCTGCCCGTCGAGGCGCCCCGCGCGGCGGAGTTCCGCTCGCGGCTCAGGGCGATCACCGCGTCCTCTCCGGCCGAGGCGAAGGTGTTCGACGACTACCTGGGCACGCGCAGCCCCATCACGGTCGTCGGCACGCCGCAGACCGACGATCTGCCCCGGCACACCCCCGAACCCGGCACCGTCCTGGTCCTCACCAGCGTCACCAAGTCCAGCCAGACCGGCGGCTCGGCCCCGGGCACCGAGCTGCTCCTGGCCGCCGCCGAGCGGCTCGCGGCGGCGGGCAAGCACATCCTGGTGGGCCTGCACCCGCGCGAGGACCGCTCGTTGTGGGAGCGGTACGAGATCAGCTCCGTCCCGTCGGTCCAGGCGTCGGCGCGGGCCGAGGCCGCCATCGGCATCCCGGGCACGGTCTTCCCGGTCGTGGCCGCCGTGGGCGTACCGCTGGTGGGCTGCACGGATCCGCGCCTGCGGATCCCCGGCTACCTGCTGAGTGTGTGCTCCCACACGATCACCGGTCCGGACGACGCGGTGACCGCCGTGGCGCAAGCCAAGCCGGTCTCACGCGACGTGCTGTACGAGGCCGTCGGCCCCATCGGTGGCTCGGCCCGCAGGTTGCTGAAGGTGTGGCGCAAGGCAGGTGTCCGGGTCTGACACACGTGTCCGCCAGTTGAGGGGGCGCCCGACTATGGGCGGCAGGTAGTATCTTGATTTCGGTTCTCGGGGGTGCTGAGGCATACTGCTGGGAGGCACCCCGCTCGATCAGGTGAGTTACGAAACTGCTCCCTGCGTCGGGTATCCTCTACAGGCCGGGTCCATACCGGCTCAAAGGCGGAGTAGCTCAGTCAGGCAGAGCAAACGGCTCATAATCGTTGTGTCGCCGGTTCAAGTCCGGCCTCCGCTACTGCCCAAACCCAGGTCGACCACCTGGGCATGGGCGTGTCCATGTCCCGAACGTAGAAAGGCACTCCCAAGTGGCTGCCACCGACGTTAGGCCGAAGATCACGCTGGCCTGCCAGGAGTGCAAGCACCGCAACTACATCACGCGGAAGAACCGGCGTAACGACCCGGATCGGCTTGAGCTGAAGAAGTACTGCCCCAACTGCCGCACGCACCGCGCGCACCGCGAGACTCGATAGCTCTCCAGGGCGACTTCTTCCCTCCTTCATATCGCGCGACCGGCGTCCTGGCGTGGGCGCCGGTTTGTCGTGTCTGTGCCCCGGGTGCCCGCCTCACCACGCGGATGGTCAAGCGTGCGCGCCGTAACGGCGGCGCGCCACTGACCGGTCAGAGGGCGTTTCCCTGGACTGACGCTCGCCGGCGACGGCGGTTGGCCGGCTACGGCAACGCGTAAAGACCGGGTGTGAAACCGGAGTACGGCGGGGCCGGGAGTACGGCGGGGCCGGGAGAGCCGCGGGGAAGCACGGCGAGGCCGAGGATGGCGGGGCCGGGAGAGCCGCGGGGGAAGCACGGCGACACCGAGGACGGCGGGGGAGCACGGCGGGGCCGGAAGAAACGGCGGCCGGAAGAACCAAGCGCGGCGGCGCAAAAACGCGGTCATCACTGACGACAGCCGAACCTTGTTCTGTTAACGTCGGCCTCAGCAGCGGACATTGCGCGAGGGAGCAGTGATGGCCTTGAACCGTGACTTCGTGGGCAGGACCTATCCGCCCAGCGCCCCCTACGAGGTCAGCCGGGTGAAGATCAGGGAGTTCGCGGCCGCGATCGGCGACGCCAACCCGATCTACCGCGACACAGAGGCCGCCCAGGCCGCCGGATACCCCGACGTGATCGCGCCGCCGACGTTCCCCATCGTGTTCAGCCTCCAGAGCGGCGGTGAGGCGCTGGCGGATCCCGATCTCGGCCTCAACTTCGCCATGGTCGTCCACGGCGAGCAGCGTTTCGAGTACGCACGCCCCGTCTACGCCGGCGATCAGCTGGTCAGCACCGCCACGATCACCGACATCCGGACCGCCGGGCGCAACGAGCTGCTGACGGTGCGCAGCGAGGTGACGACCGTCGAGGGGGAGCCGGTCTGCGTCACCTACAACACGATCGTCGAGCGCGGAGGGGCCGGCTGATGGGCGCCAAGGTGAACTACGACGAGGTCGAGGTCGGGCAGGAGCTCCCGGCCGTGGACTACAACGTGCGCAGGCTCAACCTGGTGATGTACGCGGGAGCCTCCGGGGACTTCAACCAGATCCACTGGAACGAGCGGTTCGCCAAGATGGTCGGGCTGCCTGACGTGATCGCGCACGGGATGTACACGATGGCGCAGGCCGGGCGGTTCGTCACCGACTGGGTGGGGGATCCCGGCGCGGTGGTGGACTTCGGGGTGCGGTTCTCGTCGATGGTGGTCGTGCCCGACGACGACCAAGGGGCGACGATCTCGGTGAGCGGGGTCGTGGAGGAGAAGCTCGAGGACAAGCGGGTGGTCATCGCTCTGACGGCCAGGTCGGGCGAGGCCAAGGTGCTGTCCAAAGCTCGTGCGGTGGTCCAACTGTCCTGACGCGAGGTCGAGGGCCCTGCTGTCGTGAGGCTGAGGTCCCGGGCGTGACACCTGATGACAGGTCGGGCCCGCCGTCGTGATGGGTGATGATATGTCGGGCGGCTCTCGGGTACCCGTGTGCCTATGACTGAAGCTGCGCGACAGGTATGGCCCACGGTCCGGTCGATCCCCGTCTCCGCCGTGACCGACGCCAAACCGCCCGGGCGGCTCCGTCCCGCCCGGTTGGAGCAGGTGGCGGGCAGCTCGGGAACCGGACGGGACACCACGGGCGGCGGCACCGCGACCGGTGTGGGGACGGCCGGGGCCAAGCCGAGCGCCGGCTCCGCGGGCTCCGGTACGCACGCCCGTGCCAACCCCGCCGCCGAGCTGGGCTTCTCTGGTGACCCCGGCCAGCACGGCGACGCGGGCGACGGCATGCTGCACGCCCAGCGCGCCTGGGACGGCACCCTGGCCACGAACCGTCTCGACAACCTGGGCGTCAACGCCGAGCGGCAGCGGTTGGAGATCAAGGACGTCACGGCAGCCGTGGCCCTGCTCGTCGACGGCTGGCCCGCTGACGTGCGTGCCTGCGTCCAGTCGGTGATCGACCACACCGACGTGTCGGTGCTGGCGCTCGACCTGGGCAACCTCGACGGCGCCGGTGACGTGCTGGACGACCTGGCCGACCGGTACCCGGACCGCGTCGCCGTCTGGCGCGTGGCCGAGCGGCCGCACTGGCGCGGAGGCACGGCGACCTGGGGCGAGAGCCGGGCCAAACTGCTGCGGTTGGACGAGTCGGACGTCCACGTGCTGATGGAGACGTCGATCGTGCTCCGCGGCGACGCGCTGACGCCGCTGGTCGCGGCCGTCGCGGAAGGGGCGGTGGCCGCCGGGTGGCGGGGCGTGGACCCTGCCGACGGGCGTGAGGCCGGCCCGGGCAGGGTGCCGGCGCTGACCGGCGACCTCATGGCGGTACGCCGATCGGCCGCCCTCGGCGCGCTGCCCGAGGACGCCAACTACGGCCGCAACGCGGACCTGGAGCTGTCGCTCGGGCTGCGTGGCGAGCTGGTCGTGCCGCAGGGGACGCTGCCGGTGGAGCGGCTCGGCACGCATGACGTTCCGGCCGACTACCGGGAGCGGGAGTCGCAGCGCAACTATGACGGGGTGCTGCGCATGCTGAGCGCCTCCTAAGCTAGGTGCCCATGGAAATGCTCGCGCCGTACACGACGCTGCGCCTGGGCGGTCCCGCCCGCGAATTCGCCGAAGCGACCACGGCGGAGCAGCTCGTGTCCCTGATAGCCGAGGCCGACAGGACCGCGATGCCCACGCTGGTGCTGGGCGGGGGCAGCAACGTCGTCGTGTCCGACGCGGGATTCGACGGGCTCGTCATCAAGGTCGCGACCCGCGGTGTGTCCGCTACCCGTGACGGCGATGAGGTGCTGGTCACGGTCGAAGCGGGCGAGGACTGGGATCCGTTCGTGGCCCGCGCGGTGGCGGAGGGCTGGTCGGGCATCGAATGCATGTCCGGCATCCCCGGGCAAGTGGGCTCCACGCCGATCCAGAACGTCGGCGCGTACGGGCAGGAGGTCTCCCAGACCGTCCGGTGCGTGCGTGCTTACGATCGCCGCACGCGGCAGGTGGTGGATCTGGAGGCGCGGCAGTGCGGGTTCTCCTACCGGGGCAGTGCCTTCAAGCGCGATCTGGCGCGGTATGTGGTGCTGGCGGTGACGTACGCGCTGGATATTTCTGAAATGTCCGGACCTGTGGCGTACCAGGAGCTGGCCGGGCGGCTGCAGGTCGAGCTCGGCGGCCGGGTGCCGCTGGCGCAGGCTCGTGAGGCCGTCCTGGGCTTGCGGCGCGGCAAGGGCATGGTGCTCGATCCGGACGATCCTGACACGCGCAGCGTCGGCTCGTTCTTCACCAACCCGATCCTGACCGCCGAAGAGGCGGCGGAGCTGGCGACGCGGGCGCCCGACCATCCGCGGTGGGAGATGCCCGACGGGTCGCTCAAGGTGCCGGCCGCGTGGCTGATCGAGCAGGCGGGCTTTCCGAAGGGATACGAGCGCGGGCCCGTACGCATCTCCACCAAGCACACCCTCGCCCTGACCAACCCGACGTGCGCCGCCACCACCGCCGACCTGCTCGCGCTGGCGCGTGAGGTGCGGGACGGAGTGCGGGAGAAGTTCGGGGTCACGCTCGTCAACGAGCCGGTGCTCGTCGGCTGCGCCCTGGGCGAGTAACCCGACGCGACCGGACCCTTCGGGAATAGGCATCCGTTCTGGGCTGTTATGGTGAGTCGGAATTGCCGAGGGGGAGTAGTCCCAATCGTGTGATCGACATACTGGCGCGTACGCGCGCCCGGTCACGCGGGCCTTGACGGGCGGACGAGACCTTCGGCCTGGCAGTCGTATGGATCAAGACGCTGCCGGGCCGAAGTCGTGCCCGAAAACTCCCCGGGTGCCTGCTTGCGGTCCGGTTGCGCGGAAGAGGACCGTTGGAAGCGTTCTGGATCAGCCTCGCCGTCATCTTCGTGGCCGAGCTCGGTGACAAGAGCCAGCTCATGGCGATGACGTTCGCGACCCGTTTCAAGACCTGGCCCGTGCTCCTGGGCATCACGATCGCCACCACCGTCGTGCATCTGGTGAGTGTGGCCGTAGGCGGCCTCATCGGGGACGCGCTGCCGACGACCGCGATCTCGGTGGTGGCCGGGCTGGCCTTCCTCGGGTTCGCCGTGTGGACGTTGCGCGGTGACGAGCTGACCGAGGAGGAGTCGCGCAAGGCCCAGCGCACCACCAGGAACGCCCTGATCGCGGTCACCGTGGCGTTCTTCCTGAGCGAGCTGGGCGACAAGACGATGCTGGCCACGATCGCGTTGGCGACGCAGTACGGCTGGGTCGGCACCTGGATCGGCTCGACCGTCGGCATGGTCGCGGCCGACGCCCTGGCCATCCTCGTCGGCCGCCTGCTCGGCAAGCACCTCCCCGAGAAGGTCATCCGGTACGGTGCCGCCGCCGCCTTCGCCCTCTTCGGCGTGGTGCTGCTGGGCGAGGCGATCCTGTAGACGCCGGAGGCTCGTCCGGGAGCCATGCTCTTATCGTGGCCGATGTTCGTTCCCCGCTTCGCCGAGGTCCTCGGCTTCGGCACGGGCGCGAACGCTCGTGGGAGGAGATGATCGGAGACATGGAAATCTGGATCAATCCCCGCTGCTCCAAGTGCCGGTCGGCACTGTCGGTCCTGGACGCCGAGTCCGCCCAGTACACCGTGCGCCGTTACCTGGAGGATCCGCCGACCGAGGATGAGCTCCGAGAGGTCCTGGGGCGGCTGGGCCTGGAGCCGTGGGACATCACCAGGACAGGCGAGCAGGTGGCCAAGGAGCTCGGCATGGACACATGGCCTCGCGACGAGCCCGCTCGCGAGCGCTGGATCGCCGCGCTCGCCGAGCACCCGATCCTCATCCAGCGCCCGATCATCACGGCCGACGACGGGTCTGCCGTGGTCGGCCGGACCGAGGCCGCCGTGCGCTCCGTGCTGCCCTGAGAAGTTCCGTGCTGCCCTGAGAAGTTACGAGATCAGGGACAGGCGGTGGGCGGCGGCGGCCGCCTCGCCGCGGGTCGTGACGCCGAGCTTGGCCAGGATGTTCGACACATGCACGCTGACCGTCTTGGCGGAGATGAACAACTCGGCGGCGATGTCCCGGTTGGTTCTGCCCTGGGTGACCAGCCGCAGGACCTCCAGCTCGCGCGGCGTCAACAACTCCGACGACTCCTGGCCCTGCTGCGTGCCGCCCACCCGCCGCAACAGCGTCTCGATCTCCTCGACCAGCGGGGTGGCCCGCAGCGCCTGCGCCAGCGGCAGCGCCGGCTTCAGCCGCGCGGCCGCGCCCTCACGGTCGCCGGCCCGCGCGGCGGCCGCGGCGGCCCGGAACAGGGCCTTGGCCTGGTTGTGCGGGCGCTTGAGCCGCTCCCAGCCTGCGGCCGCCCCGTCGAAGTCGCCGATGTACGACAGCCGGTACGCCTCCACGACAGGACCGATCACCGACAGCTCGGCGGCCACCTCGGCGGCGTGTGCGCGGACCGCCGCGGCACGGTCGGGCTCGGTGCCCTCGGCGCCGTCGCAGACGATGCGGAGCAGGGCGAGCAGGCGCCAGCCCAGCATGGCCTTGGACGACTGCCTGGGGAGGGCGAGCACCCGTTCGGCCACGGTCAGCGCGGCGTCGGGCTCGCCCCGCAGCAGGTGCCAGCCGATGTGCAGTCGCGCGTTGCTGGTGATGTCCTGGACGAAGTCCTCGGCGCGGTCCTTGAGCACGCCGATCTCGGACAGCAGGCTCTCGACCAGTTGCATCTCGCCCCTGGCCAGGGCGATGTCGGCGCGCACCCGCAGCAGGGCGTATCGGGTGCGCAGGTGGGGGCCATGGCTGAGCGCGGCGTCGACGAGCTCGATGGACTCGTCCCAGCGGCCGATCGACTCCAGCGCCTCGGCCCAGTTGTTCATGACGAACAGGCCGCTGCCGCGGAGCCTGCCGTATTCCTTGGCGATCTTCCAGCCCTGTTCGGACAGGCGGATGGCCTCTTCCTCCCGGCCCAGGTCGATCAGCGCGTCGATGTTGTTGCCGATCGCCCGCGTGATGATGCGGCCGGAGCGCTCCTCGTGGCCGATCTCCAGCGCCTGCTCGTTGACCGCGATGGTGGACTCGAGCTCGCCGTTGAGCGAGTGGCCGAGCGCCAGGTTCATCAGCAGGTCGGCCTCGAGGCACCGGTCGCCGTGCTCCCTGGCCAGACGCAGGCCTTCGGCGACGACCTCGCTCGCCTCGGCGATCTCGCCGCGCAGCATGAGGTGGCGGCTCAGCGTGGTGAGGACCTCGGCCCGGTCGAGGCTGTCCTCAGGGACGAGCCGCAGCGCGTGCCTGAGGTCTTCGATGACCCCCATCTGGCCTTTGTTCATCTTGAACCCGGCCCGCCGCACGATCAGCTGCGCCACACGACCTGGCTCGCGGGTCTCGTCCAGCTGGGACAGGGCGGCCTTGACGAACTTCATGCCCTTGTCGACCTCGCCGCCGGCGTTCGCGGCCTCAGCGGCCCGTTCCAGCACGGCGGTGTGGTCGGCGCCGATGCGCTCGGCCGCGTCGGGCACCCGGTCCCAGAGCATGAGCACGCGTTCGAGCAGCGGCACGGCCTCGGTGTAGGCGAACGCCTTGAACGACTTGCGCGCCGCCTCCCACGCCGAGATCAGCGCCCAGAGGTCGTTGCGGGCGCCGTACCAATGGTGTGCCAGCTCGACGGGGGCGCGTCCGGGCGGGACGAGCGTGCGGTCCTTGGAGATCTCCTCGGCGAACCTGGCGTGCAGGCGCTGGTGCTCGCCCGGCAGCAGCTCGTCGTGGACGGCCTCGCGGATCAGGGAGTGCCTGAAGACGTACGCGCGGCTGTCGGCGACCTGCAGGACGTTGCCCGCGATGGCCGGGCGCAGCGCGCTCTCCAGCTCGACGTCGGACAGGCCGCTCACGGCGGCCAGCAGCGCGTGGCCGACCCGGATGCCGCCGGCCGCGGCGATGCGCAGCACGCGCTGGGTCTCCTCGGGCAGGCGCTCGACGGAGCCGAGGATGAGGTCCTGCATGGAATCGGGGAACGAGCAGTCCACGCCGCACTCCAGCAGGGCCTCGACGAACAGCGGGATGCCTTCGCTGCGTTCGTAGACGTTCCGGACGCTGCCGTATTCGGGGACCTTGCCGAGGATCCCGGTCATCTGCTGGGCGACCTCGTCGCGCGACAGGCGGGGCAGGTCGAGCCGGTGGACGCCGTGCACCCGGCCGAGCTCGGCCAGCACGGGCCTGAGCGGATGCTGGCGGTGCAGGTCGTCGGAGCGGTAGGTCATGACCATCAGCACCTGCGGGATGTGCAGGTTGCGGCTGAGGAAGGCGATGAGGTCGCGGCTGGACCGATCGGCCCAGTGGATGTCCTCGATGACGAGGATCGTGGGGCGGCTGTCGGCCAGGCGTTCCAGCAGCGTGAGAAACTGCTCGAAGAGCCGCGCGCGGCCGGTGTCGGTCTCGCCGTCGCCGATGGGCTCGCCGAACTCGGGCAACAGGCGGGCGAGGTCGCGCTGGGCGCCTTCAGGGAGTAACCCGGCGACGGTGGCCGGGCCCTGTTCCCTGACGAGTTGCCGCAGCGCCGCCGTGAACGGCGCGTAGGCCAGGCCCTCGGTGGACAGCTCCACGCAACCGCCGAACAGCACGTGCGCGCCGTCGGCGGCGCAACGTTCGGTGAAGCGCTGCACGAGCCGGGTCTTGCCGACGCCGGCCTCGCCCCCTAGCAGGACCGCTGTCACTTTGCCTTTTCTGGCCTCGTCGAAGCTTTCGGCGAGAGCCTCCAGCTCCTGCTCCCGCCCGACGAAGACGGGACTGACAGAACGTCCCCGCATGTCATCCAGCATGTCATGCCTCACTGATTGCTTTCGACGAATTTAGGGGGCTCTACGGGGGCATGGAGGCCCGGCCACGAGGGAGGTTGTGGCCGGGCTCTCGTGGGGTGCTCATGAGGAACGGCGCTTGCCGAAGAGCGAGCGGCGCTCGGACTTGTTGGCCCGCTCCGCGTCGCGTACCCGCCGGTGCTCGGCCGCGGCCTTGCGCAGCTCGCTCGCGTGGTTCTTCATGAGCTCGTACTCGATTTCGGGATTCATCACTCATATCTCCTTGTTCGTGCTGACACCTTTAAGAGTGCGCCTAAGGCCAGGTACGCCACATTGGGCGGATGCCTTATCTCTGGGCGTCAGTCGAGGTCGGCATACCTAGGACCCCCGCGCACGGCGGCCTAAGGGGGTCCGGTTTGGAGGAGGAGGCCCTGGTCGGCGATGCTGTGTTGGTGTCAACTCTGACGACTTCGCTCGCGGACGTCGCCGCGTCCGGCGCGACGCTACGGGCATTCCTGCACGGCCTGCCCGGCGTCGACCGGGTCGGCGCGGACCAGCGGGCGGCCATGCTCGGCACCCGATCGATCAAGACCACCGCCAAGGCCAAGGCCATCGACCTCGCCATTTCCATGGTCGACCTGACCACCCTCGAAGGCGCGGACACCGCAGGCAAGGTGCGCGCGATGTGCACGAAGGCCGTGCGCCCCGGCGGCGACGCCCCCAAGGTGGCGGCCGTCTGCGTTTATCCCGACCTGGTCGCCGTGGCCGCCGAGGCCGTGCGCGGGTCGGGGGTGAAGGTGGCCTCCGTGGCGACCGCGTTCCCCAGTGGGCGCTCCTCGCTGGAGGTCAAGGTGACCGACACGGCACTGGCCGTCGCGGCGGGCGCCGACGAGGTCGACATGGTGATCGACCGCGGCGCGTTCCTGTCCGGCGACTACATGAAGGTCTTCGAGGAGATCGTCGCGGTCAAGGCCGCGTGTGGTGAGGCGCACCTGAAGGTGATCCTGGAGACCGGCGAGCTGGCGACCTACGACAATGTGCGGCGGGCCTCCTGGCTGGCGATGCTGGCGGGCGCCGACTTCATCAAGACCTCGACCGGCAAGGTCTCCCCGGCCGCGACGCTGCCGGTGACGCTGATCATGTTGGAGGCCGTGCGGGACTTCCGTGACGCGACGGGACGGCAGGTGGGCGTCAAGCCGGCCGGCGGCATCCGCACGACCAAGGACGCGATCAAAAACCTGGTGCTGGTCAACGAGACCGCGGGGGACGACTGGCTGACGCCCGAATGGTTCAGGCTCGGCGCCTCCTCGCTGCTCAACGACCTGCTGATGCAGCGTCAGAAGCTGGCCACCGGCCGTTACGCCGGCCCCGACTACTTCACCCTGGACTAGCCGATGGCGATCTTCGAGTACGCACCCGCCCCCGAGTCCACCGACGTCGTCGACATCAAACCGTCGTACGGGCTGTTCATCAACGGCGAATTCGTCGACGGCTCGGGTCCCACGTTCAAGACGATCAACCCGGCGACCGAGGAGTCGCTGGCCGAGATCTCCACCGCCACGTCCGACGACGTGGACCGGGCCGTGCAGGCCGCACGCAAGGCGTTCGGCGTCTGGAGCGCGCTGCCCGGCGCCGAGCGGGCGAAATACCTGTTCCGCATCGCGCGCATCATCCAGGAGCGGGCCCGCGAGCTGGCCGTGCTGGAGTCGCTGGACAACGGCAAGCCGATCCGCGAGTCCCGCGACGTGGACCTGCCGCTGGTGGCGGCGCACTTCTTCTACTACGCCGGCTGGGCCGACAAGCTGGAATACGCCGGGTTCGGGACCAAGCCGCTGGGCGTGGCCGGGCAGGTCATCCCGTGGAACTTCCCCCTGCTCATGCTGGCCTGGAAGATCGCGCCCGCGCTGGCCTGCGGTAACACGGTCGTGCTCAAGCCGGCCGAGACCACGCCGCTGACCGCGTTGTGGTTCGCCGACATCTGCCGGCAGGCCGACCTGCCGCCGGGCGTGGTCAACATCGTGACCGGCGCGGGCGAGACCGGCGCGGCCGTGGTCGCGCACCCCGACGTCAACAAGGTGGCCTTCACCGGCTCCACCGAGGTCGGCCGGATCATCGCGCGCACCGTGGCGGGCACCGACAAGAAGCTGACGCTGGAGCTGGGCGGCAAGGCGGCGAACATCGTGTTCGAGGACGCCGCCATCGACCAGGCCGTCGAGGGCATCGTCAACGGCATCTTCTTCAACCAGGGGCACGTGTGCTGCGCGGGCTCCCGGCTGCTGGTGCAGGAGTCGATCCAGGACGAGCTCCTGGCCTCGCTCAAGCGCAGGCTCGCCACGCTGCGGGTCGGCGACCCGCTGGACAAGAACACCGACGTCGGCGCGATCAACTCCGCCGACCAGCTGGCCAAGATCCGGGAGCTGTCCGAGATCGGCGAGTCGGAGGGGGCGCTTCGCTGGTCGCCGGCGTGCGAGCTGCCCGAGCGCGGCTTCTGGTTCCCGCCGACGATCTTCACCGGGGTCGCGCAGTCGCACACGATCGCCAGGGACGAGATCTTCGGCCCGGTGCTCTCCGTGCTGACCTTCCGCACCCCGGCCGAGGCCGTCGAGAAGGCCAACAACACCCCCTACGGGCTGTCCGCGGGCATCTGGACCGAGAAGGGCTCGCGCATCCTGTGGATGGCCGACAAGCTCCGGGCCGGTGTGGTCTGGGCCAACACGTTCAACAAGTTCGACCCCGCCTCTCCCTTCGGCGGTTACAAGGAGTCCGGGTACGGCCGCGAGGGCGGGTTGCTCGGGTTGGAGGCCTACCTCGATGTGAGAGCATCGGCTGCTCGGCTTGGAGGCCTGTCTTGACGTGTGAGCATCGCCGCTTCGGGCGCAGGAAACGGCGTGCGCAGGCGACCCGAGGCCACGCTTTCGCACGGGCCGGCCGTCCGGTGCGCACCGGCTGGTACGCCCACCGCTGCGGCGTGAGCCGGTGCGGCCAGGTCTTCGTTCCCGTCCAGACCTCGCAGGAGGGCCGATGAGCCGGCTGACCGTCAGAAAGACCTACAAGCTGTACATCGGCGGGGCGTTCCCGCGCTCTGAGAGTGGGAGGTCCTACCCCGTGACCTCGCCCAAGGGCGAATTCCTCGCCAACGCCTCGCAGGCCTCGCGCAAGGACGCCCGCGACGCCGTCGTGGCCGCGCGCAAGGCGTTCCCCGGCTGGTCGGGGGCGACCCCGTACAACCGGGGGCAGATCCTCTACCGGGTCGCCGAGATGCTGGAGGGGCGGCGCGCCCAGTTCGCCGAGGAGCTCGGCGGCGGCAAGCGGGCGGCCCTGGAGGCGGTGGACGCGGCGGTGGACCGGCTGGTCTGGTACGCGGGGTGGTCCGACAAGATCGCCTCGGTGCACGGGGCGGCCAACCCGGTCGCCGGTCCCTACTTCAACCTGTCCTCACCCGAGCCGACCGGGGTGGTCGCGATCGTCGCGCCCGCCGATCCGCTGCTCGGACTGGTGTCGGTGGTCGCGCCGGTGATCGTCACCGGCAACACCTGTGTGGTCGTGGCCTCCGAGCCGTCGCCGCTGGCCTCGATCACCCTGGCCGAGGTGCTGGCCACCTCCGACCTGCCCGGCGGCGTCGTCAACGTCCTCACCGGGCGGCAGGCCGAGCTCGCGCCCTGGCTGGCGTCCCACATGGACGTCAACGGGCTCGACCTGACCGGGGTGACGGACGCCGACCTGGCGCTGCGCTGCGAGCAGGCGGCGGCGGAGAACCTCAAGCGGGTCCTGCGCCCCGCCCAGGAGGACTGGACGGCCGACCCGGGGATCCGGCGGATGACACGGTTCCTGGAGACCAAGACCGTCTGGCACCCGGTGGGGATCTGAGCCAGGCTCTAGGCCTCAGTGATAGCCACGCGGCCGCACCGGCGGATGAGCGGACTGGAGCTGGGCGGTCAGGCCGAGCAGGTGCGGCTCGCCGCCGGGCGGCGCGATGAGCTGCACGCCGATCGGCAGGCCGCTGGAGTGCGTGGCGATGGGCACGGTGATCGCGGGCCAGCCGCACATGTTCCACGCGCCTGTGGCGGGGGCGAACCGCACGTTCGCCAGCACGTTGCGGAGGAGCCCGCGATCCCCCCAGCGGTCCGCCTTGGGCGGGACGGTGCCCAGCGCGGGCGTGACCAGCACGTCGGCGTCGCCGAACCACTGATCGGCCCCGTAGGCGCTCCAACGCTCGCGCCCGCGTACGCCGTCCAGCTTCAGCCTGGCCAGCACCCTCCCCGCGCGGGCCAGCGCCCGGGTGCGCCGCTCCACGGTGTGCCTGTCCATGTCGGCCACCGATGCGGCGGCCTGGCTGAGCCAGGTGGCGATCGCCGCGGGACCCAGCCAGGCAGGCAGCCGGTGGCCATGCTCGACCACCGTGTGCCCGGCCACCCGCAACGTCTCCGCCGCCGCGCGCACCGCCGCCCGGTACTCCTTGTCCATGGGCAGGCCGATCGGCAGCGGCTGCGGCGCGTACGCCACCCGCAGGTCGAACGGCTCCGGGCTGTCCGGCGGCGGCTGCGGCTCCCACACCTCGTCGTCGTCCGCCCAGACCGAGCGCAACATGGGCGGGCGCGGATCCACCCGCCGCCCACCGCGCCACGCCTCGGCCAGCGACGGGTCGGCGGCCAGCACGGACAGCGCCAGCGCCAGGTCGGACGCCGTCGTGGCCAGCGGGCCGTTCTCCGTCAGGCGGTTCCAGTCGTTGGACGGCGGGGGCACCACGTCGGCGCCCGGCTTGATGGCCAGCACGCCGCAGGCCGCCCCCGGGATGCGCAGCGAGCCCATGCCGTCGTTGCCCAGCGCGAGTGGCACCATGCCCGCCGCCACGGCCGCGGCGCTCCCCGAGGACGAGCCGCCGGGCGTGCGCGTCCGGTCCCAGGGGTTGCGCACGATGCCGTACGCGCTGTCGCCGAACGCCACGAGCCCCAGCTCGGGGAGGTTGGTCAGACCGACGACCACCGCGCCCGCCGCACGCAGCCGGGCGACCGCCGGGTGGTCCGCCGCCGCGGGCACGTCCGCGGTGGCGGCGGAGCCGCCGCGGGTGGCCTCGCCCGCCACCTCCAGGTTGTCCTTCACCGCCACGGGAACGCCCGCCAGCGGCAACTCCGCCAGGTCGGGACGTTTCTGCACAGCCTGCGCCTCCTCCACGGCCTGCTCCCTGACCAGCCGGAACGCTCCCACCTCGGGGTCCCGCTCGGAGATGACGTGAAGGTGCTCCTCGACGACCGTCGTGGCCGAGACATCGCCGTGCCGGACGGCCGTCGCGATCTCGATGGCGGTCCTGCCTGCCCACAACATGACTAGAGTGTGCAGCTTTTCGCACCTGGTGGCGAGAGTAGGGTGACAACACGTGAACAGCACATCGCTCGCCACCGGCCAACGTTCCCTCGGAGCTCCATCGATCGAGTTCCCGCTGTTCCCGCCGCTGACGCGGGGCTGCCCGAAGACGAGCACCGACGAGATCGCCTATCCGCTGGAGGTCGTGTACGACTACGCGCGGGTGGACAGGCGCCTGTTCGACCAGGAGCCCGGGACCGACATCGCGCGCTGGTCGCCGCTGCTGCCGCCGCTGCACGTCCCCACGTTGGGGGAGGGCGGGACGCCGCTGGTCGAGTTCGACGGGATCTATCTCAAGGACGAGTCGCGGAATCCGACCTGGTCGCACAAGGACCGGCTCAACCGGGTCACGGTCAGCGCCGCCGTTGCCGCAGGCGCGCCAGGCGTGGTCGTGGCCTCCTCCGGCAACCACGGGGCCTCGGCCGCCGCCTACGCCGCACGGGCCGGGCTACGCGCGATCGTGCTGACCTCGGCCGGTTCGCCGCCGGCCGTGCAGGCGTTCGCCCGCGCGTACGGGGCCCGCGTCGTCTCCGTGCCCGTCGAGGCCCGGTGGCCGTTGTTGCGGGAGGTCGTGGACCGGCTCGGATACCACCCGGTCAGCAATCAAACGGTCACTCACACCGGGCACCCGTTCGGGCCCGAAGGCTACAAGACGATCGCGTACGAGATGTTCCTGCAGCTCGGCCGGGTTCCCGCGGCGGTCTTCGCGCCCACCGGCTACGCCGAGCTGCTCTACGGCGTGTGGAAGGGCTTCACGGAGCTGCGGCTGCTGGGGCTGGCCGACGCCACGCCCCGGATGTTCTCCTGCGAGACGGCGGCGGGCGGGCCGCACGCCCGGGCGATCGCCACCGGCGCGCCGGCCGCGGTCGTCGAATTGGGCCACAGCGACGCGTACGGCATCGCGGGACCGGTCGGCGGGCACCGGGGCGTGCTGGCCGTGCGGGACAGCGGCGGCGAGGCGGTGCTGGTGACGGACGACGAGATGCGGCAGGCACAGCGGGACCTGGCGCGGCAAGGCATGTGGCAGGAGTTGTCCGGGGCGGCCGGGCTGGCCGGATACCGGCGGCTGCGGCGCGACTTCGACGGCCCGGTCGTCTGCATCGCCACGTCCAGCGGCTTCAAGGACATGGGGGTCGGCACGGAGACGTTTCCCCTGCTGGAGAACCCGACCTTGGAGGATCTGATCTAGCGCTTCAGCCAGACGCGGAGCGGGCCGGCCGTGGTGAAGCCGTGTTTCACGGCGTCTTCCGTGTCGATCTCGTAGCCGACCAGCGGGCGGCCGGGGAAGAGCCGTGCCGCCATGGTGATGGTGCCTGCCCAGGTCGAGCCCATGTCGGTGCCGTACACGTTGGAGACGCCGACGACGTGCTCGCGCGGGGTGAGGACGGCGCCGCAGACGATGTCGCCCCCGAGCCGGCCGCACAGCACCGTCGCCCCGTCGAGCAACCCCGGCAGGAAGAGCCCCGTCGTCTCGCCCGCGAAGCTCGCCTGCTCCCAGTCGCGCAACGTGGCCGCGTCCCCGACCACCTCCCAGGTGATCGCGGTGGTCGCCGGCGTGCTCGCCGGGGCCGGGTGGTGGATCCACTGGGCCTCGAAGAGCACGTCGAAACCCGGCAGGTCGAGGGTGGCGAAGCTGTCCTTGACCGAGGCGCCCGGAGCCGCGTCGATGCGGCCGAGTACGTCGGCGGCCGTGGCGTCGGGGGACAGGGTGACGGCGTCGGGGTAGAAGGGCGGGGTCCTGGCGGGATTGGTCCAGGCGCGTTCGGTGAACGTGCCTGACAGGCCGTGCGCGCGGCACATGGTGTCGCACCACTCGGCGTTGTCGCGGGCGGCCAGCGCGATGATCGTCATCGGCGGGTCCGGTGCGTGGGGACGGCGGTCAGGGGATCCTCCGGCCAGGGGTGTTTGGGGTAGCGGCCGCGGAGCTCGGCACGTACGGAACGGTAGCCGTCCCGCCAGAACGACGCCAGGTCCGCGGTGACCGCCACAGGCCGGCCCGCGGGGGACAGCAGGTGCACCAGCACCGGCACGCCCGCGATCTCCGGTGTCTCCTGCCAGCCGAACAGCTCCTGCAACTTGACCGCCAGCACCGGTTGCTCGCCCGAGTAGTCGATCTTGACGTGGGAGCCGCTGGGCACGTGGATGCGCTCGGGGGCGGCCTTCTCCAGGCGTTCGCTCCATGGGATCAGGCGTTTGAGCGCTTGGGCCACGTCGAGGCGTTCCAGGTCGGCGCGGTGGCGGGCCCTCGACAGCTCGGGTTCCAGCCACTGGTCGGCCAGGTCGATGAGCGCGTCCATCGAGGGCCACGGGGCGCCGATCGCGCGGTGGCAGAAGGCCAGGCGGTCCCTGAGGTCTTTGGCCTGTTTCGTCCAGGTCAGGACTTCTTCGGTGCGGAGGCCGTACAGGATGGCCTCGCGGACGTCGGCGTCCTTGAGCGGGGTCGAGGACAGCTCGATGGCGCCCATACGCTCGACCCGGCGGGCGGAGACGTCGCCGCGCCGCTCGCCCGGCGGGACCCGCCACTCGACCTCGTCTTCCGTCGTGGTGGGGTGCGCCAGCCTGGCGATGTCCTCGTCGATCGCGACCGCCTGCCTGATGCGTGCCGACGCCGACCCCGTCGGGCGGTCGGCGACCGCGATGGCCAGCCACTCGGCGGTCTGCAGCCGGGAGCCCTCGGGGATCTGGGCCCGCGTGCCGGACGCCATGAGATATCCGCCGCCCCGCCGCCGCGCCACCCGCTCCGGGAACGCCAGCGCCACGGCCATCCCGGCCAGCACGTCCTGCTCGATTTCTGCACCGGCCGGGCCGGCCGCTCTCCGGAGACGCTGGGCCTCCTGGCGCCAGCGTGCGGCGAAGCCGGATCCGCCGCGGCGGGCCGTGCGCCAGACCTCCACGAGGTCGTCGCCCGCGTCGCGCGGCAACTGCTCGGACAGCAGGGCCACCACGTCGGCGGCACGCGGGCCCAGATCCAGCAGCGCCCTGGCCAGGCGTGGGTGCACGCCGGCGAGCGCCATCCGCCGCCCGCGGTCCGTCGCCCGGGAGTCCGGCCCGAGAGCACCGAGCTCCGCCAAGGTGCGGGTGGCGGCGGCCATCGCGGCCGGTGGGGGCGGGTCCAGGAGCGCCAGGCCGGAGGCATCGGTGTCACCCCAGCAGGCCGCCTGCAACGCGAACCCGGTCAGGTCCGCGAGCACGATCTCGGGACGCGGATGGTCGGCCAGGCGCTCGTGATCGGCGGCGGTCCAGCACCGGTACACCGTCCCAGGGGCCTCCCGGCCCGCGCGGCCCGCCCGCTGGGCCGCGGCCGCCTTGGAGACTCTGACCGTGGTGAGCGACCCCAGCCCCCGGGCATGGTCCGTACGCGGCTCGCGCGCCAGCCCGGAATCCACGACCACCCGGACGCCGGGAACGGTCAAGCTCGACTCGGCGACGGACGTGGCCAGGACCACCCGGCGCGCCGGCCCCGCCGACAGGACGGCGTCCTGGACGTGGGCCGGCGCCTGGCCGTGCACCTGCAGGATCTCCGGGACATCGGAGAGCGCCGCCGCGACCCTGGCGATCTCGCCCACGCCCGGGAGGAAACACAGCACGTCGCCGTCGCCTTCGGCCAGGGCGCGGCGGACCACGGAGGCCACGTGGGACAGCAGCGCGGGGTCCACGCGCAGACCGTGGGGCGGGGCGACCGGGCGCGGGGGCGGGGCCCATACCGTCTCGACGGGGTAGGCGGCCCCGGTGGCCGTCACCACGGGGCCACTCACCAGGCGGGACCACGGCCCGGCGTCGGCGGTGGCGGAGGTCGCGATGAGACGCAGGTCGGGGCGGAGCGTGTCGCGCACGTCCAGCAGGAACGCCAGCGCCGTGTCCGCGTCCAGGTGCCGCTCGTGGCACTCGTCCAGCATGACCACGTCCACTCCGGCCAGCTCCTGGTCCCGCTGGAGGCGCTGGAGCAGCACGCCGGTCGTGACCACCTCGACCATGGGGTTCGCGCCGGTGTGGCGCTCGCCGCGGATCGTGTAGCTGACGCCCATCCGCCGGGCCGCCGCGCGCACCGCCAGCCGGCGGGGCTCGGCCACCAGCACCCGCATCCCCGCCTCGGCCAGCGCCAGCGGCGCCACCGTCGTCTTGCCCGTGCCGGGCGGGGCCGTCAGGACGGCGGTGCCGTGCCGCTCGAGCACGGCGAGCAGCTCGGGCAGGACGTGGTGGATGGGCAGCGGGTCAGGGGCGGGCATGAGGTGTGGTCGCGGCGAGGATCGAGTCGAGCAGACCGGGGAAACGGGTCTCCAGGTCGTCGCGGCGCAGGCTCATGAACTTGAGCCTGCCTTCCTGCTTGGTGAGCACCACGCCTGCCTCGCGAAGCGTCCTGTAGTGGTGTGAGGCGGTCGACTTGTGCACCCCGAGGTCGTCGCCGGCGACGGTGCAGTTCAACTCGCCGGCCACGGACAGCCGGGCGACGATCTCCAGCCGGACCGGGTCGGCAAGCGCCCGCAGGACCTCGGTGAGCTCGATGTCCTCGGTGGCGGGATGCGGCAGCAGGCGCATGGAAGAAACCCTACCTCGGTCTTATGGTTTGACAACAATCAAACTATAGGACAGTTTGATGGGCATCCAACATCCGCTGGAGGCTTCATGAGTGCGCGGCTCTTCCCGCTTGCTGTCGGAAATTTCGCAATCGGTACGGGCATGTTCGTGACCGCCGGGCTCTTGCCGCCCATCTCGGCAGATCTGGCGATCTCCCCGTCGGCGGCCGGGCAGTTGATGACGGTCTTCGCGCTGGCGTACGCGGTGTTGTCGCCGCTGCTCGCCGCCCTGACCGCCCGCCTGCCGCGTAAGCGGTTGTTGCTTCTGGCCATCGGTGTCTTCGTGCTGGGCAACGTGCTGACCGCGCTCGCGCCGACGTACGCGCTCGTCCTGGCCACACGGGTGATCGCCGCCATCGGGGCGGCCATGTTCACGCCGACCGCGTCGGGCGTGGCGAACGCGCTGACCGCCCCGGAGCGCCGGGGGCGGGCGCTGGCGCTGGTCATCGGCGGGATGAGTGTCTCGTCGGCGATCGGGGTGCCGCTCGGCACCTGGCTCGGCACGGCCACGAGCTGGCGGGCCACGATCTGGCTGGTGGTGGGGCTCGGGGTGATCGGACTCGTCTGGGTGGCGGCCGTGGTGCCCGAGCTCAAGATCCCGGCGTCGGGGCGGCTCAAGGAGCGCTTCACGCCGCTCGGTGACCGGCGGGTGCTGGCGGTGCTGGCCACTCAGCTGTTGCTGTTCGCGGCGGGGTTCACCGCGTACACCTACATCGGGTCGCTGTTCGACCTGCCGCTCCCCGCGGTGTTGTGGGCGTGGGGGCTCGGCGGCGTCATCGGCAACCAGCTCGGCGGGCGCCTCACCGACACGTACGGCCCGCGCAGGATGATCATTCTGGGCCTGGCCGCCTCCACCGTGTTCCTGGCCCTCATCCCCGTCGCGAACCTCGCTCTGCCGATCGCGCTCGTCTGGGCGTTCCTGTGGGGTGCGCTCGGCTGGCTCGTGGTGCCCGCCCAGCAGTTCAGGACCGTCGCAGCGGTGCCCGGCAACGTGCCGGTCGGGCTGGGGCTGCTGTCGTCCGCGCAGTACCTCGGGCTGTTCGTGGCCGGGCTCGCCGGCGGCGCGGCGCTCGACTGGTACGGCCGCGCCGGCGTGATCGTGCTCGCCACCGCGTTCGGGCTGGTGACGCTGCTGTTCACGATGGCCACCTACCGCAAGGCGCCGATCGTCTCCAGGGAGAGCGCGGCCGTCGGATAACGCTGGAGGCCTGGACCGGTGTCCTACCGGTCCAGCAGGCGCTGGATGTCCTCCAGGAGTTTCGCGTCGGCGGCAAGGTGTGCCTCGGCGTTCTCGAACAGGACGTCGGCCAGCGGCGACAACCCCGCCTTCGCCTCCCGCCCGGCGGCGATCTCCGCCCGCCGTCCCTCCAGTGCCCGGGACGAGGCCGCCACCAGCTCCCGTGCTTCGCCCGATTCCAGCAACGCGTGCCAGCGCAGCGCCAGCGCGAAGTCGGACCTCGTCGCGTGCGGGGGCGCGGCCAGCGCCTTGCGCGGCAGGTCCTGTAGCCTGCGCCGGCTCTTGGGCGTGATGGCGTACACGCGGCGCTGCCGGTCCCCGGTGATGGGCCGCACCTCGACGATGGACGTCACGCGCGACGGCGACAGGCTGATGGTGGAGGTGCACGGGCTGGTCAGGACCGAGCTGCGGCCTATGTCGCAGACCCGCTTCTTCGCCAGGATGAAGGGCGAGGTGGAGCTGGACTTCCTGCCGAACGGCGAGGTCGCCCTCACCTGGGCGGGCCACGACGTCACCGCCCGCCGCGCCGCCTGATCTTCTCCGTCTGACAGGGGACGAGCCGTCCTCCAGCAGGCGGACGACCGCGGGCAGGCTCCCCGCCTACCGTCGGCGCCATGGTGAACAACCAGGTGACATTCCGCCGCGTCACGGCAGGCGTCCTGCTGATCGTGGCCCCGCTGCTCCAGGCCATCGCCGTCGCCGTCGACCCGGGCACCTGGGGCGACGACCGGGAGGCGGTCAGCTTCGGCGACAACCCCGCGCTCGCCCAGATCCAGTCGGTCCTCTACCACTGGAGCTGGATGCTCATGGCCGTGGCCGTACTCGGCCTGCTGCATCTCACCAGGCGCCGGCTCATGCTGCTCAGCCACGTGCTGGGCGGCCTGACCATCATCGGCTACCTCTCCCTGTCGGCTCTGCTGATGATGGATCCCGTGGAGTGGTGGCTGGGCCGCCGCTACCCGCCCGAGCAGGCGCAGAAGCCCATGGACGAGATCGTCGACCTGCCCGGGGTGATCTTCGGGTTCCAGATGCCGTGGATGTTCTTCGGGCTCCTCGGCCTGCCGCTGCTGACCGTGCTCGTCTGGCGGACCGGGTTCACGGGCTGGTGGGTGCCGCTCGTCGTGGCCGCCGGCTACCTCGGCTCCTTCGCGGTCCCGTACGGCCCCGCGACCGTGCCCTTCTGGGCCGCCCCCGTCGTGGCCCTCGGCTGGATCGGGGTGAAGATCCTCAGGATGGGCGACGAGGCGTGGGCGGCGTACTACCCCTGCGGCGGGATCCAGCCGGCGGAGACCGCCAATATCACGAAGAATCCGAGCACGATCCGGTAGATCACGAAGCCCGTGAAGCGGTGGGTGCTGATGTACCGCAGGAACCAGGCCACCGCCAGGTAGCCGACGATGAACGAGATGATCGTGGCGATGATGGTCGGCCCCCACGCGGGCGCCGGCCCGTTGCCGATCTCGCTGAGCTCGTACAGGCCCGACGCCAGGACGGCCGGGATGGCCAGCAGGAACGAGTATTTGGCCGCGTCCTCGCGGCGGTAGTCGAGCAGCAGGCCCGCGGTGGTGGTGCCGCCGGAGCGGGAGACGCCGGGGATCAGCGCGAGGGCCTGCGCGAAGCCGTACACGATGGCGTGGGTGAAGCTGAGGTGCTTCTCCAGCGTGAGCTTGTTGCGGGCGGTCCGGTCGGCGAACCACAGGATGAGGGCGAAGACGATCAGCGTGGTGCCCACCAGGCGCAGGTCGCGGAAGACGGTCTCGATCTGGTCCTTCAGCACCAGGCCGAGCACGCCGATGGGGAGCGTGCCGACGATGACGTACCACCCCATGCGGGCGGCCCAGTGGCTGCGCAGGTCCTTGTTCCACAACGACCTCGTCCAGGTGGAGATGATCTCCCAGAGCTCCTTGCGGAAGTAGATGATCACGGCCGTCTCGGTGCCGATCTGGATGACGGCCGTGAACGCCGCCCCGGGGTCCTGCCAGCCGGCGAAAGCGGAGACCACCCGGATGTGGGCGCTGGAGGAGATCGGCAAGAACTCCGTGAGCCCTTGGATCAACCCCAGAATCACCGCTTCGAACCAGCCGATCACGACGACACCTTTCAGGAACACATGAGTGACGAGGGTGAGGCTAGCGGAAAGTGGGAACCCGGGAGCCGCCTGAAGCGCGTCGAGCTAGCGGATGCGGGGGCCGAGCAGGTGCTCGCGTAGGGCGTTGAGCTGGTGCGAGTGCTCGACCGAGCGGGACTCGTCGAGCGAGTCGAGCGCCAGCAGCAGGGCGTCGGCCACGATGATGCCGGTCAGCGGCTCGGCCGTGATGCCCGTGGGCGTGTGCGGGGCCGCGAGGACGGCCTCGACGCGCTCGGCGAACTCACCGCCGAGCTCGTCGGAGATCAGCACGGTGCTCGCGCCCACCGCGTGGGCCCGGTCGATGAGCACGGTGATCTCCTTCAGCCGGCGGCCGGGCTGGAAGATGACCAGCACCTCGCCGTGGCCCAGCCAGAGCAGGTCGTCGGCCAGGGCGAAGCCCGTCGCCGCGGTGGCGCGTACGCGGTGGCCGCGCCGGCCCAGCTTGAGCGCCAGGTGGCGGGCGGCCGGCTCCGAGGCGCCGGTGCCGAACACGAGCGCCGCGGGCGCGTTGACCAGCAGCTCGACCGCCTTCTTGAAAGCCTCGGCGTCGAGCAGGCGCCGGCAGTGGTCGATGCGCTCGCGTGCCTCGTCGAAGACCCGCTCCCAGATGCCCGACAGGTCCTGCCCGACGTGGCTGATGCGCTGCCTGAGCCGCACGTCCGGGGCCACCGCCGAGGTGAACTCGGCGGCCAGCGCCCGCTTCAGCCCCGGCAGCCCGCCGAAGCCGAGCCGCTGCATGGTGCGGACCACGGTGGCGTTGCTGGTGCCCGTCGCGTTGCCCAGCTCCTGCGCGCTGGCGAAGAGGATCTGCTCGGGCGAGGCGGAGATCAAGTAGTGGCACACGGCCCGCTCGGCAGGCGAGAGCTCTTCCCACAGCTGCCGGACCATGGCCCTGAGCTGCTCGATCGGGCTATGTGAATTTTCCATTACGATCCTTGACTCTCTTGTAGCGCTCGTTACTCTTCTTGGAAACGACCGCTACAAGACTCGCCGCCTCCTGAAATGAACGTTACAGGGTCGCGGCCGGTCCAAGGAGCACCATTGAGCCTCACATCCCTGCCTCTCGTCGAGATCTCCGGAGGCCCGCGCGAGCGCGGGCGCCAATACGGTGAGCAGGCCCGCGACCGCGTCCAGCGTGCTCTGGCCTACTACGCCGAGGCGTTCGCGTTCTCCAGCGGTCTGACGTGGGAGCAGGTCGTGGGGCGGGCGGCCCGCTGGGTGGAGCCGAGCAAGGCGTTCGCGCCCGAGCTGGTCGAGGAGATGGAGGGCATCGCCGAGGGAGCGGGTGTCGGCTTCCTCGACGTTCTGGCGCTCAACGCCCGCGGCGAGATCATCTATGACACCACCTTCAGCTCCATGGAGCCGGACGGGTGCACGTCGTTCGCGCTGTTGGGGGAGGCGTCCGGCGACGGCCACGTCTACGCGGGGCAAAACTGGGACTGGCGGCACGGCGTCTCGGACACGCTGATGGTGCTGAGGGTCGTGCAGCCGGGCCGGCCGACGGTGATCATGCATGTGGAGGCGGGCCAGGTCGGGCGGCAGGGGGCCAACTCGGCAGGCATCGCGCTCAACGCCAACGGGCTCGGCGGCCGCTTCGACGACTCGGTGGGCGTGCCGCAGACGCTCATCAGGCGCAGGGTGCTCGACAGCGACAACCTCAACGCCGCGCTGGAGGCGCTGACCAAGTCCCGGGCCCACATCGCCAGCAACGCGCTCGTCACCCACCGCGAGGGGTTCGCGATCGACCTGGAGACCACGCCGGGCGCGGTCGGCTGGATGTACCCGTCCAACGGGCTGCTCGTCCACGGCAACCACTACCAGGCGTTCGTGCCACCGCAACTGGCCGCGACCTACCGCCCGAGCTCCGCCGACTCCCTGTTCCGCGTCCCGCGAGCGGAGGGCGGCCTGCGGCTCGTACGCGAGGCGTCCGGCACCGACGAGGCCCGTAAGCGGATCAGGGCCGCGATGTCCGACCACCTGGGTCATCCCGAGTCCCTCTGCACCCACCCCGACCCCACCCAGCCCGCCGTCAAGCGGTGGGCGACCCTGCTGTCGAGCTGCGTCGACCTCACCACGGGCGACTACTTGATCGCGGCCGGCACGCCCTGCGACCACGAATACGAGCGCGTGCCGTGGAACCTCTACGACGGCCCCCATGGAGAAGTGACCCCGTGAAGAAGACACTCGCCCTCGCCGGGCTGATCGCGCTCACCGCGGCGTGCGGCGGCCCCGCCGCCACCACCAAAGCACCCGACCCGGCCAAGCTCACCCTCGTCGACCGCACGGCCAAGGCCGCCGGCCCGCTCGACAGCGCTGTCTGGCTGCTCGACGAGGAGCCCGGCACGCTCGACCTCGACTCGGACGGCGGCACCAACAACCGCACGGTCATGGCCAACGTGTGCGAGCGCCTCATGCAGACCCAGCCCGACATGACGGTCAAGCCATGGCTGGCCGAGAAGGCCGAGCAGCCCGACCCCAAGACCATGGTGCTCACGTTGCGCCAGGACGCCACGTTCCACGACGGCTCCCCGGTGACGGCCGACGACGTGGTGTGGAGCCTCAAGCGGCACGCCGGCGAGGGCATGGACGAGTCCGACGAGTTCGAGGACGTCGAGTCCGTCGGCAAGACCGGCGACCACCAGGTCACGATCGCCTTCAAGAAACCCAACGCGCTGTTCGTGCAGGCCCTCGCGGGCGGCGCGGGCATCGTGCTCAACAAGGAGGTCGTGGAGAAGCTGGGCAAGGACTACGGCACTCCGGGGCACGAGGACGGCTGCAGCGGGCCCTACCAGGTGAAGGAGTGGGCCTCGGGCAGCCAGATCACGATCGAGCGCTACGACGCCTACTGGAACAAAGAGGTCAAGCCGCTCACCAAGAGCATCGCGTTCAAGTGGGCCGACGACACGGCGCTCGTCAACAGCCTGGCCACGGGCGCGGCGCAGGGCGCATACCTGTCGGACACAGGACCGGCCGTCGCGCTGCAGGCCAACCAGGCGGTCAGCGTCGCCTACGGCGCGACCACGAAGGTGTTCGTGCTGCTGCCGACCGACCGGGGCGTGCTGAAGGACCCGAAGATCCGGCGGGCGCTGTCGCTGGCCGTGGACCGGGCGGGCATCGCCAAGTCCGGGTTCGCCGGGCTGGCCCGGCCGTGGAAGGTGCCGGTCGGGGCCGGGGCGTGGTCGTACGAGAAGGAGGCGTTCCAGACGGCCTACGACCAGCTCCAGGGCGCGCCCGAGTCGCCGCAGCTCGAGGAGGCCAAGAAGCTCGTGCAGGAGGCCGGCTCGCCGAAAGAGCCGATCATCGTGGCGACCAACGGCGAGCAGGCCCGAACGGTGATCGCCAACGCGGTGGTCGACGCGGCCAAGAAGATCGGGCTGTCGGCCGAGATCAAGACCGTCCCCGCGAGCGAGTTCGGCAGCTTCTACACGGACAAGTCGATGCGGGCCCAGGTCGACCTCGTGCCCGACGACTGGTACATCACCAAGGCCGACCCCATCGGCTTCTACGACAACGGCCTGACCGGCTCGTCCAACAACTGGGTCGGCTACAGCTCGCCCGCCTACGACGAGCTCGTGGCCAAGGCGCTGGAGACCACCGACGACGCGGCCCGCGCCAAGCACGTCATCGAGCTGCAGCGCATGTTCACCGCCGACATGGTGTGGATCTCGCTGGTCGAGGTGCCCAACGCGGTCGTGCTCGGCAGCAAGGTGACGGGCCCGCCCGCCTCCCAGGTGCACATGGGCTACCCGTGGGCGGTCGACCTCGGGGCCAAGGGCTGACCTATGGTGCGCAAGCTGGCCGGGCTGCTCGCCACGCTGCTCGCCACGTCGTTCGTGATCTTCGGGGCGTCGTACGCGGCCCCCGGGGATCCGGTCACCTTCCTGGCGGGCGGCAAGGAGAACCTCACGCCCGAATACCTGGCCGCGATCCGCGCTCAATACCACCTCGACGACCCGTTCCTGGTGCAATATGGCCGCTGGCTGGGTGACGCGGTGACCGGCGACCTCGGCCGGTCGCTGCAGTACAACGACCAGGTCGCCGACCTGCTGGCGGCCCGGCTGCCGAGCACGCTCGGCCTGGTGGCGTACGCGTCGGTGTTGTTCGTGGTGTTCGGCGTCGCGCTCGGGGTGATGGCGGCCGTGCGCGGCGGGCGTACGGACGCGGCGGTGGTGGCGGGCACGACGTTCGCCACGTCGGTGCCGCCGTTCGTGGTCGCCACCGTGCTGATCTCCCTGTTCGGCGTGCAGCTCGGCTGGTTCCCGGTCATGGGCGGCGGGTCGCTCTGGCACCTGACGCTGCCGGCCGTGACGCTGGCGCTGGGCGCGCTGGCCATCATCAGCCGCGTCACCCGGCAGGCCATGGTGGAGCAGCGCGAGCTCGACCACGTGACCGTGGCCCGCGCCTCCGGCCTGTCCGAGCGGTTGATCGTGGTCAGGCACGTGTTCAGGGGCGCGCTCGGGCCGATCGTGACCATGTGCGGGCTGGTCACGGCCGGGATGCTGGCGGGCACGGTGACCGTGGAGACCGCTTTCGGGCTCAACGGCATCGGCTCGCTGCTGGTCAACGCCATCAACACGCACGACTTCCCGGTGACGCAGGCGGTGCTGCTGCTCATGGTCGCCGCCTACATCGCGGTGACGACATTGGTCGACCTGCTGCAGCCGCTGATCGATCCCCGAGTGAGGCGGACATGACCACACTGGTGCTCTCTCCCCGGGCCACGCGGCCGCTCGGCCACGGGCTCGCCACCGCCTTCCTCGGGCTGGTCGTGGCGGCGGCGGTGCTCGCGCCGCTGGTGGCGCCTTACGAGCCGGACGCGGTCGACCTCGCCGCCACGCTGGCGCCCATGTCGCCCGAGCACCTGCTGGGCGCCGACCAGTCGGGCCGCGACCTGCTGTCCAGGGTCCTCTACGGCGCCCGTACGTCGCTGATCGGCCCGCTGCTGCTGCTGGCCATCGCGTCGGTGCTCGGCGTCGCGCTCGGCACGCTGGCCGCCTGGCACCGCGGCTGGGCGGACGCCGTCGTGTCCCGGGTGACCGACGTCATGTACGCCTTCCCCGGCCTGCTGTTCGTGGTGCTGATCGTGGCCGTCTTCGGCAACGGCATGACCACGGCCGTCATCGCGCTCGGCCTGGCCTACGCGCCGACGATCGCCAAATACACCAGGAGCGTCGCGCTGGGCGAGTGCGCCAAGCCGTACATCGACGCCTACCGCGTCCAGGGCATGGGCGGTCTGGCGATCTGCGTGCGCCATCTGGTGCCCAACATGGCCCGCTCGATCGTCGGCTACCTGGTCGTGCTGTTCGGCGAGGGGCTGATGAGCCTGGCCACGCTGAGCTTCCTCGGCTTCGGCGCGCAGCCGCCGTCGTCCGACTGGGGGCTCATGGTCAAGGAGGGGCAGCCGGCGATCGTGCAGGGCGCGTTCCTGCCGGTGCTGGTGCCGGGCGCGGCCATCGCGCTGGTGGTCGTGTCGTTCAACGTGATCGGCGTACGCCTCGCCGACCGCATGGGCGTGAGGGGGGCGTGATGGTGCTCTCGGTCGAAGGGCTGACGATCGAGGCAGGCGGCCGGCGGCCGATCCTGCGCGAGGTGTCGCTCACCGTCGGCAAGGGCGAGATCGTGGGGCTGGTCGGCGAGTCCGGCTCCGGCAAGTCCACGATCGCCCGCTCGGTGCTGCGGCTGCTGCCTGCTTCGGCCAAGGTCTCCGGACGGGTGCTGGTCTCCGGCGAGGACGTGCTCACCATGGACCCGGCCGCGCTCAGGGACCTGCGGGCCTCCCAGGTGTCGATGATCTACCAGGACCCGCGTTCGTCGCTCAACCCGGTCCGCAGGATCGGCGACTTCCTGACCGAGCGCATGGTGCACACAATGGGCCGGTCGAAGGCCGAGAGCCGCGCGCGGGCGGCCGAGCTGCTGGCGGCGGCCGGCCTGCGCGACCCCGAGCTGCGCATGCGGCAGTACCCGCACGAGTTGTCCGGCGGCATGCTGCAGCGGGTGGTCATCGCCGCCGCGCTGGCCGCCGATCCCGCGTTGCTGCTGGCCGACGAGGCGACGAGCGCGCTCGACGTGACCACGCAGGCCGAGACGCTCGCCCTGCTGCGCCGGGTGCAGGCCGAACGGGAGCTCGGCATGTTGTTCATCACGCACGATCTGCATCTGGCGGCGGCGTTCTGCGACCGGGTGCACGTGTTGTACGCCGGGACCGTCGTCGAGTCGCGGCCGGCCAAGGAGCTCTTCGAGGATCCGCGGCATCCGTACACGGCCGGGCTGCTGGCCTGCACGCCCGAGCTGGGCGACCCCCGCCCGATCCGGCCCATCCCCGGGCGGCCGCCGTCGCTGGACGACGCCTTCGCCGGCTGCCCGTTCGCGCCTCGTTGTCCACACGCTGTGGACGTGTGCACCGAGCGGCGGCCGGAGCCCGTGACCGTATCGGGCGGGTTCGCCGCCTGCTGGGAGATGTGATGCTCGCCGTACACGATCTGTGCAAGTCCTTCCACGGGACCGTGGCGGCCGACCGGGTCTCCTTCGAGCTGCCGTCCGGCGGCTCGCTCGGGCTGGTGGGCGAGTCCGGGTCGGGGAAGACCACGATCGCGCGCATGCTCGTCGGCCTCGTCAGGCCCGACTCCGGCAGGATCGTCGTGGACGGCCGGGAGCGTCCCGCCAAGGAGCGCGGCAAGGAGGCGAGGTTGCGCCGCGCGCGGGAGATCCAGATGGTCTTCCAGGACCCGTACGTCTCGCTCGACCCCCGGCTCACCGCGGCCCAATGCCTGCAGGCCGCGCTCCGGCTGCACGGCAAGGACCGCTCGCGCGCCCTTGACCTGCTGGACCAGGTCGGCCTCGGCGCCCGCGAGGCCGGCGCGCGGCCACATCAGCTCAGCGGGGGCCAGCGCCAGCGGCTCGCCATCGCGCGGGCGCTGGCGGTGGAGCCGTCGGTGCTGGTGCTGGACGAGGCGGTGGCCGCGCTCGACGTGTCGATCCAGGCCCAGATCCTGGAGCTGCTCGTCCAAGTACGCCGCGACTCCGGGGTGGCGCTGCTGTTCGTCAGCCACGACCTGGCGGTGGTGCGGCACCTGTGCGAGGAGACGCTGGTGCTGCATCGGGGGGTGGTGGTCGAGCGGGGGCCGGTGGAGCGGGTGCTGGCGGAGCCGGAGCACCCGTACACGCGGTTGTTGCTGGACTCGGTGCCGCGGCCCGGCTGGGACCCCGCCGACGTGATCAAGGTGTCGACTCGGCCCGGCTAGAGCTTCCACACATGGGCGTTGGCCCTGGCGAAGTCGGTGAAGTCGCGGGCCGGGCGGCCCAGCGCCTGCTGGACACCGTCGCTCACGTTCGCGTTGCGGCCGTCGAGGATCTCGGTGAACATCGCGGACAGGCTCTCCGCCTCCGCCTGGGGCACGCCGTGCGTGACGGCCGCGGCCACGTACTCCTCCGGTGTCACCCGGACGAACGAGATCTTCCTGCCGGTGGCCTGGGACAGTTCCTCGGCGGCGCGCGCGAACGTCAGCAGGCGCGGCCCGGTCAGCTCGTAGAGCTTGCCGACATGGCCGTCCTGGCTGAGCGCCGCCACCGCCACGTCGGCGATGTCGTCGACGTCCACGAACGGCTCGGGCACGTCGGCGGCGGGCAGCGCGACGACGCCCTCGCGTATCGGCTCCAGGAGGAAGTCCTCGCTGAAGTTCTGCATGAACCAGCTACAGCGGACGATCGTCCACTCGGCGCCGGACTCCTGCACGGTCACCTCACTGGCCTGCGCCTCCGGCTCGCCCCGGCCCGACAGCAGGACCAGCCGCCGCACCCCGTTGCGTACCGCGAGGTCGGTGAAGGCCTTGATGTCGTCGTACGCGCCGGGGAAGGCCAGGTCCGGGTAGTAGGCGAGGTAGACGGCCGAGACGCCGTCGAGCGCGGCCGGCCACGTGGAGCGGTCGGCCCAGTCGAAGGGCGGAGCGGAGGAGCGGGACCCGATCCGTACGGGCAGGCCGAGAGCGGTGAGCCGGTCGGCCACGCGGCGGCCGGTCTTGCCCGTGCCGCTGGTTACCAAAGTTGTCATGCGTCTAGTAAGCCGCCGTACGCGGCAGACTCTCCATGGTTGAGAAGCGCAATCCCATATGCGATCGTCTGGCCATGGACCAGCTCGCGGCATTGCTCGACGGCCCACGTGCCCGTGGCGCCTTCCTGCTCCGCGTGATTCTCGATTCACCCTGGGCGCTGCGTATCCAGGACCAGGCGCCGCTGGCGGCCACCGCGGTGGTGCGCGGGCAGGCGTGGGTGGTGCCCGACAATGGCGAGCCGGTACGCGTCGGGCCGGGCGAGGTCGTGATCAACAGGGGGCCGGAGCCGTACACGCTGGCGGACGATCCCGGCACCAAACCGCAGATCGTGATCCACCCAGGCGAGCACTGCACCACGCTCGACGGCGAGTCGCTCGCGCAGGCGATGGACCTGGGGGTGCGGACGTGGGGGGACAACCCCGACGGCGACACCGTGATGCTGACCGGCGCCTACACCATGGAAGGCGAGGTCAGCAGGCGACTGCTGGAGGCGCTGCCCCCGGTGATCGTCCAGCCCGGCGGGCCGATCGCCGCGCTGCTCGGCGCCGAGATCGTCAAGGACGAGCCCGGACAGGAGGCGGTCCTGGACCGGCTGCTCGACCTGCTGCTCATCGCGGTGCTGCGGTCGTGGTTCGCCACCCATGAGGCGCCGGCCTGGTACCGCGCCATGAGCGACCCGGTGGTCGGCAAGGCCATGCGGATGTTGCACAACAACCCCGCCCACCCGTGGACGGTCGCCGCCCTGGCCGCCGAGGTCGGCGTGTCGAGGGCGTCGCTGGCCCGGCGCTTCACCGAACTGGTCGGCGAGCCGCCGATGTCCTTCCTCACCGACTGGCGCCTCGCCCTGGCCGCCGACCTGCTGCGCGAGCCCGACGCCACGATCGGGTCCGTCGCCAGGAAGGTCGGGTACGGCAGCCCGTTCGCGCTCAGCGCGGCCTTCAAGCGCGTACGGGGGATCAGCCCTCAGGAGTACCGCGAGCGCGACGCCACGTCCGGAGCCGCCACGTGAAACCTCTGCTGCTGCTCGACGTGGACGGGGTGCTCAACCCCATGGGCCGGCCCACCCCCGACTTCCGCCGCTACCGGTGCACGATCGACGGCGAGCTCTACACCGTCCACCTCAACCCCAGGCACGGCCGCCGCCTCCTCGACCTGGCGCTGGCCACCGGGGCGGAGCTGGTCTGGGCCACCACCTGGGAGCACCACGCCAACGACTGGATCGCTCCCAGGATCGGGCTGCCCTCGCTGCCCGTCATCCCCATGACGCCGGACTTCCCGCGGTCCCCGCCGAGCGAGTACGGCGAGCTGTTCAAGACGCCGCACGTGGCGGCGTACGCCGGACGCCGCCCGTTCGTCTGGTTCGACGACCAGGTGTGGGCGGAGGACGAGGAGTATCTCAGGGTGCATCAGGGTCTGGATGATTTCCTCCTCGTCCACGTCGACCCCGCACACGGACTGACCAGCCGCCATCTGGGCATGGCACAAGAATGGCTGACCGTTCCTAAGGACTGAGCGGGAGTAATGGCTGGTGCCACGACTCCTGCCCGGCCGAACGCTCCGAACGGTGTTGAGCGTTCTGGTCGCCCGTGTTCTCGCCGCATCCGGGCGGCACGCATCGTGTGCGTGGTCCGGAAATGCGGGGACGGGGTCCCTCACCCCCAGGAACGTACGATCCGGCCTGGGCGGTCCGATGCCCCGTACGATCGCTCCGGTCGTGCGGGGGCGGTGCCGTCCGTCGCCGGATCGCATGCCCCTGGGCGCGTCTGCCGATCGCCACCGCCGCCGCGTCGTGGCGAGTCGTCGACTGATTCTTCTTGTTCTTACTGTTCTTGCCGTTCTTGCGGGTGAGTGGGGCCTGCCAATGCTGCGCGCCCCACCTGCTCGTGTACGCCGGATCCACCGCGACGATCGCGATACCGGCCGCGCTCGCCATCGAGACCAGACGGGCGCGCAGCCTAGCGGTGGGCAGGCCGGAGATCAGTTGCCGGAACCGTTTGCGGCGACCATGCTTCTCCCGCGTCTTTTCCGCCGCGAAATCCAGATCCTCGATCGCGATTGCGGCCGCCCCACACGTCTTGGCCCAGAACAGCAGCCGCGACAGGGCGTGGCGGACTTGGGCGTCGCGGTGTTCGGCCGTGCCGGACAGGTCGTAGCCGAAGTGGCGGGGGCGGCCGATCGGGTTGCCGTGGATGTCCAGGCGCCAGGCCGCCAGGTGGTCAGCGTTGGTGTCCACGGCAATCAGCCCGTGGGCGAGGGCGGCTTGCAACGGGACGGCTGGGGCGGGCAGGGTCTGCCAGGAGGCGGTCAGGTACCAGCGGCCGCGGTCGGTATCCAGGTGGATGCGGTAGGCCACAGCCCGGTTGGCCTCGATACGGTCGGCCCACTCGCTGCGCCGGTGCGCGAACCGGACCCGGGCGGACAGTACATACCGGCCGTGCGGGGCGTTGGCCAGGTGCGCCAGCGGGGCGGGCAGCTTGAGTGACACCTGGCCGTCGGGGTGACGCGGATGGTCTCGTTGCCGTACCGCTTGCCGGACTCGCCGTCGGCGGCCAGGAACCACCGCTTGGCTTCCCACCGCGCCCGCCATCCGGCCTCGTCCAACCCCGCGGCCTCGAGATAGTGCCGGTTTCTGGCTAGCCGTTTGCCGCCGCGCACGATGTGTACCCGCCCGTTCTTCCAGTCGGCCCGGGCGGCGGCCAGCCGATCGATCAGCACACGCAGGCGGCGGGACTTGGCGAACCACTCCTTACGCGAGCGGTACCCAGCCGGAGCGTCCTTGCTGCCCTTCTGACGCACCGGCGCGGACAGACGACGGGTGATCGTGGCGATCCCAGCCTCGAGGTTGTGGATGTAGGCGAGTTGGCTGCGCCGCGCCAGCGCCCACTGATCATGCGAGGCCTTGGTGATCGCTCCGGCCCAGCGCGCCGACGAGAGCTCAGTCAGTTCCCGCTTACGGGCTGCCCACCGGTCCGCGTCGTGCGCCAAGGCGTCACTGCAGCGCACCGCAAGGTCCTGCGAGGCCAGCGAGCCGAGATGCGCCCCCACCAGCCGGAGCACCGTCTCCTCCTGACCGGTCAGTCCTTTGAGCCGGTCACGAACCGCTACCCCGGGGGAAGCGGCCGCGACGTACGGTGGCGCGATTGTACGCAGCTCAGCCATGCTGGACGCTCTCCAGCGTGATATGGGCACAGCTCGTCGCCGGGCAGCAGACGCGCAAGGAGGCCACTACTGGCCGACCGGGAGCACACCGGTGTATCTGCATGACCTCCACCGATCTCTCAATACTTTACTCAGCGTGGTCGTAAGACTACAGATATTTGGCTTTCTTGGATAGAACATTTGAGCGATCGGGTTCGATGGGCTGACCCGCGCTTGCCCGTCCCTTAGGTCGGTCATCAATTCCTACGAGCTCGACGCACTTGTGCTGCCGTTGTCGACCCTTAAGGGTTTTCTCAGGGCTCTTAGCGGGAGTCATGCGACCTGGCTGTCCGTTTCCTAGGTAGGTCGTCATTCACGGAGGGATCAATATGTACCGCTCACGAGAGCACAGGATCATAGCGGGGGTCTGCGGGGGCCTCGCCGACAAGCTGGGCTGGTCGCCCACGCTCGTCCGTATCCTCTGGCTGCTCCTGTCCCTCATCCCGGGGCCGCTGTGGGTCGTCTACGTCATCATGTGGATCCTCATTCCCGAGGAGCCGAAGGGCTACCGGACGGCGTAGGCCCGCGGTCCCCAAGGTCGCTCACCCGTCGCCTGACCGAGAGGTCGGCCGGCGGGTGGTTCGCCCTAGATCCGGCCGTACTCGCGGAGGACCGTCAGCCGCTCGACGATCTGGTGGCCCTTGCCATCCAGTTCGGCCTGTCGCCATGCCATCTCGTCGCTATCGGCCCAGCTCCAGGTCAGCGGCCAGGCGCCGTCGGCCGGCAGGCCGTTGATCCAGTAGTCGAGGTTGGCGTCGATCGCTGTTCGGTCAATCACGCCGGCCAGCGTCGACCGTGGCGATGGAGCCACGTCCAGCGGCTGGAGCACATACCTCGGCCAGGCCGCGGGATCCACGTTGACCACTCGGTGCACGCCGGCGGCGAGTACCCCGGCCACCCGGGCACGCACCTGCTCCGGCAGGCGGCGGGCGGCGCCCAGCATGACGGCGCACCGGAACGCGTTCAGGTCGTCGGCGGCCGCCTCCAGCCGCTCCAGGACCGTGCTCGTGAGCTGAGCCGGCAGGTCCGCCGGCACGAGTTCGGCGTAGTCGTGGAGCACGCCGAGCAGGTCGGCGGTCGGGTTGATCCGGCTACTGTCGAAGGTCTGATCGATGCCGGCGTAGGTCCACCACGTCGCGTGCGGCGCGTCCTCGACCTCCGCGGCACGATGCTCCACACCGAACGCTCGCTGTCATAGGTCTTGAGCAGGTATTCGATGCCCTGCCGCTCCACCGGTTCGGTGGCGGGCGCGCCCACCTCGCGCAACACCGCGAACGCGACCGAGGTCGCGATCGCCGATGAGGCGGGCGTGCGCAGGTCCGGCTCCAGGCCGTGCCCGAACCCGCCGTCCGGGTTCTGGAATCGTGCCAGTTCGGCCATCACCTCGCCGGCCGAGCCGACTCGAACCAGTGCCGGAACCTGGCCCGGTCCAGCGCCCGCCCGTGGCGGAACAGGAAACTCCGCGCACGCGCGAACGCTTCCTGACTCAGCATCATCACCATGGCGCCGACGCTAACCCACCCCTGCGTGATGCCGATGAGTTTCACTGTTCCCGGCGGTCTCTATTACGAGCATGGAGAAAGGAGCGACCACATGACAACCGAACCCAAGACCCGCACCCTAGAGGTCCCCGGCGCCACTCTCGCCTACGACGTACGGGAGTCCGCGGCGAGCGCCGCGCCGATCCTGCTGATGATCGGATCGCCGATGGACGCCAGCGGGTTCACCAGCCTGGCCGAACACTTCCAGGATCGTACGGTGGTGACCTATGACCCGCGAGGGATCGGGCGGAGCAAGCGGACCGACGGCGCCGCCGAGTCGACGCCCGAGCTGCACGGCGACGACCTGCACCGGCTGATCGACGCGCTCGGCGGCGGGCCGGTGGACATCTTCGCCAGCAGCGGGGGCGCGGTCAACGGGCTGGCGCTGGTGGCCCGGCATCCGGAGCAGGTCCGCACGCTCGTGGCGCACGAGCCCCCGGCCGCCCAGGAATTGCCGGACCGGGAGCAGGCGCTGGCCGCGGTGGTGGACATCCGCCAGACGTACGAGCGGGACGGTTTCGGACCCGCGATGGCGAAGTTCATCGCGGTCACCAGCCTGCGCGGCGAGATCCCGGCTGATTTCGCCGATCTGCCCGTTCCGAACCCGGCCGACCTCGGGATGCCGACGGAAGACGACGGCTCCCGTGACGACCCGCTGTTCGGGCAGAACATCATGACGTGTACGCACTACCGCCACGATTTCGAGGCGCTGCGCGCTGCGCAGACCCGCATCGTCGTCGGCGTCGGAGCCGAATCGGAGGGCGAAATGGCCTACCGCGGGGGCGTGGCGGTCGCCGAACGGCTCGGCACGAAGCCGGTGACCTTCCCCAGCCACCACGGCGGCTTCCTCGGCGGCGAGTTCGGCTATAAGGGCGACCCGGACGCCTTCGCCGTCACGCTCCGCCAGGTCCTGTCCGAGTAGGGCGGATTCTGATCCCCGGGCAGGCGCCCCCGCTGCCCGCGCTCCCGAACGGGCCGCGCAGCGGGGTGCTGCGCGGCCGGTCAACGTCCGGTGGCCGCTGATGGTCAGTTGCCGGCGGGCGGTTGCCCCTCGGAGCCGCCGACGTCGTTCCAGGTCAGGCGTCGACGACGACGCATGGCCCGACCCGACCGGTGATCAAGGATGCCGTGAGCGACCACAGCGTTTTCTGCTTCTTCGTCTCGGCGGTCTCCTGAGAGGTCCCGGCGAACGCCATCACCAACGTCTGGTCCTCTCCGATGCGCCGGGGATCGATGTCCAGCCCGCCGTCGCGCATGCGGGCGGCCGCGTTGGAGTCCGGCCCCAGGGCCACCTGGCCGGTGGTCTTGCCTCTGGGCGGCTTGCAGTCCTTGCCGGCCGGGAGGTAGCTGATGTCGGCCCTGACGCCTTGCTTCGCCAGGTCCTGTTCCAGCTGGTCGGCGTCCTCGAACTCGTTGATCTCCACTCTGACCGTGCCGTCGGCGTTCTTGCTCACGGCGTAGGCAGGCGACTCCGTGCCCGTCAGCGACGGGACCGCGAACGCCGCCGCGGCGGCCAGCGCTGCCACCGCGCCCCCGGCGTACAGTCGGCGGGCGATGCGGTGGCGCCGTTCGGCGCGGGCCGTGATCTCGGCTTTCAGATCCATCAGCAGGTGCTCCTCGAATCTCATCCTGGTGCTCCATCCATGACGAAGGGCAGGTTCCGCAGCGTCCGGCGGGCGCGGTGCAGCCGTACCTTGGCGGCCCCTTGCCGGATGCCGAGGGCCTGCGCCGCTTCCGTGACCGTGAGCTGGTCGATGACGACCAGCTCGAGCACGGCGCGTTCGCCCTCGGGCAGCTCGGCCATGGCCTCGAAGGCCCGCCTGGCTTGCTGCTCCGCGTCGATGCGCTCTTCGAGCCTGGCGACGTCGTCGGTGTCCAGCGGGCGGCGCCCGCTCACCCGATCCGTCAGCTGGTGCTGCTTGTACGCCCGGCGCCGCTCGGCCGAGATCGTCTTGCGGGCCACTCCGTAGAGCCACGCGATCTCGGTGCCCAGTTCGGCCCGGTAGGTGTGGGCCGAGTCGAGCACCGCTACGAACACCTCGGCCACCAGATCCGCGACGGTGTGCGGATCGTCGACGCGACGGGCGAGGAAACGGGTGACCGCATCGACGTGCCGTCGGTAGAAGGCCTCGAAGGCCACAGGATCTGTGGCGATCTTCGCCTGTTTGCGACGCACCGGCCGTGCTCCCTTCGTCGATTCACATCCCTGCTTGGTGAGAACTGGAGAAAGGGTTACAAGCTTGGACCATTGTGGTGTTGAGCTGGGCATGCGCTGCTGTCCTAGATGCGCCTTATCCTCGAAGCATGAGGGCAAGGCCGCTGACACTCATTCAGGACGATCTCGTCGACTACGACACGGCGATGGAGCGCATGACCGACCTCGTCGGGCACCGCCAGCGGGACGAGCGGCCGGACACGCTCTGGCTGCTCAGCCATCCGTCCGTCTACACCATCGGCCGCCGCACGCCGCTCACCCACCTGCCCGACCCCACGCGCGGCATCCCGGTGGTCGAGACGGGCCGTGGCGGGCAGCTCACCTACCACGGGCCGGGCCAGCTCGTCGGCTACCTGATCGTCAAGCTGGATGAGGACCAGGGCATCGTCGACTACGTGCGCGAGGTGGAGCTGCGGCTGGTGGAGGCGCTGGGCAAGCTGGGCTTGCCGGCCGAGCGGCGCGACACCCCGCCGGGGTCCGAGCTGCTCACCGGCGTCTGGACCGTGGAAACCGGCCGGAAGATCATCTCGATCGGGATGCGGCAGAGCCGGGGCGTGACCAGCCACGGATTCGCGCTCAACGTGGACGGCGACCTGACGCCCTGGAACTGGGCGATCGCCTGCGGGATGCCGGACGTGGACATGACCTCGCTCAAGCGCGAGCTTGGCACGGCTTCCATGGACGAGGTCCGCACGGCCGTGGCCGCCGCCTTCGAAGCGTCCTGACGGCCGGGTCAGCTGCGCGGAAACACCTGCACGTCAGCGTTGTGCGCGCTTCCAGCCAGCTTGCCGTCACAGGTGAAGAGGGGAGCTTCCAACGCCTCGGCCAGTGCGAGGTAGGAGGCGTTGTAGGCGGTGTAGTTGTACCGCAGCTCCCACACTCGATCCGCGATCCCCTTGATCTCATAACGGGAGATTCTCAGGGCCAGATAGTCGGCTCGTGCCCTGCTCGGCCGCGGCGGAGGTCAGCTTGCCGCCCAACGCGAGCCCTCGCAGGGTGGACAAGACCTCCACATCGAGCAGGTGTGGGGCGTGGACACTTGCCTGAAGGGCGTCGAGGAGCTCTAGCGGCGCCTCGCGGCCGACCAGTGCCTCGACCATTGCCGAGGAATCGATGACGATCACCGCCTGCCCTCTGCGACAGCCTCGAGAATGTCAGCCGTCGACGGCCCCTGAGAGCGATCTTGCGTCTTCAGCCGCTTGACTATCTCCGCGTTGGTCGGACGGGCGGCGATATCGGCTAGCTCTCTGGCAACGTAAGCCGACAGGGACATGCCGGCTTCGGCGGCGCGCTCCTTCAACGACTCGGCGACCGGCTCGGGGACATCCCGAATGTAGAGGGTTGCCATGTCCAGGATGCTAGCAAGTTGCAAGCAGGTGGGTACGGCCTGCGTCAGCCGTACCCACCCGCAAGCCGTCAGGGTGCCGGGACCTCGTCGACCGTGCGGCGAGGACCTGTGAACCAGTGCTTGGCCGACAACGACCACCACAGGGCGATGCCGATCAGCACGAGCCCCACCGCGATCGGCGCGTAGTTGACCGACGTCCACGTGAAGTCCGGGTTGCCCGGTACGCCGGCCGGCGAGAACGGCATGATGAAGTAGATCGAGACGATCACGATCTCGACGCAGGCGATCCAGCACAGGACCCGATATCTCTTGCCAAGGGTCCACGGGCCGGGCTCGAACTTGTCGCCCATGCGCAGGCGCAACCAGATCGGGATCAGGAACGCCAGGTAGAGCCCGATGACCGCGATCGACACGACGGCGTAGAACGCGACCGGCGTGGTGAGGCCGGGAGGGGCGTACAGGGCGGGCAGCGTGATCAGCGCGGCCACCACGCAGCCCCCGAGGATCGCGTTGACGGGGGTGCGGTTACGGTCCACCTTGGACCACAGCCGCCAGCCGGGCACCGCGCCGTCGCGCGAGAACGCGTACGTCATCCGCGACATCGACGTCACGCAGCTCATCCCGCAGAAGAACTGCCCGATGGTGGAGATCGCGAAGATCGCGGTGGCCAGCGGGGACGACAGTGCGGTCTCGAAGATGGCGCCGACGAAGCCGCCCTGTTTGTTGAGCTCGTCGACGTTCGTGGCGGCGAACAGGAACGCCAGCAGCAGGATCCAGCCGCCGATGGCCGAGTAGAAGATCGACTGCCACAGGCCGCGAGCCGCGCTCTTGGCGGCGCCCTGCGTCTCCTCTGACACGTGGGCGCAGGCGTCGAAGCCGGTGATCGTGTACTGGGTGAGCAGGAAGCCGAGCGGCAGCACGTACAGCCAGAAGGTGAAGCCGTTGGAGCCGTCGCCGAAGCCGGAGTTGTTGTTGGTGCCGAAGAAGACGAAGTCGGCCGTCTGGTGCTGGCTGGGCGCGAAGATCAGGATGGCGACGACGATCGCGGCGCCCACCACGTGCCACCAGACCGAGACGTTCTGCAGCACCGAGATCAGCCTGTGGCTGTAGATGTTGATCAGGGCGTGCAGCGCCAAGATGATCACGAACAGCAGGAACGCTTGAGGCAGCGTGGCTTCCCACGCGCCGCCGGTCAGCCGGTTGAGGGTGATGTTGAGGAACGTCGCGCAGCCGTAGTCGACCGACGCGGTGACGGCGATGAGGCCGATCAGGTTGAGCCAGCCGGTGAACCAGCCGTGGATCGGCTTGCCCATCTTGGCGGCCCACCAGTAGATGCCGCCGGCGGTCGGGTATGCCGACACCAGCTCCGACATGCAGAAGCCGATGATAAGGATGAACAACGAGATCAGCGGCCAGCCCCAGGAGATGGCGATGGGGCCGCCGTTGTTCCAGGCCTGTCCGAACGTCGTGAAGCAGCCGGCGAGGATCGAGATGATGGAGAAGGAGATGGCGAAGTTTGAGAATCCGCTCCAGGTTCGGGCCAGCTCTTGTTTGTAGCCGAGCTCGGCAAGTCGCCTGGAATCCTCGTCAATGGTCATGAGGTCTCCCTGGGGGCGCGGAGGACGCTCCAATTGGACTACATCTAGACCATTTCCTTTCCGGTGACAAGGCGTTACAGGCGAGTTTCGATGGGGTCAGGGCAGAAAGAAGCCCGCGGTCCCGGAGGGCCGCGGGCGGCAGGTCACTCGCCGAACGCGTCGGTCGCGGCCTGACAGAAGGCCTTGAGATCGTCCGGCTTGCGGCTGGTGACCAGCGTGTTCGGGCCGGCCGTGCACACGATGACCTCCTGGTCCTCCCAGGTCGCGCCGGCGTTGCGCAGGTCGGTCCGGAGGCTGGGCCAGGACGTGAGCGTACGTCCGCGTACCACGTCGGCCTCGATCAAGGTCCACGGCGCGTGGCAGATGGCCGCCACGGGTTTGCCCGCGTCGAAGAAGGCGCGGACGAACTGCACGGCCTGCGGCACCGTACGCAGGCGGTCGGGGTTGGCGACACCACCCGGGAGTACGAGGCCGTCGAACGCGGTGGCCTCGGCGCTGTCCACCGTGTCGTCCACGGCGAACGTGTCCGCCTTGTCCAGGTGGTGGAACGCCTGGACCTGACCCCGGTGGGTGGAGACGAGCCGCGGCGTCCCGCCCGCCTGCTTGACGGCCTTCCATGGTTCGGTGAGCTCCACCTGCTCCACTCCCTCGGGAGCGACCAGGAACGCGATGGTCTTGCCGTTCAGCATGTGAACTCCTCCCACGTGTTTTCATCCACCTATCCGCCGGGGTCAGATGTATGCGTCTTTACCCCCTAGGGGTATAGTGGCGACATGACTGTTACGACATACCAGGTTGAGGGCATGACCTGCGGCCACTGCGTCAGCTCGGTGACCGCCGAGGTCGGCAAGGTGGCCGGGGTGAGCGAGGTCCAGGTGGACCTGGCGTCCGGAGCCGTGACGGTGACGAGCGCGGCGCCGCTCGACCGCGCGCTGGTCGAGGAGGCCGTGACCGAGGCCGGCTACGAGCTGGCCGGCAAGGTCGAGCTGCTGCCGCAGGCCGGCGGCTCGTGCTGCGGCTCCGGTGGTTGCCACTGACCTGTTCGTCAACGCCCGCCACGCCGTCCAGCCGGTGTGGCGGGCTTCGTCATGTACGCCCGGCATGGGCGATTGCTTGGGGGTGAAAGTCCCCTGGAGGAAGAGGTAGTGCTAACTCCGAGCCGGAGGCAACTGCGTCGTCGTGAGGCGAGGTGGGGAGGAAGCCCGAGGCGAAACCCTGCACCGAGGAACGCGAACCGCGTATGAGGCATGCCAGCTGGGGTGAGCCTGCATGCTACGGCGAAGCCCGTCACTGCCAAGACGGCTGGTGTGTAAACGCGGCGGTTGCAGGGGGAAAGTGATCGTTCTTATCCGGGGAGGTCTGTCCGGGTGTCGGTTGTGCTGTCGTTGTCGCCGCGCCGACGGTGGTCATCGTGAGGTGGGCACTGACCGGGCAGAAGTCAGCAGAGGTCGTAGTACCGGTGAGGGGAACGGACAATCAGCCGGGAAGGACCGAACGTCAGGTAGAGCGGGTGAGGGTGAGGTGCTCGTGCCGGTCGCGGTGATCGCAGCCATCTCGCGTGTGCGGGCCCGTGGTGGGAGGGGCCGGTGCATCCGGTGAGTACCACGACGGAGCGTAGCGGCAGGTCGGCGCCCTTACCGGAGTCCGTGATCCCGGGCCTGGGGGTCTCGTTGTGGGAGCAGATGCTTTCGCCGGGGAATCTGGGCCGGGCGTTGAGGCGTGTGGAGGCCAACCGGGGCGCGCCTGGCGTGGACGGAATGAGCACGGAAGAACTTCGTCCGTGGATCCGCGAGCACTGGGCGAGCGTGCGGGAGGCGTTGGATGCGGGCACGTATCGGCCGTTGCCGGTCCGCCGGGTGGTGATCCCCAAACCCGGGGGCGGTCAGCGGATGCTGGGAGTGCCCACTGTGCTGGACAGGTTGATCCAGCAGGCGATTGCGCAAGTGCTCGTGCCGATCTTCGACCCGTTCTTTTCCGGTTCCAGCTTCGGGTTTCGCCCTGGCAAGTCCGCCCATCAGGCGGTGCGGGTCGCGCGGCGATGTGTGGAGGATGGGCTGCGATGGGTGGTAGATGTCGATCTTGAACGGTTCTTTGACCGGGTCCAGTTCGACGTGCTGATGGCACGGGTGGCGCGCAAGGTCGACGACCGCAAGATCCTCAAACTCATCCGGGCGTATCTGGAGGCCGGAGTGATGGTCGATGGGATCGTCCAGGCCACGGTGGAGGGGACTCCTCAGGGTTCCCCGCTGTCGCCGATCTTGTCGAACATCATGCTGGATGATCTGGACCGGGAGTTGTGGAAACGCGGTCACCGGTTCGTCCGCTTCGCTGATGACATCCGTGTCTTCGTGCGCAGCAGACGGGCCGCGCACCGGGTGCTCGACTCGGTGACCACGATGATCGAGCAGCGGTTGAAACTCAAGGTCAACACCGAGAAGTCCTCGGTCCGGCACGCTCGCGAGGCGACGTTGCTGGGGTTCGGGTTCTTCTTCACTCGGTCCGGGGTCAAGATCCGGGTCGATCCAAAGGCGGTCAGCCGCCTGAAGGACCGCATCCGGGAGTTGACCAGTCGCAGGTGGAGCGTGTCGATGCCCTGCAGGATCGGCAAGCTCAACGCCTATGTCACCGGGTGGATGGCCTACTTCCATCTGGCCGACACCCCCAGGGTGTTCAAGGATCTGGATGAGTGGTTTCGCCGTCGGATGCGGCAGATCCGCTGGAAAGAATGGAAGAAGCCCAAGACCCGACGCCGCAACCTGCGCAAGCTCGGCATCCCTGACCACAAGGCCAGGGAATGGGCATCGAGCGGCAAGGGCTACTGGCGCATCGCGGGCTCACCCATCCTGGCGCGGGCACTGCCCAACATCCACTGGACCGACCTTGGCCTGAAGGGTCTCTATCCGACCTGGCACAGGCTCAAAACCACGGCCTGACGAACCGCCGGATGCGGGCCCGCATGTCCGGTGGTGTGAGAGGGGACGGGTCAACCCCGTCCCCTACTCGATTCGCCCAGGTGATCGAGCAGGGTGCGGCTGATGTCCTCGAGGTGACGTAGCTGCGAGATGCGGCTCGGCTTGGACCGATCCATTTGGCCAGAGGCCCGCACCGCCCCCGTGGTCAGGGGTGCGCGGGTGGCCGCCTGAGCCAGAGGGCGTGGGCGGCGAAGGCGGCACCCGCTCCCGCGGCGTACCAGAACAAGTCGGGCGGGTTGAAGGTGCTGCCGAGCACCGGGCGAAGGACGGAAGGGATCTCCGTGAGCTGGGCGAACTCGATGGCCCAGCTCACCGCCGCGGCCACCAGCGCGGCCGCCCACGGGCGGATTCCCGGCCGGATCAGCACGATGAGAGCGTAGATCAGCACGGTGTAAAGGGCGTCGCCCGCGTATTTGGGCACCGGGCCGTCCCACAACAGCCGCACCCCCAGCCCGGCCGCGATCGTCAGGGCGGCGGCGAGGGCGACGGGCAGGCGAGGCACGCAGCTCACGGTAGTCCCAAAGGGGCTGAAAATTTACACCGCCGAAGGATACGAAGATGAAACAATTTTCCGCCACGCGTTGACACGCGGTCTTCGTATGGTGTGCCTTTCTCTACACAGGAATCCCCGCCTGAAGGTGAGGCACTTATGAGGAAATGGCTCGCGCGCCTGGCAGCGCTGGGCGTGGCGCTTTTAGTAGCAGGTCAGGGCACCACCGCCGCCCTTGCCCAGGATCCGTCGGCGGGGAAGAAGACCATGCGCGTCGGCGCGACGCAGGCCATGGACTCGATGAACCCGTTCCTGGCGGTCCGCCTGGTCTCGACGTCGATCCACCGCTGGATGTACGGCTTCCTCACCGTCCCCGACTCCAAGACCCTCCAGCCCAGCCCCGACCTGGCCGAATCGTGGACCACGTCCGAGGACGGGCTCACCTGGACGTTCAAGATCCGCGCCGCCAAATGGTCGGACGGCAAGCCGATCACGGCTGAGGACGCGGCCTGGACGTTCAACAAGATGATGACGGACGAGGCCGCCAAGACCGCCAACGGCCCGGCGGTGGAGAACTTCGAGAGCGTCACGGCCAGCGGCCAGGACCTGACCATCAAGCTCAAGGCCCCGCAGGCGTCCATGCTGGAGAACCCGGTCCCGATCATGCCCAAGCATGTCTGGGAGTCGGTCACCGACATGGCCAACTACGACGCCGAGAAGTACCCGAGCGTGAGCAGCGGCCCGTACTTCGCGATCGAGCACAAGAAGGACCAGTACGTCAAGCTGCAGGCCAACCCGAACTACTGGCGCGGCAAGCCCAAGATCGACGAGCTGCAGGTCATCTTCTACGACAATCCGCAGGCCGCCATCGCCGGCCTGAAGAACGGTGACATCGACCTGATCGGCCGCCTGCAGCCGCCCGAGTTCCAGGCCATCCAGAACGACCCGAACATCGAGGCGTGGAACACCCAGGGCCGGCGCGCGTCCTACCTGCAGATCAACCACGGCGCCACCACGACCGACGACAAGCCCGTCGGCGACGGCCACCCTGCGCTGAAGGACGTCAAGGTCCGCCAGGCGCTGCACTACGCCATCGACAAGCAGAAGCTGGTCGACGAGGTTCAGAACGGCCTGGCCAAGCCCGCTGACGGCTCGATCGTGCCGCCCATGTACACGGACTTCTTCTGGGAGGCCACCGGCGACACCAAGGTCACCTACGACCCCGCCAAGGCCAACAAGATCCTCGACGACGCCGGCTACAAGAAGGGCGCCGACGGCGTCCGTACGATGCCCGACGGGGGCCGCAAGCTGGAGTTCCGCTTCAGCATCCACACCGACACCCCGATCGAGGACAAGCTCGCCGAATACCTGACCGGCTTCTTCAAGGAGATCGGCATCACGCTGACCACCAAGAAGCTCGACTCCAGCAAGTTCAGCGAGGAGACCGGCGTCACCGGCCTGTTCGACATCGCGATCAGCGGCTGGTCGGTCAACCCCGACCCCGAGGAGGTCATGGCCACGCACCTGTGCAGCCGCAGGCCGGCCCCGGGCGGCGAGGGCGGCGGCACCGAGTCGTTCTTCTGCGACGAGACGTTCGAGAAGCTCTACCAGGAGCAGCTGAAGGAGCTCGACCGGCCCAAGCGCGCCGAGATCCTCAAGCAGATGCAGGAGCGGCTCTACACGCAGGCGCCGATCATCGCCATCTACTACCCGAACGACCTCGAGGGCTACCGCAAGGACCGGATCACCAGCATCACCCCGATCCCGGAGGCCAAGGGCCTGCTGTACGGCGGCAGCGGCTACTGGCCGTTCTACACCGTGGACGTCAAGGCCACGGCGACGGGCGGCGGCGCGAGCGGCGGCGGCTCCAACACCGGCCTCATCGTCGGTGTCGTCGGCGGCGTGGTGGTCGTGGGCCTGGCGGCCTTCCTCCTGACCAGGCGGCGCAAGAGCACCGCCGACGAACGCGAATGACGACTCCTCTCGAAGCAGCAGAGCCCGTCGCCGCCCAGGCGGCGGGCCCTGGTGACGACCGCCCCACTGGCCGCGGCACGCTGCAGTACGCGTTGTCGAAGGCCGGTGGGGCGTTGTTCAGCATCGCCATGGTGATCATCGGCACGTTCTTCGTGTTCCGCCTCCTGCCCGGCGACCCGGTACGCAACCTCGCGCAGGGCCGCAACATGACCCCTGCGCAGCTCGACCTGGAACGCCGCCGGCTCGGCCTCGACAAGCCGCTCGTCGACCAGTTCTTCGACTTCGTGGGCGACACGCTCAGGCTCGACCTCGGCACCTCCTACGAGTACAAGCGGCCAGTGCTCGACCTGATCGGCGAGCGCATCGGCCCGACGCTGCTGCTGACCGGCACAGGCTTGATCATCGCGGTCAGCCTCGGCATCTGGCAGGGCACCCGGGCCGGGTGGCGGTTCGGCAGCAGATTCGACCGCTTCTCCACGGGAGCGTCTCTGGTTCTGTGGTCGGTGCCCACGTTCTGGCTGGGACTGCTGCTCATGATGGTGTTCGGTGTCGGCATCGGGCCGATCCCGGGCCTGTTCCCCTTCCGAGGGATCGAGAGCGTGGACGCGCCCGACGGCTTCGCCTACATCCTGGACGTGGCGTCCCACATGGTGCTGCCGTGCCTGACGCTCGTGGCCGTGGTTTACGCGCAGTACCTCCTGGTCATGCGCTCGTCGCTGTTGGAGGAGGTCAGCCAGGACTACGTCACCGTGGCCCGGGCCAAAGGGCTGCGCGACGACGAGGTGCGCCGGCGGCACGCGGTGCCGAACGCGCTGCTGCCCACGGTGACGCTGGTCTTCATGCGAATCGGCTTCGTAGTCGGCGGCGCGGTGACCGTGGAAACCATCTACACCTGGCCGGGCCTGGGTCAGCTGTTCTACGAGGCGGTCAGGGTGCCTGACTTCACGCTCATGCAAGGCACGTTCCTACTGATCACCGTGGCGGTGGTCGTCATGAACACGCTGGCCGACGTGGTGTACCACGTGCTCGACCCGAGGGTGAGGTCGGCATGACGAGTCTCGCCGCTACCCGCAGACGGCTCGCGCTGAGCCGCTTCTGGGCCGACTTCCGAAGCCGCCGAACTGGAGTGGCCGGTCTGGTCATCCTCCTCGTCGCCGTGGTGCTCACCCTCATCGCGCCACTGTTCATCGACGAGAACGTGACCAGCGTCGTCGACGCCACCGGCGAGAAGTTCGCCCCGCCGAGCCTCGAGGACCCTTTCGGCACCGACGAATCGAGGCGCTCGATCCTGCTGATGGTGTGGTGGGGCTCGCGCACGTCGCTGCTCATCGGTTTCCTCGCCGCGCTGCTCAGCGTCGTGATCGGGTTGGTCGTCGGCGTCGCCGCCGGACACTTCCGCGGCTGGCTCGGCGGCGTGCTCATGCGGATCACCGACTGGTTCCTGGTGCTGCCGTCACTGGTCACCGCGCTGGTACTGGCGGCCATCCTGGGCGGCAGCACCTTCACGATCATCATGGCGATCGGGATCACGACGTGGCCGGCGACGGCTCGCCTTATCCGAGCGCAGACCCTGGCCGTGGAGGCCAGGCCCTACATCGAGCGTTCAAAGGCGCTCGGCGCCGGGCACTGGCACATCACGACCAGGCACGTGCTTCCCAACGTGGCGCCGCTTCTGCTGGCCAGCACCACGCTCGAGGTCGCCAGCGCGATCGTGACAGAGTCCACGCTGGCCTTCCTCGGCGCCAGTGCGAACAAGACCTCATGGGGCACCATGCTGCGGCATTCCTACGACTTCGGCGCGGCCAACAATGGCGCGTGGTGGTACATCACCATCCCTGGCCTGGCCATCCTCGCCGTCGTCATGGCGTTCACTCTGGTCGGCCGCGCCCTGGAGGCCGTGTTGAACCCTCGTCTCAGGAGGGCCGCATGAGCTTGCTTGAACTCGACGATTTGTCGGTGACCTACCGCATCGCCTCGGGCGAGGTGCCCGCGGTGCGCGGCGTGTCACTGACGCTCGACTCCGGAGCGGCACTCGGAGTCGCCGGCGAGTCGGGATCCGGCAAATCCACGCTGGCCATGGCGCTGCTCAGGCTCCTGCCCCGGGACGCGCGCGTCGGCGGCCGGATCCTGCTCGACGGCGAGGACGTCCTCGCCATGAACTGGGGCCGCATGCGGGCGGTGCGCTGGGCGGAGGCGTCGATCGTGTTCCAGGGCGCCCAGCACGGGCTCAACCCGGTACGCAAGATCGGCGACCAGATCGCCGAGCCGCTGCTCGTGCACGGCCTGGCCAAGCCGGACGCCGCCCGCAAGCGCGTCACCGAGCTGCTCGAACAGGTCGGCCTGCCGGCCTGGCGGGCCCGCAGCTTCCCGCACGAGTTGTCGGGCGGGCAGCGGCAACGCGTGATGATCGCGATGGCGCTGGCCTGCTCGCCCCGGCTGATCATCGCCGACGAGCCCACCACCGCGCTCGACGTGATGGTCCAGGCACAGGTCCTCACGTTGATCAAGGAGCTGGTGGCCCAGCACGACATCTCCCTGATCATGATCTCGCACGACCTGTCGGTGCTCGCCGACGTGTGCGACCAGCTCGCGGTCATGTACGCCGGCCGCGTCGTCGAACACGGCCCGTCGCACGAGGTCTTCCACGACGCCAAACACCCCTACAGCCGGGCGCTGGCGGCGGCGTTCCCGACGGTCGGCGATCCCGCGTCGCGCCTGGCTCCCAAGGGGCTCGGCGGTGACCCGCCCGACCCGATGCAGCTGCCGACCGGCTGCTCGTTCCACCCGCGCTGCCCGGTCGCGCTGGAGGAGTGCGCGACCATGGACGTGGAGCTCTGGGCGGCCGGCAAGGGCCGCACCGCGGCCTGCGTGCACGTACAGGAGGCCCCATGACCGAGACGCAGACCGCTACCGAGGCGGTCTCGACGACGCGGCCGACCTTGCTGGAGGCCCGTGACCTGCACGTGGAGTTCACCGCGCGCGGCCGCCGCGCCCGCGCCGTGGACGGCGTGAACCTGGCGATCGGCGAGGGCGAGATCGTGGCGCTGGTCGGCGAGTCCGGCTGCGGCAAGACCACGCTGGCCCGCACCCTGCTCGGCCTCGAACGTCCCACCTCCGGCGAGGTCCGCTACGGCGGCGCCGCGCTGGACTACTCCTCCAAGGCGCTCAAGGCCTACCGCAGGCAGGTGCAGCTCGTCCTGCAGGACCCGACGGGCTCGCTCAACCCCCGGCACACGGTGTACGAGGCCGTCGCCGAGGGCCCGCGCATCCACGCCCTGCAGGACGAGCGGGAGGTCGTGGCCACGGCCCTGTCCAGGGCGGGGTTGCGGCCGCCTGACCGGTTCTTCCTGCGCTACCCGCACGAGCTGTCCGGCGGGCAGCGGCAGCGCGTGGTGATCGCGGGCGCGCTGGCGCTGAACCCTAAGGTGTTGGTCGCCGACGAGCCGGTGGCCTCGCTCGACGCCTCCGTACGCGGCGAGATCCTGGCTCTGCTGCTCAAGCTGCGGGAGGAACTGGGGTTGTCGGCACTGGTCGTCACCCACGACCTGGGGCTGGCGTGGAACATCGCGGACCGGGTGGCCGTGATGTACCTGGGCAGGATCGTCGAGTCCGGGCCTGTCGAGCAGGTGCTGACCGCGCCGCGGCACCCGTACACCCAGGCGCTGATGTCGGTGTTGCCCGAGTCCCCTGAGCGGGTGGTGCTGACCGGTGAGCCGCCGGACCCGACGCGGATCCCGGGCGGGTGCCGCTTCCACGCCCGCTGCCAGGTGCTCGCCTCCGGCCGGGCGGCCGAGGCCGGGGTGGACGCCCAGTGCCGTGCGGAGCCGCTGGCCATCCTGCCCCCGGTGTCCGAGGCGCAGGCGGCCTGCTATTACGCGGACGCGGTCGGCGAGGCCTGATTTCAGTAGGGGTGATGGTCGGGCTTGTTCGCCCAAGCCGCGTACGCTTGGGCGCCGAGCTCCGGATGGACTTGATCCACCTCGATCTTGCGCTGGTCGAGAGGCTTCGTGAAGTCTTCGTACTGGAAGGCGTCGTCGAAACCGATCTTCCTGGTCGCCTCCAGGTCCGCGCTGAAGTGCACGGCGTCGATCCTTGACCAGTAAATGGCGCTCATGCACATCGGGCACGGATAGCCGCTCGTGTAGAGCGAACAGCCCATGAGCATCCTGGCCCGCTCCGGCAGCGGGTCGGGCGAGCCCGGGGGACGTGGCACGAGCTCGAGCGTCGACTCGTTCTGGTGTTCCTCCGGGACGGAGGGCGCCTGCGGATTCAGGACCTGAATGGCCTTGCGGATCGCTTCGACTTCGCCGTGCGCGGTCGGATCGCCGGTGAGAAGAACGCGATTCTGGCCGCGGGCCAGAATTTCACCGTCCTTGACGATGACCGCGCCGAACGGGCCGCCCCATCCATGAGTCACCGATTCGGTGGCCAGCCGTACGGCTTCGGCCATGAAATCCTTGGGTGTCATTTGATGACCTCCAGCAGGTAAAATGCGACTGAAATCTTGGCCTGATCAACCGTAATGGTCGATTCGTTTGCCGCATTTCTTCCCCGGGCTCTCTGGACTACACTTGCCCAGGTGAAGTCCTATGTGCGCGGCGGACCCGGAGGCGGCGCCGCCACCGTGGTGATCTCCTTGAAAGTCCGCGAAGACCGCGAGGCGGACTATCGGCGATGGCAGCAGAAAATCAATGACACCGTGCGCTCATATCCCGGTTTCGAGGGTTCGGATGTTTATCCGCCAATCTCTGGTGAGCAGCATGCCTGGGTGGTCGTGTTCCGCTTCTCGAGCACCGGCGAATTGACCGGATGGCTCGACTCTGAAACGCGCAGAAGACTGCTCGACGAGGTTGGCCCGCTGTTGGAGGAACCGCCGGGACTGGAGGTCCTGGCCGGGGAACCGCCGGCCCGGGAGGCGGTCACGGCAGTGATCTCCCACAAGGTGCGGCCGGGCCGTGAGCGTGATTTCCAGCGCTGGCAGGACAAGGTTCGCAAGGCGCAGGAGAAGTTCCCCGGATTCCTGGGGTTCGAAGCGTTCGAGCCCGTGCCGGGTGTCCAGGAGAACTGGGTCGTCATGTTCCGCTACGACACCCGGGAGCACCTCGACGACTGGCTCGAGTCCGACACCCGCGGGAAACTCCTGGACGAGGGGCGCGACTACTTCGCCGACTTCGACGTGCGTACGGTCAAGTCGGCGTTCAGCGGCTGGTTCCGGTTCAACGGCGAGACGGCGCAAGAACCCCCGCCCAACTGGAAACAGGCCATGTCCGTGGTGCTGAGCCTCTATCCCACGGTGATGATCCTGAATTTGACGGTAGGCCGCGCGTTCGAGGCGATGCGCCTGCCTGGATACTTCGCCATGTTCATCAGCAACGTCTTCAGCGTCTCCATCCTCACGTGGCTGATGATGCCGCTCGTCAACAGAGTCTTCGCGTCCTGGCTGTCGCCCAGCGGGGGCGGCTCGGCCTTCACGAACATCGCGGGCGCGTTGGTGATGGTGGTGTGCATGGCGCTGTGCATCGCCGTCTTCGGCCTGATCACCGGCTAGACATCGCGGTCAGCCCAGGTCGGCGTCGTGGACCAGGATGGCCGCCTGGACCCGGTTGGCCAGGCCCAGCTTGGCCAGCAGGCGGCTGACGTGCGCCTTCACCGTGGCCTCCGTCAGGCGTAGCTCGCGGCCGATCTCGGCGTTGGACAGGCCGCGGGCCAGCGCCCTGATCACGTCCTCCTCGCGGCCGGTGAGCGTGGCGAGCTGCTTGCGTGCGGTCTCGGCGCGCGAGGGTCTGCGGTCGGCGTACGAGGCGATCAGGCGTTTGGTGACCGAGGGCGAGAGCATGGCCGGGCCGCCGGCGACCGTGCGGACGGCGGCGGCGAGCTCCCTCGGCGGGGTGTCCTTGAGCAGGAACCCGACCGCGCCCAGCCGCAGCGCCTCGTGCACGTACTCGTCCAGGTCGAACGTGGTCAACATGATCAGTTTGGGGGCGTCAGGCCAGGACAGCAGGTGGGCGGCGGCGGTCAGGCCGTCCATGCCGGGCATGCGTACGTCCATCAGCACGACCTCCGGCCGTAGCCGCGCCACGGCGGACACGGCCTCGGCTCCGTCCCGGGCCTCGCCGACGACCGCGATGTCGCCCGCGGCCTCCAGGATCAGCCGTAGCCCCGACCGTACGAGCTCCTCGTCGTCGACGACGAGCACCCTGATCATGCGGGCCGCCGATCGACGGCCACCGGCAGCGCCGCCGGGATGCTGGCGCACACGAGGAAACCGCCGCCTTCCTCCGCGCTGCTGCGCAGCGTGCCGCCGAGCAGCTCGACCCGCTCCCGCAGCCCCACGAGGCCCCAGCCCGCGCCGGGCAGCTCCTGACGCGGTGCCGTCGGCGCCTGGTTGCGCACCTCCACCTCCAGTTCGTCCGGCCCGTAACGGATGCGCACGTCCGTGCGGGCATCCGCCGCGTGCTTGTGCACGTTGGTGAGCGCCTCCTGGATCACCCGGTACGCCGTCCGCTCCACGGCCGCTTCCACCGGGCGTACCTCGCCCTCGTCGTGCCTCGTCACCGCGATGCCCAGAGCGCGGGACTGGTCGAGCAGGCGGTCCAGGTCGGAGAGCGTGGGCGGCGGCTGGTCGTCGGTCTTGGTCGAGCGCAGGACGCCGAGCACGTCGCGGAGGTCGGCCAGCGCCTCCCGGCCGATTCCGCCGATCATGGCGGCGGTCCGCACGGTCTCCTCTTCGGCCGCCCGCACCTCCAGCGCGCCGGCGTGCAGCACGATCAGCGAGACCCGGTGGGCGACGACGTCGTGCATCTCCCTGGCGATCCTGGCCCGCTCCTGCGCCCTGGCCTGCTCGGCCCGCATGACGTGCTCGTGTTCCACCCGCTTCTGGAGCTCGCGCCTGGCACGGACGAGGAGGCCCAGCGCGAACGGCAGCCCGACCACGCCCAGAGCCATCACCAGCGCGTTGCCCGGTCCGGCGGTTTCAAACTCCTGCCACTCGCTCACGACCGCGGAGATCCCGCACGCCACCAGGCAGCCGCCTAGATAGGCGGCGACGTCGCGGCTTCTGGTCAGCGTGCGGCCCGCGTGGTAGGAGGCGACCAGCAGCGGCGGCCACATCACGAGCCACGCGTACGTGACGGCCCCCACGGCGGCCAGCGGCCACCACGACCGTCGCGCCCACCAGGCGGCCAGCCCCGCCGCGGCGGCCACCACGACCAGCACCGGAAGCGGCAGGCTCGACGGGACCCCGGCCTGCCCGTGCACCACGAGCAGCGAGAGCCCGCACACCCCTGCCCCGAGCAGAACGAACCGCATGGCCACCAGCGTATGGGCCCGACCGGAAAGGCCTTTACGACGAAAGTAGTAACAGCCGATCGACGATCGGGGCGGGCGGTCAGATGCTTCCCGCCGCGATCGTGGAGTGCATGATCGCTCTATCCTTGATCGTCCTTGCCGCGCACACAGCCCCGGCGACCGACCTCGCCCTGCCGGAGCCGACCGGGCCGAAACCCGTCGGCACCACCAGCCTGCACCTGGTCGACTCCAGCCGTCCCGACCCCTGGAACCCTGAGGCCGGTGAGCGGGAGCTGATGGTCACCCTCTGGTACCCGGCCCGCAAGGCCGCCAGGAAGCGGGCGCCCTATCTCACCCCGCAGGAGTCGGCCGCCGTGCTGAAGCCCTACGAGAACGTCCCCCCGGACGCGCTCACCAAGGTCAGGACGTACGCCACGCTGGACGCCCCCGTACGCCGGGGCCGTCTGCCGCTGGTCGTGATGTCACCCGGCTTCAGCTTCCCCCGCGCCACCCTCACCTCGCTGGGCGAGGACCTCGCCAGCAGGGGATATCTGGTCGCGGCCGTGGAGCACACCTATGAGTCGGTCGCCACCACGTTCCCCGACGGCCGCACCACCACCTGCCTGGCCTGCGTGAAGGGTCAGGACGGCACCAAGGTGGCCGCGGGCCGGGTGGCGGACGTGCGATTCGTGCTGGACGAGCTGGCCAAGGGCCGCTGGGGCAAGGCGATCGACAGGTCGCGGATCGCCATGGCCGGCCACTCGATGGGCGGCAACAGCGCCGCCCACGCCATGGCGGTGGACCCGCGCATCAAGGCCGGCGTCAACCTGGACGGGTCCTTCCAGCCGGATGTCGAGCGTCTGGAGCGGCCCTTCATGCTGGTCGGGACGCCGAAGCACGTGCCCGGCGGCTCGTGGCAGACGTCCTGGCGCAACATGACCGGCCCGAAGCGATGGATCACGGTCGCGGGCACGGATCACTCGGCATTCGTCGACTACGCCGTGCTCAGGGCGCCACTCGGCATCCCCGGCCAGGAGCTCGACGGCACGCGGGCGTTGCGCATCACCCGCGCCCATCTCACCGCCTTCCTCGACCGGCACCTCCGCGGTAAGAACACGCCGGTCGAGGCCTATCCCGAGGTCACCGATCACACGCGGAACGCGTCGGCGTTCTCCGCCGCCCACTGAGCGAAGCTGCGCGCGTCCCGGCCGGTGATCTCCCGCACGGTCGGGACCACGGTGTAGCCGGCCTCCGGTGTGTTGCCGAGCGCGTTGACGAGGAACTCGATGGTCTCCTCACCCATGCCGTCGCCGCGCCACTTGGCCCGCGCCTCGTCCACGGTCAGCTCCACGAACCGCACGTCCCTGCCGATCGCCGCGCCCAGGATCGCGACCTTCTCCCTGAGCGTGATCGCCTCGGGACCGGTCAGCGTGTACGTCATGCCGCCGTGTCCCCCCTGAACCAGCACCGTCGCGGCCACGGCGGCGATGTCACGCTCGTGCACGAGCGCGCTCAGCCGGTCGCCGAACGGCTCCTTGATGACGCCTTCCGTCTTGATCGTGTGCGCCCACCAGCGCAAGGTGTTGGACATGAACTCGACGGGCTCGAGCAGCGTCCACTCGATGTCCGTGCCGGCCAGCGCCTGCTCCAACTCGCCGTCCGCACGCCCGCCGAGCACCGTGACCCGCCGCACGCCCGCCTCGGCGGCCATTTTCGCCAGACCGGCGCCGTCCGGCAGGGGCGTGTAGTCGTCACCCGCGAAGTTGATGAAGTGTGCGCCCTCGACGCCGTCGAAGACGCCGGCCAGGGTGTCCAGCCTGGCCAGGTCGCCCGCGACGACCTCGACGCCCTCGGGCAGGCTCGCCTTGGCGGGGTCCCTGGTCAGGGCCCGCACCTGATGTCCGGCCGCGAGGAGCTCCTCGACGACGAGACGGCCGACGGTCCCGGTGGCACCGGTGACGAGGAAGGTCATGGCGAACCTCTTTCTGTTCGGAACGGAACGTTCTGATTTCACTATAGCAGAACGGAATGCTTCATTCCGTAGATTTCCGAAAGAGATGGCGTCCGTCGAGGAGCGGGCTGCGCTTACCGGGAGTGCGAGCAGCTCGTGCGCGGCATCAAGGAAGCGCGCAGGGCCGTGACGTCGTCACGGCCCTGCGCATGATCGCCCTAGAAGGCGCTGATGGTGGCCGGGGCGCGTTCGGCGCGGCTCAGCGTGCGGATGACCGCGGTCGCCCCGTGCCGGTGCACGGCCAGCCGGGCCAGCAGCTCGACCACGGGATCGATGACCGAGTCGGGCAGGGCCGGTGTCTCGATGCCCACGCTCGCGGCCAGGTCGTCGGAGTGCACGACCAGCTCGACCAGTCTGGTGAGCAGGAGGTCGTCCAGCCTGAGCGACCATTCGGCCCAGGGGAGCGGGATCGCGCGATCCGCGGGCTCGGCGGGCAGTGTGGCGCTCAGCTCGTCGAGCAGCGCCTGCGAGCGCTCCACCAGCGCGGCCGGCCCATCGGCGGCGGCTGCCTCCCCGCCGCGGCGGACGTAGACGTTGCTCTCGTGGTCGAGGCCCGCCTGCACCCACGGGGACCTCGAAAAGTGCTCGATGAGCTCGATCGGCTCCTGCGCCTCTCTGTCGAGCGCGAGCGCGTCCCGAACCCGGACGAGCTGGAGAGCCAGATGCCCGGCCAGCCCCGCGACGCTGAATTCCGTCAGTGCGCTCGGCTTGTCCCATGCCGCGCTCACGGCGGGATCGCCCAGGAGGGACACCGCCGACGCCGCGGCCACCAGATAGGACTGCCTTCTGTCCCCCATTTGCCGCCTTTCCCCTGCTTCAGGTGGTGACTCGGGCCAACACTATCCCGCCGACAATCAGCCCGAGGGCCGCCATTCGGCCGACCGAGACGGGGTCATCGTTGAGCACGATGCCCAGGGTGATCGCGCCGACGGCGCCGATGCCGGTGAAGACCGCGTACGCGGTGCCGACCGGCAGGGTGTTCATGGCCTGCGACAGCAGCCAGACGGCGGCGGCCATCAAGGCCAGGCAGACCAGTGTGGGCAGGGGCTTGGTGAAGTTGTGCGTGGGTTTGATGCTCTGCGACCACGCCACCTCGACCAGCCCGGCCAGCACCAGGATCAGCCAGTTCACCGCGCCGCCTCCTTCAGCGCCGCCGCCAGGGACTCCTCGTGCCGGTCGCGCAGGTGCGCCAGCGCCGGATCGAGACGGGCGTTGACCAGTTCGGCGTGGATGAACGTCACGTCCTCGACCCGGAAGTGGCCCTTGAAGAAGTCGCGGAGGTAGCGCTCCTGGTGGTCGTACGGCTCGCGGGGCGTGCCCGGGCCGTACGCGCCGCCACGCGCGCCGGTCACCACGAACGAGCGGCCTTCGAGCGACATCTTGGGGAACGTGATCTGGTCCAGCCAGGCCTTCAGCGCCGACGGGATCGAGTAGTTGTACATCGGCGTGCCGATCAGGATGACCTCCGCCGCCACGACCTCGGCCAGCAGCGGCTCCACGACGGCCCACGCTTGGCGTTGGGCGGAGGTGCGGGCCGCCTCCCCATAACGCGAAATATCGGTTATCTCGTGCTCAAGGATGTAGTCGCACACCTCCGTCCAGGCCTCGCCGATGTGCGGCACGGGTTGTGCGGCGAGGTCGCGGTAGACGTACCCGGCCTGTGGGTGGGCGGCTCGCCAGGTCTCGGCGTACACGCTCGACAACCTGCGCGAGAACGACGCCGCGCGGCGCGCGCTGGCGTCCAGATGCAGCAACATGATCTCTCCAAAGGGTGGCTATGTGGACACGCTGTCCGGTTCAATATAGGCGGACGGAGTGTCCACTTACAATTGCCGTCATGGAAAGAGCCGACGCCGCGCGCAACCGCGCCCGGATCCTGGAAGCGGCCGCCCAGCTCTTCGCCGAGAAGCCGCCGCAGGACGTGACGATGGACGACATCGCCAGGAAGGCGGGGGTGGGCAGGGGCACCCTCTACCGCCGTTACCCGGACCGGGCCTCGATCGCGGTCGCGCTGCTCGACGAGCACGAACGCGAGCTGCAGGAGCGCTTGTTGCGCGGCGAGCCGCCGCTGGGCCCCGGCGCGCCGCCCGCCGAGCGGCTGGCCGCCTTCTATGCCGCCATGGTGCGGCTGCTGGAGGACCACGCGCACCTGGTGCTCGGGTCGGAGGTGGGCCGCTCCCGCTTCGAGACCGGCGCGTACGGCTTCTGGCGGGCGCACGTGCGCGCGCTCCTGGTCGCTGTCGGCACGCCTGGCCCGGACGCCCTGGTCGACGTCCTGCTCGCCCCGCTGGCCCCCGAGGTCTACAGCTATCAGCGCTCGGTGCTCGGCCTGACCCCCACCCAGATCACCGAGGCGCTGACCAGGCTCACGGCGATTCTAGAACCCTGGTGATCGTGGACCTGATGAACGCGCGGGCCAGCTTGGCCCTCCTGAACCGGCTCAGCGGCGGCGCCGTCGTGCCGTACCTGCGGGCTCGCACGTCGGCCACCACGATCGCGGGCGCGCCCAGCTCGTGCAGCACCTCCAGGGCCTCCCGCTTGCTGATCAACTGCCCGTCCCGCAGCGTGACCGCGGCCCTGGCGACCGTGACCATGCCCAGGTCCACCCAGATGTCGTGCAGCCACCGTCGCCGTCCGCGCGTCCGGTCCAGCCAGAAGTCCCGCAGGTCAGTCCGTACGAACTCGGCGAGCTCCGCGTCCGACACCGGCGGCAGCAGGCCGGCGGGCGGCGGCCCGTGCAGCTCCAGGGGCTTGGTGTGCAGTTCGCGCCGCGTGACGGCGGTGACCGGACGCCGGAAGATCCGCTCGTGCGCCCACGTCACGTGCTCGGCCGACAGGTCCGCAAGCTCCTGCCTGGCCATGTAGGAACAGTGCAGCTTGTCGGCGAGCGGCAGGTCGATGGCCCGGTGCAGAGCCTTGATCCGCCGCCACTGCTCCATCGTGATCGGCTCCCCCACGACGGCGACGAGGTCCAGATCGCTGAGGCCCGGCTGGTAGTCGTCCGTCGCCAGTGACCCGTGCGCCCATAACGCCACGAGAGGTACGGCCGGCTCCACTGCTTCCAGAAAATGCCTTAGCAGGCGGTCGGTCGCTGCGTGCATGATGGCAACTATGATCGATACACGGCTGGCTGGAAAGGTCGCATTGATCACCGGGGCCAATCACGGCATCGGCGCGGCGACCGCGATCGCGCTGGCGGCCGAGGGCGTTTCGGTCTTCGTGACCTATAAGCGGCTGCCGCCGCTCGCCCATCCGGCCTATCCGGAGGCCTACGACCGTCATCGCGCCGCCGGTGCCGACGACGTGGTGCGCCGCATCCGGGAGGCAGGCGGCCAGGCCGAGTCGGCCGAGGCGGACCTGGCCGATCCCGGGACCCCGAGGGTGCTGTTCGACCAGGTGGAGAAGGCGTTCGGGCCGGTGGAGATCCTGGTCAACAACGCCAGCGGCTGGCGCAGCGACACCTTCGCGCCGACCGAGCGCGACGGCTTCGGCCGCCCGCTCCGGCCGGTGGACGCCGAGACGCACGACGGGCAGTTCGCGGTGGACGTGCGTGCGGCCGCCCTGCTGATCGCCGAGTTCGCCCGGCGGCACATCGACCGCGGCGCCTCCTGGGGCCGGATCATCGGCCTGACGTCGGAAGGGCCGCAGGGCTTCCCGACGGAGGTCTCGTACGGCGCCGCGAAGGCGGCCCAGGAGAGTTACACGATGTCGGCCGCGCACGAGCTGGGCCCGTACGGCGTCACCGCCAACATGGTCCATCCGCCCATCACCGACACCGGCTGGATCAACGAGGCGGTGGGGGAGCTGGCCCGCACCCATGGCCCGCTGCGGTCGGTCGGGCAGCCGGAGGACGTGGCCGAGGTGATCACGTTCCTGGCCTCTCACCAGGGGCGGCGCGTGACCGCGCAGGTCGTCAAGATGTACTGAACAAGGCGCTCACCGACTCGCCGTCGTGAATGCGGCGCATGGCCTCGGCCAGGGCGGGCGCGATCGACAGGACCGTGAGCTTGTCGCTGGGCTTGGGCGGCGGCGGCACGGTGTTCGTGCAGACGATCTCCGCGACCTCGGGCAGCGCGCCCAGCCGCTCCACCGCGCCGCTGGAGAAGAGCCCGTGCGTGCAGGCCAGGCGCACCGAGCGCACGCCGCGCTCGCGCAGCCGGTCGAGCAGCTCGATGACCGTGCTGCCCTTGGCGATCTCGTCGTCCAGGACGATGACGTCCTTGCCCTCCACGTCGCCGATGACCGAGCTGATCACTACGCGGTCGTCGCTGAAGCGTTGTTTGGCGCCCATCGCGACGCCGGTGCCGAGCAGGCGGGCGAAGTGGGCGGCCTCCTTGGCGTTGCCGAGGTCGGGGGAGACGACGACCGTGTTCGACAGGTCGTACTGGCGGAAGTGCGCGGCCAGCTCCCGCAGCGCGTGCAGGTGGTCGACGGGGACGCTGAAGAAGCCGTGCACCTGCGGCGAGTGCAGCGTCATCGCCAGCACCCGGTCGGCGCCCGCGGCCACCATCAGGTCGGCGACCAGCCGTGCGCCGATGGAGATCCGCGGCGCGTCCTTCTTGTCCGACCGCGCATAGGCGTAATGCGGGAGCACCACAGTGGTTCTGGCCGCCGACGCGCCACGGGCGGCGTCCAGCATGAGCAGCAGTTCGACCAGGTGCTCCTGGACGGGCGGCACCAGCGGCTGGATGAGGAAGACGTCACGCTCGCGGCAGTTGGCCTGCAACTGCACTTCCAGCGCGTCGTTGGCGAAGCGGCTGACCTTGACCGGGTGCAGGGGAGTGCCCAGGTGGGCGCAGATCTCTTCGGCTAGTTCGGGGTGGGCGGTGCCGCTGAAAACCGTGATGTCTCGCACGGTTCCCAGAGCATAGCCACTAGGTGCACACGTTCACGAGAGCAGGTCGAGGGTGAGCGCGTCGAGTCCCGGCAACACCCGCCAGGCCAGCGCGAGCGCGTCCGGCGCGGGCGGGTACCGCGGGTGCGGCACGGCGATCACCCGCATCCCGGCGGCATGCGCCGACCGCAGCCCGTTGCTCGAATCCTCGACCGCCACGCACGCGCGTGGATCGACATTCATCCGCCGCGCCGCCTCCAAGTACCCGTCCGGCGCCGGCTTGCCGCGAGCGACCTCCTCGGTGGACACCGTGGCCGCGAAACACTCCTTCAGCTCGGCCGCGTCCAGCACCACGTCGATCAGCCGGCGCGGCGACGAACTGGCCAGCCCCAGGGTGACGTGCCCGGACGCGCGCCGCACCGCCTCCACCGCACCGGGCAGCAGCGGCATCTCGTCGCGGTAGCGCTCAGCCATCTGATCCACCACACCGCGCGCGATCTCGTCCGGCGCCATCCGCACGCCCAGCTCGGACAGGTACGCGGCCCACTCGGCGGTGCTCATGCCCATCAGCCTGGACTGGGTGTCCGCCTGCCACGTGCCGCCGTGCTCGGCGACGAACGCCCGCCGCACCTCCTCCCACACCGGCTCGGAGTCGACCAGCACGCCGTCGAGGTCGAACACGCACGCTTCCATGGCATCTCCCGTGGATCGACAGGTCCAACATCATCGCATGTCCTTATTGCCCGAGATTCATCCTCTTAGGGGCGTTCATTGAGCTACCCCCGGCTGAATACCGGGCATGCGGCTAGGCATGGCAGACCTTCCATTTCACGACAGGGGCGACTTCGCGGATGCGGACCGGGGTTTCATCGCCAAACTCAGCCCCGCTGTGATCAGGACGGCGGACGGCAGGGTCATCTGGGACGGCGACTCCTACGACTTCCTCCAGGGCGAGTGCCCGGCGACAGCCCATCCCAGTCTGTGGCGTCAGGCCCAGCTGTGTGCCAGACAAGGTCTGTACGAGGTCGCCGACGGCCTCTATCAGGTACGCGGCCTGGACCTGTCCAACATGACGCTGGTCGAGGGCGAGAGCGGGGTCATCGTCATCGACCCGCTGATCTCCACAGAGTGCGCCGCCGCCGCGCTGAAGTTGTACCGCGCCCACCGCGGCGACCGGCCCGTCACCGGCGTGATCTACACCCACCCGCACGCCGACCACTTCGGCGGCGTCCGCGGCGTCACCCGCGGCGGCGTGCCCATCCTGGCCGCCGCCGGGTTCCTGGAGCAGGCGGTGTCGGAGACCGTGTACGCGGGCCCGGCGCTCACCCGCCGTGCCGTCTACATGTACGGGCCCGCCCTGCCCCGCTCACCCGAAGGCCAGATCGGCTGCGGCCTCGGCATGACCGTCTCGACGGGCAGCCTGTCCCTCATCCCGCCCACGGTCGACATCACCCGCACCGGACAGGAGGAGACGGTCGACGGCGTACGGATGATCTTCCACTTGGGCTCCGGCGCCGAGATGACCTTCCTCCTGCCCGACCACCACGCGTTGTGCCTGGCCGAGAACGCCACCCACAACCAGCACAATCTGCTGTCCCTGCGCGGCGGCCCGTTCCGCGACGCCCGGGCCTGGGCGCGCTGCCTCAACGAGGCACTGTCCCTGTTCGGCGGCCAGGCCGACATCGCCTTCGCCGCACACCATTGGCCGACGTGGGGCCGCGACGACATCGCCCGCTTTCTGGCCCGGCAGCGCGACATGTACGCCTATCTGCACGATCAGACCCTGCGCCTGCTCAACAAGGGCCTGACGGCGGCCGAGATCGCCGAGGCCGTGCAACTGCCGCCCGAACTCGAGCGCTCCTGGCACACCCACGGCTACCACGGCTCGGCCAGCCACAATGTCAAGGCCATCTACCAGCAGTACGTGGGCTGGTTCGACGGCAACCCAGCCCACCTGTGGGAGCACCCGCCGCGGGAGAGCGCGATCCGATACGTCGAGTGCCTGGGCGGCGGTGCGTCCGTCGTCGAGTTCGCCCGGCGTTACCTGGCCGAGAACGACCTGCGCTTCGCCGCCCAGCTGCTCAACCACGCCGTCTTCGCCGACGAGGGCAACAAGGAGGCCCGCGACCTGCTCGCCCAGGTCTACACCAGGCTCGGCCACGGCGCGGAGAACGCCACGTGGCGCAACTTCTACCTCATGGGCGCGCTGGAGCTGGCGGACGGCATCGTGCCCGCCACCACTGACAGCGTCGCGCCCGATCTGTTCGCCGCGCTGAGCGTGGAGCAGGTCTTCGACTCGCTCGCCATCCGCGTCGACGGCCCGCGGGCCTGGCACGAACACCTGGCGATCGACTGGCACCTGACCGACCTGGGGGAGCGGCACCGTACGACGTTGTCCAACGGGGCGCTGATCCACCAGGCCCAGCCGTCCGACGAGGCCGCGGACCTGACGCTGCGGCTGACCAAGGCCCAGTTGCTCGGCCTGCTGTCGGGCAAGGGCGTCGAAGGGGTGGAACGCGAGGGCGACACGTCGGCGCTGCGGCGGCTGGTCGCGGTGCTGGACCGGCCGGTGCCGGACTTCGCCATCGTCACCGCCTGAACGGGCTCATTCGGGCCGTTGCCCGGCCTCGGCCAGCAGTGCCCGGCAGGCCAGCGCCAGCAACGTGACGACGACGGCCGCGACGCCCGGCCCCAGCACCAGCGGCACCGTCAGCCCGCCCGCGTGCCAGGCCGCCGCCAGGATCGCCGCCGACGTCAGCGCCCCGACCCCGAACATCGCCCCCCACAGCGGCAGCACGTGCAGGTACGAGAAGAGCAGCGGAAAGGCCAGCCATACGAACGGCGGCGCCGCCACGGCCAGCACCACCCAGCCCGCGGTCACCGAGCCCAGCCACACCCGCCTGCCCTCGATCGCGAAACCCGCCGCGTACGCCAGCCCGAGCAGCATACCCCCGACGGCCACGGCCACCCGGTCCTCGCGCAGCGCGGTGAGGACGGCGACCACCAGCAGCGTGAAGGCCGTGGCGTGCACCGTCCACCGCAGCAGCCGCAACGACATGTCCATCATCAGTCACCCACGGTAACCGGAAGCGGCTGCTGCCGCCAGGCGCGTCAGACGGCGCGGCGGGGTCGCGTCATTGCGGTGATCAGGTAGTACAGCACCCCGGCCAGCACGAGCGCGATGACCACGCCGATGTTGGCCGCCCCGAACGTGCTCTTCTCCAGATCCTCGCTCATCAGGAAGCCCACGACGGCGGCGATGTTCTGGTCGGCGGACGTGATGAGGCCCAGCCCCACCGCCGACGCCACCACCAGCGACACGACGCCGGGCCAGTTGACGGCCGGCGCCCCGGCCCGCAGTAACCGCTCGTCGTACGCCCGGCCGCCGGCCCGCTGCCGCCACATGTCCACCAGGAAGATCGCGACCCAGGCCGCCATCACCACGCCGACGATCGCCAGGAACGCCTGGAAGGTGGCGAGGAAACTGCTGGAGACGAACAGCAGGTAGTAGCCGCCGAGCAGCATGAGGAGCCCGTCGATCAGCACCGCGTAGTGCCGCCTGATCGGCACCCCGAGCGCCAGCATCGACAGCCCGGACGAATAAATGTCCATGATCGCCCCGGCCAGGAAACCGCCGATGGCGGTCAGCAGGTACGGCAGCAGGAACCACGTCGGCAGCGCCCCCGCCAGCGCCCCCACCGGGTCGCCGCCCGCCGCCCCGGCCAGTTGCGGATCGCCGCCCGCCAGCAGCACCCCGAACACGAGCAGCACCATCGGTGGCAACGCGCCCCCGAGCATCGTCCACAGTGCCACCGATCGCGCAGGGGAGTTCGCCGGCAGGTAACGCGAGTAGTCGGCGCCGCAGTTGACCCAGCCGAGGCCGAGCAGGGTCATCGCGAAGATGATCCCGCCCACCCAGCCGCCGGGCCCGGCCGTGGTCTCCAGCGACACACCGAGTCTGGGCATCATGAGGATCATGTAAATGACGGTCAGCACGATGAACGCGTACGTCAGGTAACGCTGGACCACCATGATCATGGCGTGGCCGTACACGCCGACCGCGATCACCACCAAGGCCGCGACGGCGAAGCAGATGGCGGTGGCCGTCGTGCCGGGCAGGCCGGGCACGAGCCGCGCCAGGATGGCCGCGCCGCTCTGCGCCGCCAGCGTGGCCAGCACGATCTCCCAGCCGACGTTCGAAATGTAGGAGAACACCGTGGGCAGCTTGTTGCCCTGGTATCCGAAGGGCGCCCGCCCCAGCGTCATCGTCGGCACGCCGGAGCGGGTGCCGCCGATCGCGACCAGGCCGACCAGCAGGAACGACAGCGCGTACCCGATGGCGCCGGTGATGACGGCGGGCACGACGCCAAGGCCGAGACCTACGACGTACACGCCGAACGCCACGCCGAACAGCGACAGGTTGGAGCCCGCCCACGGCCAGAACAGGTCACCCGGCCGGCCGCGCCGCTCCGCCTCGGGAACGGCGTTGATGCCGTTCTGCTCGACGGTCATCATGTCCATGATCGGACGTTACCTGCGTTCCGCGGAGAAGCCCATCCCTGTGGCCGGCCCACCTGGGCTATGGCAAGCCTGATCGTCCCGCGACGGGCAAAGAATTCATGGATGGCTACGGGCGATATGTAATAGCTTCCAGGGAATCATGGTCGGGCCGCGGTGCGCCGTGCCGACTCCTGCCGCCGCCGCGCGGAGAGGTAGTCGTGATAGGGGCGTCCGGATTCGACACACGCCGACGCGCACTGGCCGTGTGCCTGGTGGCGGCGTTCATGAGCGGTCTGGACGTGAGCATCGTGAACGTGGCGCTGCCGTCCATCAGGGAAGGGCTGCGGGCGACGGAGGACGGGCTGCAGTGGACGCTGTCCGGGTACGCCCTCACGTTCGGGCTGCTGCTGATTCCGGCCGGGCGGCTGGGGGACGCCAGGAGCCGGCGGGCGATCTTCTTGTTCGGGGTGGCGTTGTTCACGCTGTCCAGCGCGGCATGCGGGTTCGCCGGGGACATGACGCTGTTGATCGGGGCCAGGCTGGTGCAGGGCATGGCGGCCGGCATGCTGAACCCGCAGGTCTCGGGGCTGATCCAGCAGATGTTCGGCGGGTACGAGCGGGCGCGGGCGTTCGGCGCGCTGGGCGCCACCATCGGCGTGTCCACGGCGGCCGGGCCGCTGATCGGCGGGGCGCTGGTCAGCATCCTCGGACCCGAGCACGGGTGGCGGTGGGTGTTCCTGGTGAACCTGCCGGTCGGCATCGCCCTGCTGCCCCTGGCCTATCGCGTGCTGCCGGCGCCCCGGAAGGTGGAATCCGGGGAGCGGCGGGAGGACATGGATCCGATGGGCGTGCTCCTGCTCGGCGTCGGAGTCGCGGGCCTGCTGTTGCCGATCATCCAGCGGCATCAGTGGGAGGGCGGGACCAAGTGGCTGCTCATCCCTGCCGCGCTCACCGTGCTGGTCGGCTTCGTGGCCTGGGAGCGGGTCTATCCCCGCGAGCCGCTGATCGACCTGTCCTTGTTCCGCAAGCGCTCCTACAGCATGGGCTCGGCGATCGCGCTGTTCTACTTCGCCGGCTTCACCGGCATCTTCTTCACCTTCACGCTCTACCTCCAGAGCGGCCTCGCCTACAGCCCGCTCATGGCTGGGTTGGCGATCACGCCGTTCGCCCTCGGGTCGGCCTCGGCGTCCGTGGTCGGCGGGCGGCTCGTGTCGCGGGCCGGTCGGCGGCTGGTCGCCGCCGGCCTGACCACGGTGATCGTCGGGCTCTCCGCCACGATGGCCGCCACCGCGCTGGTGCCCGGCCACGGGGTCGGGCTCGCGACCGCGCTGCCGTTGCTGGTCGCGGGCGTGGGCAGCGGTCTGGTGATCTCCCCCAACCAGGCGATCACCCTGTCCGAGGTGCCGCCGGAGGGCGGCGGCAGCGCGGCCGGGGTGTTGCAGACGGGGCAGCGGCTCGGGTCGGCCGTCGGGATCGCGGCGGTGGGCTCGACGGTCTTCGGCTCGCTGAGCGACGGCTGGCCGACGGCCTTCCGCCACGGCCTGCTGGTGGTGCTGCTCTTCATCGCCGTCGCCCTGGCCGCCGCCCTCTACGACCTCCTCCGCACCCACCGCTCCGCTGCTCCTCGTGACCAGCCTTAACCGGCCAGGAGCCTCGCCTCCACCGCGGGATCGATGCCCTTCTGGGGCCGATCCGGACGCAGGGGAGCCTGGCCGCCGATGCTCTGCAACCACGCCCACGAGTCGGCCACCGTCTCCGCCAGGGGCCGCAGCCGCAGCCCCGCCGCCATGGCCTTGGACACGTCACCTCCATGCATGAAGTCGTAGTCCTCGCCCACCAGCCAGATCGGCAGCTGGATCCACGGCGTCACCCCCGCCGCCAGGATCTTCTCCGCCTCGATCCACCGCAGCTCGGCGTCGGCGCCGGTCACCTTCACACACGTGTCGAGCAACTCCCGCATCGTCACGAAGCCCGGAGGGCTCACCACGTTGAACGCCCCGCCGATCCCGCGTTCGGCCGCCCGGAGGCACCACACGGCCAGGTCACGTGCGTCGACGTACTGCAACCCGAGGTCAGCGGGCCCGGGCGCGAGCACCGGCCCGCCACGGGCGATCCTGGTCAGCCACCACGGCAGCCGCCCGACGTTCTCGTAAGGCCCGATGATCAACCCTGCCCTGGCCAGCAGAGCCCGGTCCCCGAACGCCGCGACCGCCGCAAGCTCCGCCCCCGCCTTGTTCCTGGCGTAGTCGGAGTCGTCGTCATCGTCGGCGGACGCCGCCACGACCGGCGCGCTCTCGTCCGCGCCGAAGGGCAGGGGCTCGGCGTACACCGATCTGCTGGACACGTAGACGTAGTGTCCCGCCCTCTCCGCCAGCAACGACGCCGAGTCCCTGACCGCGGAGGCCGCCCACGACCAGGTGTCGACCACGACGTCCCACTCGCCGCGCTCCAGCGCCGCCAACCCACCGGGCGCCGTCCGGTCGCCGCGCAACGCCGTCACTCCCGCGGGCGGCTCGTTGCTGCCCCGGTTGAACACCGTCACGTCCCAGCCCAGGCCAAGCGCCTCCTCGACGACCGCCCGCCCCACGAACTCCGTGCCACCTAGCACCAGAACTTTCATGGCACCCACTCTGGCCCAGGCGCCTACACCCGAACAGACGTCCACGCCATCAGCGGAATCGCCACAAGCGAAAGCCGCGAGCTCTCAGAACTCGCACCCACCCGGGTCAGCGAAATCGTCGTCGTCGTACTCAGGAGCATCAGGAGGAACGGGCGACGAGCAGGCCGCCACCCGCCCTCCCGGGCGGGGCTCCGGCTCACCCGGGACCCGCACGGTGAGCCCGCGGACACCGAGCGGACCCTCGCCCGCCACCACTTCGACTCCGTCACCCCTCACCCACCCGATCATGGGCCGACGAGAAACGCGGAGCGTGGCGAAACACTCCTCTTGACAGCCCGCTTACCGAATCTCGATCCGCGTAGCACCAGATCAGAGCCCTTGCTGTTGTGCAGGCCTTACCTGGGTAAGTGTCACAGACAGTGAGTACGGGGGATGGACGGTGAAAAGGCTCTTTCCACGCTCAATTCGGGCGCGCCTGACCATGATCGCGACCTTGGTCGCGGCGCTGGTCTTCACCGCCACGTCCACCGTCACCCTCGCCACCGTGCCGAGCAACATGCGAGCCATGGTGCACACCCGGGTGGAGCTGGCGGTACGCAGGGTCGCCGCCCAGGCCCAGCTCGGCCGGCTCCCGGCAGAACTCGGGACGCCGTCGCAGGTCCACCTCTTGCAGGTGGTCTCCCCGACGGGCAAGGTGCTGGCGGCCACCCCCGACCTGCAGGGCGACCCGCCGCTCCTGCCGTCCGTGCCGGGACGCCACCCCGACAAGATCTACGCGACCGATCGCACGTTGCCGCCCCGCCTGGGTGAGAGCGAAGAGCAATACCTCATCATGGCCCTGCCCGTGCAGACCCCCCAAGGGCTCGTCGCCGTTTACGGTGCCGCCTCGCTCGCCGAGGTCAACAAGTCCCTGGCCTGGCTCTACATCCTGGTCTTCCTCGGCACCCCGCTGGTCCTCTTCATCGTCGCGGGCACGACCTGGGCGGTCGTCGGGTTCGCCCTGCGCCCGGTCGAGCGCATCCGCACCGAGATGGCGGAGATCACCGGCCAGGACCTCAGCAGGCGCGTCCCCGTACCCAACACAGGAGACGAGATCAGCAGTCTCGCCGCCACCACGAACGACACCCTCGACCGCCTCCAACGATCCGCGGAAACCCAGCGCCGCTTCGTCGCCGACGCCTCGCACGAGCTCCGCAGCCCCATCTCGGCCCTGCGCGCCCAGCTCGAGTTCGCCAACGCCTACCCGGAGGAAACGGACTGGCAGGCCACCGGCGCCCGCGCCCTGGCCGCCGCCGACCGCCTCACCTACATCATCGAAGAGCTGCTGATGCTGGCCAAGCTGGACGCGGGCGCGGCCGTGCAGCGCCGCGTGGTGGACATGTGCCACATGGCAGCAGAGCAGGTACGCCGCCGCGAGGGCTCCAGAGTCCCCATCATCCTCGCCCCCTGCCACCCGGCACCCGTCTACGGCTCACCCATACAGCTCGACCGCCTCCTGACGAACCTCCTCGACAACGCCACCCGGCACGCCGCCACCAAAATCGACTTTTCGGTCACGGTCGACGACGACAAGGTGATCGTGACGGTGACGGACGACGGCGAAGGCATCCCTCCAGAGGACAGGGAGCGTGTCTTCGAACGCTTCACCCGCCTGGAGAGCGCCCGCGTCAAGGACAAGGGCGGCAGCGGCCTCGGGCTCCCTCTGTCCCGCGAGATCGTCACCGCCCACGGCGGCACACTCACCATCGCCGAGCACGCGCCCGGCGCCCGCTTCGTGGTCGTGCTCCCGCTGTACGAGGGCGGGCCGTAGACTCCGCCTTCCGCGCCGAACTGGCTCAGTAGGAGACCGTGATCGTGCGTGCGGGTCCGTCGAGGCGGATCCGCCCACCGTACGGGATCACCAATTTCGGATCGGTGTGCCCGAAGTCGACGTCGAAGACGATCAGCGCGTCATCGTTGTACTCGGCGAACGCGCGCAGCACCGCCTCCCGCTGGTCACGCGCGTACGCGACCCTCTCCTCGGGAGCGGTGCGCCGCTCGAGCGACCAGCCGCGGGCACGGCCGACCATGACGCCGCCGAAGCGCCGCAGCAGCCCACGCTCGCCCATGCAGCGCAGGATCCGGTAAACCTCCGTGGCGCTCGGCATCTCCTCCGAGGTCTCGAAGAACAGCACCCCGCCCTCGTGCTCCTCTGCCGGGCGGATCGCACGGTCGGCCATCAGCAGCCACGACACGATCTCCAGACAGCCGCCCCAGCTCACGCCCTCGACGACCCGGTCGGCGTTGTGCCACGTCCAGCCGCTCGGGCACGGCGTCATCGGCGGCTCGCTCGCGAACGTCTCGGGATCGTCCCACGGCCGGTCCACGTCGGTGTAGGCGGTGGCCGGGCGCAACTCGTACGGGCCGCTGGTGAACAGGGCGGCACGCAGCGACTCCGCGGTGAGCGGATGCATCGCCCCCGCCCGGCCGAACTCGGTCATGATCGCGCCCCCGTGGTACCCGACGATCCCGAGGTCCCACAGGAAGGCCAGCATGTTGGTGGCGTCGCTGTAGCCGAAGAACGGCTTCGGATTGGCCTTCAGCAGGTCGCGGTCGAGGTGGGCCAGCACGGTGAGCTGGTCGTCGCCGCCGATGCTGCAGATCACGGCGGCGATGTCCGGGTCGGCGAAGGCGGAATGGAGATCCCTGGCGCGGTCGGCCGGCGACGACCCCATCGTGCGGGTCGTCGGATACTCCACCGGGATCAGGCCGAAGTCCTCGCGCAGCCGCCGGAGTCCCAGCTCGTAGGGCAGCGGGAAGATCTCCGGCAGTCCGGCGGACGGCGACACGACCGCCACCCGATCACCGCGCCGCGGCTTGCCCGGATAGGAGGGGGTATGCATGAACGTATCTTCACGGCTTCCCCTCGCAACGGCCATTGATTTGCGAGTCCTCGCCGTGCGCGGCCTGGCTGGGCGAGCACCATGTGCCCAGGTCAGAGAAAGTGCGGCCATCGATCTGATTCGCCTGCGCGGCCCTGGCACAGCCGTCACAATGGTCCCTGCGGCCACGCACGTGCTCTCTTCCGTCCTCGGACGAAGCCCCTCCAAGGAACACGTGCTGGCCGTCGCCCTACCCGGCCGCTATCGGCGGAGATAGTCGTAGCGCGGCGGCGCCGGGCCGACGATGAGCTCACCATCGCGGACCTGCCATTCGGTTTGACCGTGCACTTCATGAAAGGCCAAGAACAGGCCGCAGACGCGATCGTCGTCTTCATCGATCGCCGGGAGCATGGCGATCTGCCGGACCTGCTCGAGCACCTCGTGGACTTCATGCTCGCGGACAGCCCGCGCATAGCAGGCGGCGTCGAGCCAGCCACCCGAAGGAAAGGTCCAGCCCTGGATCTCCCCCTGGCGAATGATGCGCTCGGCTTCCTCCCGCTGCCCAGAGAACTCCAGCCAGCCGCGTATGTAGACCCAGATGCCCATGACTCGATGATGCCGGTAGGGGTTGTCAGCAGGCCGGAATCCACCGGTTGACCTGGCTGCCGCACCGAGAGCGGGTGGCCGAACCGAACCTCAGGGGACGGCACGTGATCGCCAGTATCGGAGCGGAATTCTCCCGGTGCGGCGCGCGAGAGAGACCGGACCTTCGCCAGAGGCGCTTACGGGTTGACCAGGTCGTTGGCCACGCGCTGCCGGTAAGGGCGTTCACCCCTTCCGGCGCCGAGGTGTACTCGATCACGGGTAGCTCAATGCCTGTGGGCATACGCTCCCGGAAGTCTCGCGTGGCGCTGCCGCCGCATCGCTCGTAGAAGGCGATGGCAGGGGCATTGTCCCTGAGCACCTCCGGGTAGACGGCCTTGCCGGGAGGGTGGCGGCGGCGTGCCCGTTCTGAAGTGCATGGGCATGAGCGTGCCATAGCCATGCATGGACCTGAGTACGGGGCTGGGCAGGTCGAGGGTCGTGGTGAGGGAGGCGAAGCCGCCGGGTCAGGCTTCGGAGACCGGCTCCTCCCAGTAGACCTCCACCACGTATCCGTCCGGGTCCACGCACTTGAAGCTGTCGAACCCGGGCTCCGACCACCGCTCCACGATCGGTACACCATCACGCTCAAGGAGGGCCAGGCGCCCCGCGACATCGGGTGTCGTGAACCCGAAGTGCGCGAAATCGGGCAGCCTGCGGGGATCGGGGTCGGGGTGGAGGGCGAGATCGAATCCCTCCCGATCCCGGATGATCAAGGTTCCGTCCTCATACCTGCTCGCCGGGCCGGCATCGAAGCCGAAGTAGGTCTCGTAGAACCTGCGGGAGCGCTCGATGTCGCGTACGGCGAGGGCTAGATGATTCAGCCGCATGGCCTCAGACGGTAACCGGCGAGCGTACGCAACGTCGATGCATTAATCCACACTGCCGATCGTGGGCCCGGGCGCTTCGCGGAGGGGGACAGCGGCTTCCACGTCATATGCCGTGAAAGGGACTTCGCGGCCTTGCTCTAGAGTGCTCCCGTCCCCTGCGCACGCCTGTGGTCCCGGCTCGGCGGCGCGTGCCGACCCCGCCCACGTGCCCAACCGAGGAGCAACCGTGACCGACCTGGCGTCCATGTCCCTGCAGCAGGAGATCGCCCGGGATCTTCAGGTGAGCGCGTCCTTCGATGTACGGCAGGAGATCGAGCGCCGAGTGGCCTTCCTCACCGACCAGCTGACCTCCACGGGCCTGCGCTCGTTGGTGCTGGGCATCAGCGGCGGTGTGGACTCCATGACCGCGGGGAGGCTGTGCCAGTTGGCGGTCGAGCGGGTCCGTGCCGCCGGGCGGGAATCGACGTTCTTCGCGATGCGGCTACCGTACGGCGTCCAGGCCGACGAGAAGGACGCGCAGCTGGCGCTGGAGTTCATCCGGCCCGACCGGATCCTGACCGTCGATGTGAAGCCCGCCAGCGACGCCGCGCTGGAGGCGGTGCTCGCCGGCGGCATGGTCTTCCGCGACGCGCACCAGCAGGACTTCGTGCACGGCAACATCAAGGCCCGGCAGCGCATGATCGCTCAGTACGCGGTAGCGGGCGCGCACGAAGGCCTGGTTGTGGGCACTGACCACGCTGCCGAGGCGGTCTCCGGCTTCTTCACCAAGTTCGGCGATGGCGCGGCCGACGTGGCTCCGCTCACGGGCCTCACCAAGCGGCGCGTACGGGCCATGTCGCAGGCGCTGGGTGCGCCGTCCGCGCTGATCCGGAAGACCCCGACCGCGGACCTGGAGACACTGAACCCCGGCAGGCCCGACGAGGAGGCGCTCGGCGTCACCTACGACGACATCGACGACCTCCTGGAAGGCAAGCCGGTCGATGAGGCCGCCTTCGCGGCTATCGTCCGCCGCTACCGGCTCACTGAGCACAAGCGACAGCTGCCGATCGTCCCCTGAACTGGCCCCCGTCAGCCACTTGTCCTACCCCGACGGGGGAAGCGGAAGATCCAGAAGGTCAGCGGCAGAGCCGGTAGTGGTCGGTCTTGACCACCTTGAGGTTGTCCACCGACATCCACCCGTGCGTCTTGGTGCCCTTCACGCGGGCGTAGACCCACAGGTGGTTGTGGCTGTTCTTGGTCCAGCACAGGAAGTAGAGCACCTTGCCTTGCGGCACCTTGGTGACCGTCCCGCAGACGGGACCGGCGTAGGGGCCCTTCTTGAGGTTGTAGGCGCCGCGCATGATCCCCCATCCGCTGTCCACGTTGGCCGTCGCGGGCCTGGGGCAGCCCGTGGCGGCGGTGGCGGAGTGAGGGGGCAACAGGGGGACCGCCAGCAGGGTCAGCGCGCTGATCGCGAGCGTCTGGAATCTCATGTTTCTTCAGATGCACGAGATCGGTCAGCGGTTCGCCTGCGTGACAGAACACCAGTGCGGACTTGTCGCGCCGGCACCAGGCAGGTGATGCCCCAGACCTCACCAGGATCGGCCCCAGAGCGCCTTGAGCGGCCGGCGCAGGCCGACGGCGAAGGCCGCCGTCAGCAGGCCAGCGACCAGCCCGCACAGCAGCAAGCGCCTGGGGACCTGAGGATCCGCCCACAGCGAGGGGCGGGCATGGATGGCGTGGTGATGGGGCGCATGGCTGTCAGGCCAGGCCGACAGCCATGCGCTGTCACTCCCTGTCGGCAACCTCCTTGAGGAAGACGATGCCGTCGATCATGTCGAGGTGGTCCGGGTCCAGCGGGAAATAGGCGAAATCGTGGGAGCTGCGCGGGACGGTCTTCGTGATGGCCTCGGCCAGGCGGCGGGCGTCGATGAGAGCGTGATCCCACGGGAGCGTGGACAGGAGGCCCTCGACGGTGTCCGGGGGCGGGGTGTTGTCGCCGACCGTGCCGAGAGCCGAGGCCAGGAAGGCGTACCGGTCGCCCAAGTGCGTCTCGATGATCGCCCCCGCGCTCCACCACTCCAGCATCTGGTCGCCGAACGACATGAAGCTCTTGTTCCGCTGCAGGTGGAGGTTGGAGGAGAAGACCAGGGCCGGGCCGTGCTCGGCGACGGCACGCAGGTTGGCGGCCATCATCGCGTCCCGCAGGGCCGACAGCCGGGTCCACCGTGCCGAGGAAGCGTCGGCCATCCAGTAGTGGTAGCGGAGCAGGCCGGTGGCGGTGCGCCCGTACAGTGCCGCCCGCTCCCTGTCCTCCGCGCTCAGCCGCGGCGCCTGCGTGTCGAGCAGCGCCACCAGGTCGTCGGCGATCAGCCGCAGCCGCTGGGCGTCGGCGGACTGGCCGATCGACTGGGACGGGTCCATGGCCGTGGCCTCGTTCGACCACCGGTCGTCCGGGCCCAGCAGCGTGTCGAGGGTTTCCCTGGTTACTACTGTGCGGGGGAGCGGGCCGTCGAGGAGGGCGTAGAGGGCGGTGAGCGCCTGGCGCGGGCTCGCCGCCCAATACTCCAGAGGTGCGTCGAAGCCGAAGAACCGGAGCTTTTCGGCATGCTCCTCGTTGTACGCCCGCATCCAGCGTACGAGCTCGCGGTTGGCCGGTGACGCGCCGAAGCCGTGGCTGAAGCCGCGTTCCATGACGTCATCGAGCGTGCCCGTGCCCGTCGTGACGTAGTCGTCCACCACGAGGCCCATGAGGCAGTCGCTCTCGATGGCGAACGACCGGTAGCCCTCGTGCTCGACGAGGTGCCGGAAGATCTCGTTGCGCAGCGCGCCGAGCTCCTCCACGAAGTGCCTGGCCTCGCCCAGACCGAGCAGCAGGGGCCGGGCGGGCAGCGACCGGAGGAACGCCGAGACGCTCGCGCCGTCGAGGGGCCGGGTTGTTTCCTTGATATCCATGCTTCAACGGTATCGTTGAACTTTCGGTGTAAACTTTGCCGTGGAAATCCTGCTTCTACCGCGATCGACCTTCAATCGTTGATGCATCCATCCATCATTTCGATCGCGCATCCCTAGGGATCGCGGTGAACATCTCGGCCTTGATCATCCACAAGCCCTCCAGTAGGGCCAAAGCTGAGGGTCGGGATCAAAGTCTGTGGAGCGGTTACCGTTCGTGGGTGGATACCGGGAGCCGATCATTGAGCGCAGATCGTTTTCGATCCCACGGTCGGCTCGGGTGACCGGGCCCCCGTCGTTCTTCCTTTCGGCGGTCATCTCCGCCACTGCAAGATGACGCAGGGCGATCGCGCTCGCCCGGTCGGTCAGGCGGTGGGCGAAGTTCAACTCTGCTTCGTGATTCATGACAAGCCTGCAGCCTTTTGAGATGGCCACTGATCAGTGCTTTATCTGTTCTTCCCCTCCCTGAACGACGTGGTGGTCCAGCAGGTCACCGATCGCGGGGACCACGTGCTGATCACGGCTCGAGAAGTACGCAGGAGATCAACCCGCGAGGGGGGAGGCCTGCCAGGATTGATGGATGTCCCGCGAACGTCTGCGATCCACCTTCGACACCGTGGCTTCCCTGTATCAGAAGGCGCGCCCCGACTACCCTGCCGATCTGTATTCCGACCTGCTCGCGATCTCGGGTATCGAACCACCCGCGCACCTGCTCGAAGTCGGATGCGGCCCAGGGAAGGCCACACTGCCCCTGGCCAGGATGGGCTTTCGGATCACCGCGGTCGAACTCGGCGATGCCCTGGCGGCGGAGGCACGCCACTGTCTTGCCGAATTCGCCGACGTCTCGATGATCACCTCATCGTTCGAAGACTGGGAGCCGCCGACCGGGGTCCTCTTCGATCTCGTCTACGCGGCCACGGCCTGGAACTGGGTGGACCCGGAGGTCAAGTACGCGAAGGCAGCCGCCCTCCTTGCCGAGGGCGGCCATTTGGCCGTATGGAACGCCGACCACCCATTGCCGGCAGGCTTCGACCCCTTCTTCACCGAGATCCAGAAGGTCTATGAGGAGATCGGCGAAGGCCATGACGGCCCGTGGCCGCCTCCACCACCTGAGGACCAGCCAGACCCCACCGCCGCCGAATTCGAGGCCTCCGGGCACTTCGCGGTCGTCGGGACGCGGCTCTACGTGTGGGCTTTGCGCTACACGGCAGACGAATACATCGCGCTGCTCGACACGTTCTCCGGCCACATCGCCATGGAGCCGGCCAAGAATGAACGCCTCTACCAGGAGATACGCCGCCTCCTCGCCGCACGCCCGGACGGCCAACTCACTCGCCACTGGTCGGCCGCCCTCACCATCGGCCGACGTCTATGACGTCATTGGGCACCGCAAAGGATGGCCGGCGGCTCGCGGCGGACTCCCCGAGGACAAGCAGATCGCGGACGTGGTGCGCTGAAGGACGGGTGTCCCTGATCTTGCTGGCGCCACGTCCGTACCCTGCCTGATTTCCTGCCACCCTCGACGGCTGCCTCAGAGGATCAACCTTCGGCATGACGCTGAATGATCTTCCTGATGGTCTTCCGTCAGGGGCGCGGGTGAGGTCGTAGCCACAGAGATCTTCTCCAGCCCCGGCTTTACTACCGCACTACTGCGCACATCGGGCTTGTGCCTGCCACCCGTTCCGCGGATCACCCCTGACCAGCCCGACGAGCAAGATCCAGATGGAACGGGCGCGCGAGCAGAGTACATCCGCTCGCGCCCCCTCAGGAATCGCATCAGATGCGTACGATCAATCGTGCTCAGGCTATGGCGGGGTGGAGTCCCGGTGTGATCCTCATCCGGCAGACCCTTGGAAGTGCGGTGTCCAGCCGGAGCTGATGGCGGTGGCCGGGCCGAATTTGTTGGCGCCCTTGCCGTTCCAGATGTTGAGCGTGCCGGTTTCGCTGTGTACGGCGCCGATGTCGGTGTGGCCGTCGTTGTTGACGTCCCCGAGCGACATCAGCGTGCCGGCGTAGGGTTCCCAGCCGGGCCCGAGTTCGGTGGCGGTGGTGAAGTTGTCGGCGCCCCGGCCGTTCCAGACGTGCAGGGTGCTGGTGTCCTTCTTGACGGCCAGCAGGTCGCCGATGCCGTCGCCGTTGAAGTCGCCGGCGATCGGCCGGCTGAACGCGGTCCAGCCGGGCCCGATCGCCTGCCGGGTGGCGAAGGTGTTGGCGCCCTTGCCGTTCCAGATGTTGAGCGTGCCGGTGTCGGCGTGTACGGCGCCGATGTCGGTGTGGCCGTCGTTGTCGACGTCCCCGAGCGACATCAGCGTGCCGGCGTAGGGTTCCCAGCCGGGCCCGAGTTCGGTGGCGGTGGTGAAGTTGTCGGCGCCCCGGCCGTTCCAGACGTACAGGGTGCTGGTGTCCTTCTGGACCGCCAGCAGGTCGCTGATCCCGTCGCCGTTGAAGTCGCCGGCGACCGGCCGGCTGAACGCGGTCCAGCCGGGCCCGATGGCGGTGGCCGGGCCGAACGTGTTGCCGCCTTCGCCGTGCCAGACGGTCAGCGTCCCGGTGGCGGCCGAGAAGATGTCGCCGATGCCGTCGGCGTTGAAGTCCGGCGTGGCCGATGCGCTCATCCCGGCATCGCGCGGGTTCTGTGCGTGGGTGAGGGTCTCCCAGCCCAGGAAGTGTGACACCCCGACGGGGCGGTTCTGCTCGACCCATTGCGTGGCGTAGGGAATGTCGTCGTATCCGAGACGGTGGTGCAGCGCGTTGTAGCCGACCTCGAAGTGCTTTCCAAGGTCCTTGGTGACCTTTCCGCCGCACAACCACGACGGCACCGTCCCGCCCAGTTGCAGGCGAGCGTGGAAGTTCATCGCGAATCGCAGCCGGTGCTTGGCCTTGGCGTACAGGTCCACGCCCTGGTGGCGGGCCGTCTCCGCGACGTGGGAGATGGCCGCGAGACCCCATCCGGTGTGCCAGAAGTCACGGCAGGTTTCCTGGGTCAGCCCGTCCACGAACGTGGTCTGTCCGTGCCAGTAGTCGATGATCTCCGCTTTGGTGTCGTACTTGCTGTTCGGCGGTGCCTTGGGCAGCGAGCCGTCCGTCTTGAGGTAGATGTAGGCGGGCAGCCTGCCGTACCAGGTCTGGATCGCCCGGTCGAAGGAGGCACGGTCGTCGAGGTGCACGGCGATGCCGATGGCGGCATCCGTCATGATCAATTCCCAGTTGCCGTTGTTGTTCGGCCTTCCGGCGATCAAGGTCGGGAGATACACGGTGCGCAGCTTGTTGGCGAACCGGCCGGCCTGGGTCCAGCCGGTGTAGGTGTGCTTGATGAGTTCGGCGGCCCGGGAGAAGTTGGCGCCCGCCCAGCCGGTCTGCAGCGGCGCGTTGTCACCGGTGTGCTTGGTGATCACGGCTGACCAGGCGTCCATGATCTGGATCGCCTTGACGGCGTAGCGGGAGTCTTTGGTGAGGTACCACTGCAGCGCGTGCGTGTATGCCGCCATGGAGTCCTTGCGCTCGTCCGAGCAGCCATAGTCGGGATTCGACGACGGGCCGCACTTCACTTCGGCGCGGGGCTTGGCCGTATAGGACAGCGAGGCGTAGGAACTGCCTTGGAGGGAGTTCCAGGCAGACTTCCACGGTTCGTTGCCGAGGTTGGCCCTGACGAAGTCGAGCTGAGCGCGGCTGACCAGAACGCCAGGGTGCTTGAACACGGCCGCCTGCGCAGGCTGCGGCACGGATAAAGCAGCGACCACGAGCATGGTGGCGGCAAGAGGACGGGCGAGACGCACGGGTTTCCTTCCAAAGAAGCGGACGCCTATTCCGCCAGCCGCCGGCTCAGCCCGTCAAGGCGATCGTGCCTCAGACAGGGGTCCGCTATACCCGCGATATACCGTGCGCACAGTTGCACACCCGCCGGGTCGGGATCTTGCTGTCTCGACCGGGCCTGTCTTCGCCGACTCGGCACCAGGGCGGTCATCACGGGAAGAGCCGACCAGGCCGCCAACCGCACGAAGAAGGGACGCCAGGAGGGGCTCTTCCTAGAGCGTGAGCTTGAACCCCTCGTGGCTGTTGGCATAGCCCAAAGCCACGTAGAAGCGGTGCGCATCCTCTCGCCGCTTGTTGCTGGTCAGCTGGATGAGCTCGCATCCTCGCGCGCGTGCCCGCGCGGCCGCGCGCTCCATCAAGACCCTTCCGAGCCCTCCACCGCGCCTGTCGGCGCGGACTCGTACTGCCTCGATGAGGGCACGCTCGACGCCGCCCTTGCCGAGACCTGGGATGTACGTCGCCTGCAGACAGCCCACCACCGTGCCGTCATCGCCCCGGTCGCCGGCGCCTTCGACCAAGACCAGCATCTCGTTGCGCGGGTCCGACTCAATCGCCGCGAAGGCGCGTTCGTATGCCTCCGCGACCACGACCGCCGCCGGGTCGACCACGCTCTCCTCATCGGCGAGCAGGGCGAGCACCGCAGGCAGGTCGGCGCGTGTCGCGGGACGAAAGACGAGCGCTGGTGCGGGCACGGACTCAGAGGCAGCGGACATGGCACCGACCCTAACGGGGCTTCGCAGGAGTGCTTCAGCCCCGGCTCACGTGATCACGACCAGAGACAGGGCCGCCCTAATGGCACGGGGATCAGGTGCGTCGCTGCGATCGCCCAAACATCGCCCCCGGCGGGAACGACATACCGCGGATATACCGCCGTCTCCTCGCCGCAGGCCTGTTCGCCGCCCTGCTTGTGGCCTTCACATGCCTCCCGCATTCAGCCGCGGCCCGCTCCATGGGCCTGAGCGCGTACGACAAGCTGGTTCTCTCGCACGGCCCGGTGGCCTACTGGCGGCTGTCGCACCCCTCCCACGGTACGGAGACCGACCACACCGGAAACGACCACAAGGGGACCTACCGCGGCGTCACCAGCACCGTCCAACTGCCCAACCGGGACGGGGCCGCCGTCTTCAACGGCTCGTCGGGATACTTCGAGATTCCCACCGCCAAGCAATTCCACATCTCCACCACGGGCAAGTTCACCGTGGAGGCGTGGATCAGGCCGCACACCCTCCAGTTCCCCGACGAGGAACAGACCGGCTACGTCTACTTCATGGGGAAGGGCACGAAGTCAGGCGGTGGCGGCAACCGCGAGTGGGCCGGCCGGATGTACTCGAAGGACAACGACGAGAACCGCCCCAACCGCATCTCCGGTTACGCCTGGAACCTCGATGGCGGCTATGGCGCCGGGGCGTACTTTCAGCAGCCGGTGAACGTCAACCAGTGGATCCACTACGCGATCACGTTCGACACCGCGGAGGGTACGTACGGGAAGGTACGCATCTACCGCGACGGCGTGCTGGCGGGCTCCGACAACCTGGCCTATCGCCCTGGTACGGAGGACGAGGTCATCGTCAAGCCCAAGCCGGGAACCGCGCCGGTCCGGTCGGCACCCGCGACGGGCAGTCCTATTTCAAGGGAGCGATCGGAAAGTTCGCGATCTATGACCGCGAGCTCTCGGGAGCGGAGCTCCGGTCGCACTACACCGTGATGACCGCATCGGCCACGCCGGACTTCAACGCCGACGGCATCGGCGACATCTTCTCGGCCGCCACCGGGACGTTGACCGTCTGGCACGGCGAAGGCGGCAACACGTTCGGCCCGGCCACCGCCATCGGGCCCGGCTGGACCGCGTTCAGCCGGCCGATCGCCGGCGACTTCAACGGCGACGGGATCAGCGACCTGCTGGCGGTCCAGAAGGACACCAGCACCCTGTACGTCTGGAACGGCCGGGGCGCCGACAACTTCACCACCGCCACCGAACTCGGGCCCGGCTGGGAACCCTACGCCGGCACGCTGATGTCGCTCGGGGACGTCAACAACGACGGCCACACCGACATCGCGGCCACGCGCGACGGCACGCTCTACATCTGGAACGGCAAGGGCGCCAACAAGTTCTCCAGCGCCATCCCCATCGGAACCGGCTGGACACCGCACTTCTGACCGCCTTCACTCCGGCGTCAAATGCTCCCACCGGATGATCGCCAAGCCGAGAGTGGTTCGCGCACCATGAATACGTCCACCTGGTCCTCGGCCTCGATCGTGAACCCGTGCCGCTCATACAGTCGGCGGGCCGGGCTCCCCTGCAGCACGTTCAGCCGGACCACGGCGTCTTCGCGGTCGCACCGCTCCAGAAGCGTGCGCAGCACGGCAGAACCGATGCCCTTGCCCTGCAACTCCGGGTCCAAGTAGAAGTGCTCCAGCCAGTAGGTGTCCTTCGCCGGCCGCAACGCCACGCAACCGGCAATGGCACCACCCACCTCGATCATCCAGGTGTGCGCCGGCGTGAACCCGTCCCGCAGCCGCTGCCGCACACGCTGCTCGTCGTACCGCCCGAGCCGCTCGAGATCCGGCCTCATCACCACGGCCCGCAACTCGGCCACCGCCTCGACGTCCGCCGCCGAAGCCGGCCGAAACTCCCAATCCGCCATGATCGTGATGTTATCGCCCCGGCTTCTGCTAGCCCGGGGGAGGCTCCACCAGGGCACGCCGAGATCGATAGCCGCCCCGGAAAGATCAAGCCCAGGCCCCGTCATCGGCCGTCTCAGTCCTGCGGAATCGTGAGCTGCCCTTCGTCAACGGGCTCCTCAAATCCGGCCAGATACCTGTTGAGAAGATCCTCGGACACGGTCACAGAGTTGGCCCCGTGCAGCTTGTTGCGTACGGCGAGCCGCCGCCGCAGCGTCTCAGGGCTCGCCTTGAGATAGATCAGCTCCCACTGACACCCATGGCTCTCGATCAGGGCCTTGTAGTGGTCACGAGTCGTCCGGCGCCAGAAACTGTAGTCCAGGACCACCGGTCGGCCGGCTTCCATCAGGTCCACGAGCCGCTTCTTCAATGTTTCCTCGGCAGCTGCTTTGTGGTTCTCGTACGCTGCCGGTTCGAACTCGGCGGCATCGCGCCCGAATTGCGCCCAGATCGCTTCATCGATCGACAGCCGGACATAGCCGCGCCGCTCCAACGCTTGTGCATAGGTCGACTTGCCTGACCCCGCGATCCCACACATCATCACGACGGACCGCGCCGACGCGTCCTGCGAACCATCTAAGAGCCGTTCATCTTCAGCCCCACCAGCAATATCGTTCACGGCTGGGACCTTATCGTCACGCCCACGATCACACCTCTGCAACCCCGGCACGCCGCGACGGAGCGAGACCGAGCCATCGCCGACGCTCTCAGGGGAAGCTCGCCGAAGAGCCCCTGCTCGGCTTGTCCTGGGTCGACGGCGGGCGGGATGATCAGGCTTCCACCTCAGCCATCCACGGCCCGGGTGCCCTGGGCGGTCATCATCCCGGAGCCGGAGCGCCCTCGCCTGAGACACTGTTTCCTGATGGTGCCGGGTGTGAGTTGTGACCGTCAGTCCATTCGCTGTCGAGGATGCTGAATAGGGCGGAATCTCGCCAGCCGTCGCGCAACTTGGCGGTGTGCCGGAGGTGGCCTTCATGTGCCATTCCTAGTTTCTTGAGGATGGCCGCTGAGGCGGCATTTCGCGGGTCGCAGGTGGCGTAGATGCGGTGCATCCGGAGTTGGTGGAAACCGATGCGGAGCAGTTGTCGGCCGATGGCGGTGCCCAAGCCATGGCCCCAGACGCGGGGGTGGGTGACGTACTGAATCTCACCTTGGGCGTGCTGGAGGCTGCGGATGTGAAACTCCCCCATTCCTATGACCTCATCGTCATAGAGGGCTGCGTAGGCAAAACGTGTTTGTGGGCCTTCATGCCATGCGGCTACGGCTTCTGCCACGAACTCACGCGTTTGAGTGAGGGAGTTCGGTCCCCATGCCTGATACCGGCAGACCTCGGGGAGCCCGGCCCAGGAGTGGACGGCTTCGACATCGGTGGGTTGTAGCCGCCGGAGTCGCACTTCGGGATGGCTCATGATCTGAATGATGCCGGGTGATTGAGGTGACGAGGTTCCATGGTGTCTCCTCTTACATGGCCGGAGCACGGGCGCGCGTGAGAACGGCTTTCCGGTCGCACGTTTGCTTCCGGCGCTCGGGTGCTTGGGGTCAGGCTCTAGGCATGCGATCATGCGCATGACATCGATCAGAAAGGGCCATGCCGCGTAGTCGCCCTTCGGAGGTCCGTACGCGACGATCGGCGTGCGGGACCCACAGAGCTTTGATCCATCATGTTCCAGGGCTTGGCCGTCGTCCTATGGCGGCGATGATCGCTCTTGAGCACACTCGGATGTGGCCGGGTGCGGTAGCGGCGGCCTTGGCGGCTTGGCCGGAGGAGACCCTCGTTGGGACCGCTGACCGCCTCTTCCGTCGGTGCGAGTGCGATGATCAAAGCCCAGTTACCGAATCCATCGGCCTGGGCTTTCAGGCTGAGAGCGGGTGACGGGAATCGAACCCGTGCTGTCAGCTTGGGAACTGCATCGATCCCTGCCCACTGCGGCGCTGAGCTGGGCAGAAGGCCGGTCATGAGTGACCGTGGTTGACCGTTCCTCACCCTGGTTAATGGCCCGCTAATGGCCCGGCGATCAGCCCGATCCCCTCGGGATTGCCGTGCATCGTCGATATGGCGCGAAAATCTCTCTTGCCGGGCTTGATGCAGTGAGGCGACACTGCAACGTGCACTCCGATGAGCAAGCCAATCAGGTGGTCGAGGAGTTGACGGGCCATATCTACACGGCATTGCGCGACGGCGGCCTCGAAGCCGAACCCGTCGTCGAACTGGCGTCCTTGCTGGAGGCATGGGGCAAAAGCACTCCGGCTACGCGGGAACTCCTCGAACGCCCCGCTACCCATCTGACCACGGCTGACCTGACCCGCCTGAGCGAGAGCCTTCTCGGCGACGCCAACTTCGAGCCGACCTTCGCCCTCGAACCCCGTCTGTGGACGACGCTGGAGCACGCGTTAGAGGTCGTGGAGCGTGACGTTCGCACCAGCGGGATCACCGGTACGCTTCGCTTGGTCACCCAAGACTGGGACAGCAGTGGTCTCGCCTGGGTGGAGTTCCAGGGTGGTTATCACGGCAACGGCATCGAACCCATCGCGGGCAGTAGCGCTCAAGGGGCGCTCGCGGATGTCGCCGATGCCGTCCAAGAAACGATCATGGAGTTGATTCGGAAGGTCTGGCCTGTCTGCACCACGCACGATCAAGGCCTGCACGCCGGATATGAACATGGGACGGCCGTTTGGCGGTGCACCGGCGATGGGACGCATACCGTCGCACCGGTCGGTGAACTGCCTTGATCGCGTCGGTGCATGCATGGGGATGCGCGCCGAAGTACGGACAGACGACCGGTTGCTTCTGAGCTCGGTCAGCCGTGCCAGACTACCTGGATGATCTCTACCAGCCGCCGGTACTCGACAATCAGATACGTGATCATCCCTGCTCCACCTTCGCCAAAGGTGTGAGTCCTCATGGGGGCGTCAGGCCGTTCCTTCACGAATGGATTGCCGTTCCAGGGGGCGACTTGCAGAAAGACAGTTGCCTCGAGGAAGGGTGCGAGCGCCTCGGCCGGCAAGGCCCTCTCTGTCAGGGTTTGTTGAGACTGATGTGACTACAGTTCATCTGACTGATGAGGGTGAGTAAGGATCTCAACGAACCGTGAGCATGAGACTGGCCGAGCGTTCCCCGGCGTCGATCGCCGATGATGGAGCAATGAGCTCGGGTAAGGGCAAGCAGGGGCCACGCGCGGACCGGCCGCGGCGGCGGACGTTCACGCCCGAGTACAAGCAGGCGATCTTGGCCGAATACGACGCGCTGACCGAACCGGGCGCGCGGGGCGCGCTGCTGCGGCGGGAAGGGCTGTACTCCTCGCATCTCGTGGAGTGGCGGCGGGCGGCCGAGGCGGGAGCGCTGGACGGCCTGGCCAAGGGCGGCAAACGCTCGGGCAAGAGCGGCGAGCAGGCCGAGCTGGAGCGGCTGCGGCGCAAGGTGGAAGCGCTCGAGGCCGAACTGGCCCGAAAAGACGCGGCGTTGGATCTGGTGGGAAAAGCACATGCGCTCTTGGAGACGCTCTCCGAGAGCGCGGCCTCAAAGCCGAGGTCGAACAGGCGATAGGCGAGGTCTTCGCTGACCTGGAAGCCGTCACCTCGACCAGCGCGGCGTGCGCGCTGCTGGGCAAGTCGCGGGCCAGCCTGTATCGCCAACGCGCCCGGGCCAGTGGCCCGCCGCGTAAGCCCGGCCCCGTCGAGCCGCCGCCCAACGCGCTGACGCTCGACGAGCGTGAGCGCGTGCTGGCAGTGCTGACCGAGCCGCGCTTCGCCGACAAGGCAGTCGCGCAGATCTGGGCCGAATTGCTGGACGAAGGGGTCTACCTGGCCTCTCAATCGACCATGTACCGGCTGCTGCGCGAGCAGGGACTGGTGCGCGAGCGGCGTCGGCTGGCCGCGCATCCGGCCCATGTCAAACCCGAGTTGGTGGCCCATCAGCCGAACGACGTGTGGAGCTGGGATATCACCCGCCTGCCCGGCCCGACCCGCGGCACCTTCTACCAGCTGTATGTGATGCTCGATATCTTCAGCCGTTACCCGGTGGGCTGGCGGCTGGAGGCGGCCGAGGACGCCGCCATCGCCGAGCGGTGGATGGCCGGACTGATCACGGCACACGGCCGGCCCAAGGCGATCCACGCCGACCGGGGCAGCGCGATGACGTCCAAGAACGTCGCTCAGTTACTGGTGGACCTGGGGGTGCAGCGCAGCCATTCCCGCCCGCGCGTGTCCAACGACAACCCCTATTCGGAAGCCCAGTTCAAGACGCTGAAGTACCGCTTCGACTTCCCCGAGCAGTTCTCCTCGATCGAGCACGCGCACGCCTGGTGCACCGATTTCTTCGACTACTACCGGCACGAGCACCGTCATGCGGCGCTGGGGCTGCACACCCCGGCCTCGGTCTACTTCGGCACCGCCGGGCAGATCCAGCTCCAGCGAGCTCAGGTTCTGGCCGCGGCCTATGCGGCCAATCCAACGCGGTTCGGCCGACCGCCGACCCCGCCCCCTATGCCCACCGCGGCGTGGATCAATCCACCGACCCCACAAGCGCTCATAGCGTCCACATAGCAAGAGACTGTCTCAAGATCCTTGACAGGTACCGAGGCTGCGATCTGCTCATCTACCTGCTTGCTCTAACCGACTGTGTACATCTATAGGTCCAGCTTCACGCCGAGCGCAGCAGCCCGCTCGGCCAAGACCTCACGGAGCGGCCGGCCTTGGACGTACTCGCCACTCTCTATCTGCTCTTGCACTCGAGCAGCTTGCTCCATGACCTCTTCGTACTCGCCAGTTGCCTTCATCCTGGCTATATGACACCAGTGAGCCAGCAGATCATTTACCGGTGAGAGGTCCAGTTCCTCGGTGGCCTTGGCCATAGCCTGCCGGTAGTCCTTGTCGAAGTGACCGCGGTCGGCAGGAGGCAGGCACGCGCGGATGTTACGAGGACTCCGATCACCGTTCAGCGACTCGACGATCTGATCAGGAGTCCTCGCGATGACCGGCTCGTACGGCTCAGCTGTCACGTTGCCACCTCCGGCTGAAAGCGTCCGTGCACTGATCAACTGGACGCATGCGTACGCCTTCGAGCTTAGCGGCTTGCCCGCCCTCAATCTCGTGACGTGCGGCTACGCCTTCCGTCGCCGCAACACCACAGCGGCTCCTGCTGTTGCAGTCCTGGACCAGCCTTCCGGTTTCCTTGGCCGCCCTCGTGCCAGACATACTGGGCACGGCGAGATGAGCTTGCCTTGACGCGACAAGACCCAGGCGCCGAATCCATCGGTCTACCTGGGCTTTCGTGTTGAGAGCGGGTGACGGGAATCGAACCCGTGCTGTCAGCTTGGGAACTGCATCGATCATGGCCTGATGAGGCGCTGAGCTGCGAAGAAACCGGGTCGTGAGTGACCGTGGTTGACTGCTCGTCACCCCTCTTAATGGCCCGCTAATGGCCCGACCGGCCAACGCGTGACCTGCCCGGACAGAGCGAGTCGATGCACTCTCGTTGCGGTGTCCCGTGATGCTCGACAGGGTGGGGATGGTGATCGAGATCGACGGCGCTTTCTACCGCATCAGCAAGCCCAGCTTCGAGATGCTGATCCCACGCTGGGAAGGGTACGCTCCCGAAACCGCCGACCAAGCCGACGCGACCATCACACTGTCCGACGGCACTCGCCGGTCCGCGACGTTCATGACGTTCGGCGTCGTCAGCAAGATCATGGATCGTTGGCGGGACACAGGCGAGTGCCTCAGCGGCCGGTACTTCTGGTGCTCCGATCTGGTCGTCATCCGTGAACCCGGCTTCGACTCGATGATCGCCGCAGTGCAGGACATGATCGCGACTGGGGAAATCGACGACGCATACGGCGTCCTGCCGCCTCTTGATGAGGAGGCCATGGATCAGTAGTGGATGGCTAACCCGGGATCCACCAGCAGTAGAGCATTTCATCGCTCTCCTTGGCCCGCCGCGCAAGGGCGACGAGCTCCTCGACCACGTCCAACACGTCACCGTCGCGGAAAGGGCAGAGCGGCTCCATCGTCCAACGCCGGGCCACTTCGAACAGGCGGGAGTCATCGACCTCGGCGAGCGCATCACGTGCGCTCGCCGATAATTCATCGATTTGTGGTCCATCGAGGTAAGGCGAGTCCTCCGCGACGATGAACGGCCAACTGATCTGATCACGGTCTGGTGTCCGGCTCATCAGGCCGACGACACGGGGACAGTTCGGTACTAGGGATTGTTCTTGGAGGACCCTCTGGCTGTGCCGTGGCCGGTGGTGGATTAGCTCTGCGTTCTCTCGAGTACGCCTACGCCTACGCGAACTCGTAGATCTGCGACACCCCGCTGCCCCGCCTGGTGTATACCCACACCCGGGTGGTGCCGGGCACTGGCGCGATATCCATGATCTCGGTCGGCCCTTCGGGCAGCGGATGCTCGGTCCACCGCCCGTCCCTGACGTGGAGCAGGTACGGCCGGCGGCCCTGAACGGGGTTGGCCGCGATCCACACCCCTCCTGCCGTGTCCGCCCGGGCAACGGTCAGCGCCGTCCCGGTCAGTTGGCGCTCCACCCGTCTCCACTCCCCGCCCTCCCAGTGCAGGACCACGCCCTCCTTCGCCATGTAGTGCATGCATGCCCCGGGCTTCTCCACCAGGACCGAGCCCACGGCCCAAGCGTCGTCGGGGGTGGGTACGGCCATGGCCTCGATCGAGAACCGCGGCCAGCCAGTGCTGATGCACTCCGCGGTGGTGGGGCTGGGCGCCGGGACAGCGACCTGGGGCAAGGGGTGAACGCTCCACCGCGAGCCCTCCCACCGGATGGCCTGGGTCTCGTCATGCCCGGCCTGAATCGCCCAGATCTGGCCTGCCCCGGAAGCGGCGACCCTCTCCAGTGACCTTGGGTCACCTCCGGGTTTCCGTACCTCCTTCCAGTTGCTCCCATCCCACCGGCTCAGTTGCCATCCTCCGTACTCGCCGACCTCGGCCATCCACACCTCGTCCTTGGCCGCGACCGCCATGTCCTGTCCGTCCATATCCTGTCCGTGAGATGGCCAGGGGCGTTTCACCCATTCGCCCCGCGCCCATTGCCATACACCGCTGGCTACCAGCCAAAGATCATCGCCGGCTGGCGAGGTCTTGAAACCGAAGGCGTAACCCGCCGTGCTGAAATTCTTGGGCAGGTCTAGGGGCCGCCAGGCATGCCCATCCCAGCGCATCATCAGCGACTTCTCACCCTGGACAAATGACCAGGCTTCCCCCGAGCTCATGGCGGCGATCGAGTGCCACTTGTGCTCGCCAGCCTCGGTCCAGGTGTGCGTCAGCCGCCACGACCGGACCGGCGGCTCGGGCGTCTGGGCAGGTGATGCGGACCGGGGAGCACAACCCACGAGCAGCAGAAGTAGAACCGAGATGAGCCGCATGCCAGCGCAGCCTAGTAGGACCGTCTCTCTCGACGGAGCCCGATCTTGGACATCACATGGCTCATTGCCAAACGCAGGTACAAGCGGGCGTGCGGTGCAGTAACCCGGCGAAGAATTCGCTGGGCGTGATCTGGCGGCGAAAGCCGCGCCTGACCACGCCGAGGGAGCGTGGCCGCCTCACCTGCTGCGGTAGACGAATCCGGCGGCGTCGTTCAGCGACCCGGCCAGCCACATCCGAGAGGTGCCAGGAACGCGGGCCAGCCTCACTGAGGTGACGACGTCCTCGTCCTCGGCATTGCCCACCATCACGTACTCCCGCGTCCATCGGCTTCCGTCGAAGTGCAGGGTCATCACTTGCCATGGCCTGGTCTTCTCATCGACGCCCGCAGCCCAGACTTCACGGCCGGAGGCGCCGACGGTGGTCAGCTTGCCCGTCCAGTCCGGCAGCGTGGCCTTCTGCCAGCTACGTCCGTCCCAGTGCAGGATGAGCGGCCGATTGTCGCGCCCGCAGGCGTCACCGGTCCTGCCCACGGCCCACACGTTGCTGGGACTGTCGTACGCCAACGCCGCGAGGGCGCCGTCGCCAGGGACGGAGACCGGATGAAATCCTCTGTCTCCCGGCGCGCGGTGCGACACCATGGGCTGGTCGGGGCCGCACTTGTCACCCTTCCGCACCCCGGCGATCCAGGTGTGTCCCTGCCCGGCGGCGACCGCGCGGAAGCCGAAGTCGACGAACGTCTTTGTGACACGCTCGCCGTCCCAGGAGACTACGGCGACGGGGTCGCCCGCGTTCCATGTGGTGGAGGTCAACACCGCGCGGCGACCGTCCACGGCGAGGTCCAGTGCGTGGTAGTCCGGGCCAGCGGGCTGGCTGTCGTGATAACGCTCGCCGTCCCATCGCCGGACGGCGCCTCTTCCGCCCGCCATCCAGACGTTGCGGGGGCCGGAGGCGTCGACCGTCCAAAACGACCGGTCTTCGCCCAGGCGCTGGACCTGCCAGCGGGAATCGTCCCAGCGGCCGATCCTGCCGTGGGCCGGTTGGTCCTCCGCCGCGTGCCATGAGCCGACGACCCAGGCCGCCTTCGTGTCTGGCGCCACAATGTCGCCTATCCTGCTGAATCGCCGGTCAAGCGCCCTCTTCCAGTGCGAGGAAATGATCAGAGGTTCCGGCGTCGCATGACGCTTCGCGGACGCCGGGGGAGGTGTGCATGACGCCAGGAGCATCAGGGCCGTAAGCGCGAGCCTTGAGATCATGGGCAGACCTCGCAGGTGGAGAAGTTCTCGGAGCACGGCAGGTGTAGGTACCCGTCCACGCCCTTGAGCCGGATGGGGATCGCACGAGCTATCAGCGATACCCCCGAGGTCGCCCTGTCGATCTTGTATGCCTTGCCCTGGACCTTACCCCAACGCCACCCATACGGCATGCTTCTGCGGCTGCCTGGCCGCCGTACCTGCTCGCCTGGTGGCGGCTGGTCACGAACTGCCGGCGTCACTGATAGTCGGTCATGGACATCTCCGGTCTGGCCAAGCGGGTGCACGGCCGTGACCATCTTTCCCGGCTCCTCCCCGAATGGCACGCAATGGTACGCGGAGATCAACAACCCCAGACAAGATCAATGCCCAGGCGCCGAATCCATCGGTCCACCTGGGCTCCCGCGTTGAGAGCGGGTGACGGGAATCGAACCCGCGCTGTCAGCTTGGGAACCATCTACTGATCTTGCCGTGCTGAGCTGGGAAAACGGGGACACAGGTCAGAGCGGGTCGAGTGACCCCGAACGGGCACGCACGGGCACGAGGCCGCCGAGGAAGGTGCCACTGTACGTGTCAACGGCCAAGTGCGTGTCGCCGCTGGTGGCCACGTAAATGTCCCCAGGGTCGCGGAGTTGACTACTTCTTGGGGAGGCGTTCTGGGCCCCGGCTGCGGGCCTGCCGCATGCGAAACGACTCACCCTCGGTGACCACGACGATGCTGTGGTGCAGCAGCCGATCAAGCAGGCTGACAGCAGTGGTGTGTTCGGGCAGGAAGCGGCCCCACTGGTCGAAGGGCCAGTGCGAGCCGATCCCCAAGGCGCGCCGCTCGTAGGCGGCCGCGACGAACCGGAACAGCAGCTGGGTGCCGGTGTCATCGAGTGGGGCGAACCCCACTTCGTCGATGATGACCAGGTCGGCGCGCAGCAGGTTCTCGATCACGCGGCCGACGGAGTTGTCGGCCAGCCCTCGATAGAGGGTCTCGACGAGTTCGGCGGCGGTGAAGTAGCGGACCTTATGCCCGGCCTGAATGGCGGCAACGCCGAAGGCGATGAGGCTATGGGACTTGCCGGTGCCGGCCGGGCCGACCGCGCAGTAGTTTTCCGCCGCGCGGATCCACTCCAAGCTGGCCAGGTAGTCGAAACTCGCCTGAGGGATCGAGGAAGCGGCGATGTCGAACTCCTCGATCGTTTTGATCACCGGGAAGGCGGCGGCCTTCATCCGCGCCCGGGCGTTGGACTCATCACGGGCGGCCAGCTCGGCATCGATGAGGGTGCGCAGGAACTCTTCGGGATTCCAGCGCTGGGTGCGGGCGGTGACCAGCAGCTCGGGCGCCAGCCTGCGGATCGTGGACAGCTTCAACCGGCGCAGCCCGCTATCGAGATCGGCGGCCAGAGCGGGGACGCTCGCGGCGGTCATGAGGCGTCTCCGATCCGGTCGAGCTTGTCCAGGGTGTAGTCCGCCAGGGAGCGGGTCGGGACGTGCGGCAACTCCAGGACCAGGGCGTCTCCAGGCGGGCGGACCTGCGCCGTGCCGGCTCCGGCGGCCAGGATGGCGCGCACGTCATCGGCGCGCCAGCGGCGAAAGGCGATAGCCCGCTCCAGCGCGGTCAGCAGCGCCGCCTGGCCGTGAGCCGCTTGCAGCGCGGCCAGCTCGACCAGATCAGCGGCCAGGCGGGTGTTGCCGGAGGCGGCTGAGCCGGTCAAGAACGTCTCGGCGATCGGGCCGAGTGCCAGGAACGCCTTCTCGGTCTCGGTGCGGGCGCGGGCGGCCCGGCGCGGCGTGGGCCGAGGGCCGCCGTAATGCTCATCGATGACCGACGCCTCGCCGGGCGGGACCGGGGCGTGATCGGCGACGATCTGTCCGGTGGCCAGGTCCGTGATCAGCAGCCGTCCGGCCGTCTCCACCACGGCGACCCGCGTGCCGATCAGCCGGGTGGGCACCGAGTAGCGGGCCGAGCCGAACCGCACGCACGACAGCCGGTCGACCTTGCGCGTCGCCGGCGGCTTGCCGATCGTCGGACGCAGTGAGGGCAGCGCGGTCAACACCTGCCGCTCGCTGACCAGCCGTTCGGCCGGAACCGCGCAGATCTCCGAATGCACCACGGAGTTGACCTCGGCGCACCATCGGCGGGCCGCGAGGTTGGCCATCGTCAGGTCATCGAACGGCGCCTGCGGCACGACCAGGTCCCGCTTGGCATAGCCGACCAGGTTCTCCACGATGCCCTTCGATTCCGGGTCGGCGGCCTCGCACCAGTCCGGCCGGAAGGCGTAGTGCGTGGCGAAGCGCACGTAGTCGGCGGTCGGGATGACCTTGTTGGCCACCACGCCGCCTTTCAGGCAGCCCATCCGATCGGCGAGCACCACCTTGGGCACGCCACGGAGTTCCTCAAAGCACTCGGCCAGGAAGGCGAGCGTGGTCTCGGCGCGCTCGTTGTCGGCGAAGCGGACGAACCGCACCCGTGACCAGGCCAGCACCGCGCAGAACACGTGCAGCCCGCGCCCGGCATCTCCCCAATCGATGACCAGCATCTCGCCCGGTGTCCAGACTGCCGGCCGCCGGCCGCGCGGGTGCTCGCGCCGCCAGTTCTTCTTCACCTCGGCCACCAGGCGGCGGAAGTTGCGCGCCGACCCGGCATATCCCGCGGCTTGCGCCAGTGGCAGCAGCCGCTTGGCCGAGATCTTCCCCGCGGTGGCCTTCACCTTCTCGACGACCAGATCGGTGACCTCGTCGAAGTTGTGCTCGCGCCGCTTACGGCTCGGCGCCTTGTCCCCGGCCAGCGCCTTGTTGATGATGCGTTTGACGGTCTTGTGCGTGGTGCCGCACATCTCGGCGGCTCCGCGATAGGTGCCTACCTCCCGGTAGGCGGCGATGATGTCCATGACTTCCCCCGCAGACTTCATGGCCGGGCAGACCCCCTGAGCGGTGATCTCGTGACTGGCTGACACCGTCACGATCACCGCTCAGGGCACACCCCTCCTCGCGACACGCGAACAGCACGAAGGAGAAGTGGGGACCTAAACCGGCCGCCAGTGGTGACCTCGAACTGGCCACCTGCGGGGACTTTTACATGGCCACGGACAGTGAGGTGATCTCAGCGAAATAGTTCGGACGATTGGGATTTCTTGGACGTCGTTGCCGACGTTCCGGGCCTTTCGGGAGGAGTCGCCGAAGGCCGGAAACAGGCGTGGAGCCCCCGGTAAAAGAGCTCTCACCACAAGACGCTCAACCGGCCGGAAGGCTCCACGTGATTGCTCATCGTGCCACGCTCGACGTCTCCCGCGCACTCGTTCAGTACGTCGCCCGCCTCCTGCACGAAGAACGCCGCCTGCGTGGCACCCCGAAAGGCAGCCGGGTCTTGAGCCCGTTCCGGCAGGCGGTCATGGTGGTGCGCTGGTTCCGCGGTGAGCATGACGTTCCCAAGCTCGGCCGTGATCATCGCGTCTCCCGGGCCACCGCCTACCGCTACATCCACGAGGGAATCGAGGTTCTCGCAGCTCAAGCGCCGGATCTGTCCCAAGCCATCGAGCGCGCACACGCTGAGGGGCTGGCATACGTGATACTCGATGGCACCCTGATCTCCATCGACCGCTGCGCCGAGCAGACCGTCAGCGTCAAGGGCGAACCCATCGACGCCTGGTACTCAGGCAAGGCCCACCAGCACGCCGGCAACCTGCAAGCGCTCTCGGCACCGGACGGGCTGCCGTTGTGGATCGCCGAGGTCGAACCCGGCTCCGTCCACGACCTCACCGCCGCCCGCGCTCACGTCCTGGGTGCGCTGTACGTCGCAGCCGCACGCGGCCTGCCGACCCTCGCCGACAGCGGCTACGACGGCGCGGGAATCGGCATCCACACGCCGATCAAACAGCTCGAAGGCAACCAGATCCTCAGCCCGGACAACCGCACCTACAACCGGCTTCTACGAGCCCTACGCTGTCTCGGCGAGCGTGGATTCGCCCTGCTCAAAGGCCGCTGGCGGACTCTCCAGCACATCACCGTGAGCCCGAGCAGAATCGGCGACATCGCCCGCGCGGCGCTTGTTCTCACCCACTTCGAGCACGATTACCTACCGGCAATTCGCTGAGATCACATCAGTACGAGGGGCGAGTTGAACCGTGCGCCTATCTGTTGACCAGGGAAAACACTGGCTGAATCTGGATTGATCTACACGGCGCGCTGCCGGTTCGAGAACTGGCCGACATCCGCCGGAAGTGACTGATGGCTTATCTGAAATGACAGAGTGTGAAATTCCATTGCGAGACCCTGTGAGATCGCGTAGATGGCTCCTGTTAGAGACATGCGGACACGCCGAGGAGCACAGCGATGCATCTTCAACGCCAGTCCCATCGTCGGTCCTGAAATTGCCTCTGGTATAGCTGGAACCTCAGTTGGTCATCGGAACGTTTGACTGAGCAATAAGTGATCGTGAGAGGAGCCCCGGCGTGTCGACACCCCCCGGAGATCAGTCGTCGCAGCCGGAAGAGCCCGTACTGCGGGGAGGTGACAGCGAGCAATTTCCTGAGACCTGGACAGAGCCTACGACATATCCCGTCGGCCGTAGACGGCTTCGCCCTCCAGGGATCACGCTCATCGTAGTTGGGATTGCCGTTCTGGTCGCAGGATCTCTGCTCGCCGTCAGCGCCGTGATTCGCCAAGTCACGCGCCCCGTTGTCTCGGCTGAGATGCCGGACCGGTCCGGCATACCCAAGAACACCAAACCCGGCGACTGCCTAAAGGCTGGCAAGAATACAGAGCACGAGATTGTCGCCTGTACAGACCCAGATGCGATCCAGAGGATCACACATGTCTTCACCGACATGACCATGGCCGCCTTTAACGCCAGAATGTCCAACGGCGGCGACATCTGCCCCGAGGGCGAGAGGACTACCGCCTACTCAGAAGGGGATGACAATGCCAAGGCGACCGTCTACTGCCTAGCATGGGCCGCTACCGCGGTAGCAAGTCAGCACGCCAAAGCGGAAGCCGACGACGTTAGTTCCCCAGCAGTCGACTTCTACCAAACCGCTAAAGTCAACGACTGCGTTACCGGCGACACCTACACGGACTACAAGGTGGTCCCGTGTGCTGACGCAACTGCTGCATGGAAGATCACTAAGAAGACCGTCGCAACCCGTGCAGAGTTGGATTCCGAGTCGCCGGACAACAGTCGATGCGCCCAGAATGAGGTCATGGTTAGCCACTGGAGCAGCGAACACTCAGAGGCGCAAGCCGACGTGTTTTGTCTAGTCCGCACACGATGACCTCTTCAGCGGACATGAAGCGCGGACGACCTGGCTTTTCAGTCTGAGAGCGGGTGACGGGAATCGAATCCGCGCTGTCAGCTTGGGAACCGGCTACTGATCTTGCCGTAATGAGCTGCGAAGATAGGGGTGCAGGTCAGAGCGGTCGGTTGACCTTGAGCGTCCGTCAGTGACCGCGGTTCCCCGCCTGTTCTGGCACGGATCCGGCACGACGATCAAGTCTGCGGCTGACACCGCCTCAGTTATCTGAGGAGTTGACGATGGCGGCCAGGAGCTGACGGTCATAGGGAAGTCTTACTAGGGTGAACAGCTTGTCCGGGGTCCAGAACGTCTCCAGAGGCCCGGGGCGCCAGATCTCGTTGTTGTCGAGAAGGGCTTGAAGGTAAGCGCGTTGGGCTTCGTTCAGAGGGCTGTTCGCGGAGAATCGCTGAGGTGGTGGGAAGGCTGCTTCCAATAGCAAGCCCCAGTCTGGATATCCAGTGGAATGGCCCGCTCTGGCTGCCACCGCCAGCGCTGTCGGCAGTAGTTCGGCAAAGTCCGGCACGCGCCGTACGGCCTCACTGATCAGGCGGCTTGGAGAGTGGTCGTCGGTGCCCAGTAGCAGCAGATGCGGATCGGGATACCAATCGGCGAACTGGTCCGGATCGGCAATCGCGTCGAGGATGACTCGTGTCCCGTCCGGGTCGTCCGCGAGGTTGGATGCGGAGGCCGCCAGGAGCCGGATGCGCGGGTCTTGGTCGAAGAGAAAGTCTCTGTTTACGGCACCGATCTGGTCGAGTTCGACGAGCGTCTTGGCCTTCTCGTAGGAGGTGTCGGCATTGCGTGCGCGGCTCTCGATCAGGGTGATGATCTCAGTCCGTCGGCTCGCAACCGTTGGCACCTGGCATAGCAGCGCTGCCGTGGTCGTGGCGGCCACCCGAGTGTGGAGATCGTGGTCCGTCAAGCACTGGAGGACGGGATCCACCAGGGCGGGTGAGGCAGCTCGACACTGAATGATGGCCTCATAGCCCTCAGTATCCGGTTCCTCATTTCGCGCACTGGAAGCACCGCTCTTGCGAGGAGTGCAGTATGCCTCCCAAAGCTCACTCTCCGTCCTGTCAGGCTCGGTACCCTCGGCTACCACGGCGAGAAAGCTGAGAAGATACGCGCGCACGGGCTCCGGCTGCCACCCGTTGACCGAGATCGACTGATCGAACTGCGGATTTGCGAGTAGGTCGGCGACCACGAGGGCTGCGGGGGCTGTGGCGGAGTAGACGGAGCTTTGGTGGGTGACCGATCCGTAGAGGTGCTCAACCGTCTCGACCCACGCGGTGTCGTCATCGTCCGATAGGCGCTGGAGATGACCCAGTGAATCCGTAGCTGCCCGTAGGCATGCGACAAGCGTGACCAGTCGTGCGCGTGCAGAGCATCCCATCCCAAAAGCATCCCGACATTCTGCCGCAAGGGACGCAGGACCAGGCTGGGAAGCCAGGAGACAGGGCGGAAAGGCCTCTAATCCGGACCTTCATACTGAGAGCGGGTGACGGGAATCGAACCCGCGCTGTCAGCTTGGGAACTCTTTCAAGATCACGTGGGCTGAGCTGGGGAAACGCCGACCTGGGCGTATGCCGGTCGAGTGACCGTGAGTCCCCGTGACTCCCCACTGATCGCTCTGCGAACGGGCACGCAACGGGCACGCAACCGGCGTGCCGCAGTCGGGCCTGGGATCCCAATCGCCATGTGGTCGGAGCATGAGATACAGCGCGAACAGTCCTGCCCTTAAGGTGCTGGCTTATGTGGGCTTGCCTCAACTCGACCCTCAACGGAATGATCAGGCTGCCTCTGCAGTCACGTGATCCCCTGAGACCAAGGACTCCCTCATGACCATGTCGTCCCATGCCTGCCCACGCCGAAGGCGGGCATGCTTAGTGCGTATAAATTCCGCAATTCTTCTTACCACTTCCCTGCTCATGTCGGGGTGCGGATATACGACATGGCAGGTTGATCCGGCGGTCCTCGATGAAGTGCGCAGCATCGGAAGAGTAATAGGTGAGTCGACCTCTGATGGAATCTGGGAAGATACGAACGATATCATCACTACGTTTGTGATCGATGTCGGCGGCAAGAGTGGTCCTGAGTCCGTCGACAAGACTGTCGACCTTTTGGGTAAGCGCGGCTGGAAGATATTGCGTGAGAACCGACCAACATCGACAACAATGGAGTCACCCACGTGGGAAAATGATCACCTGGTTGTGCGTCCGTTTCACCCTGCCGAAATCGAGAATGAACCGAGTATCCAAGGGATGATCAAAGAGAAGGCGCCCAAGCCTGAAGCCCTTGTGGTTGTGTGGGCATGGGAGGGTGCCTAAAAAGGCTCGGTTCCGCACCGTCAGCTTGGGAATTGCACGGATCCTGGCTCGTAGGGGGCGTTGACCTGCGGCTGAGATTGGTCGTGAGTGACCGTGATTGACCCCTCGTTACCGCTCTTAATGGCACGCTATGGCACGACGATCATGCGCTAGGACGGGCTCTGTAGACAGCTCTGAGTCGCAGCATCACGTTCGAAGCCGATCCTCCTGAGGGTCATAGCAGTTCAGCCCCAGTTGGGCCGCGACCTGGACCGCGTACGCCGAGGCCTCCTCTGCCCGGCGGTACCCCATAGGAAAGTAGATGTACGGCCCTGCTGCCTCTCCAATCAGTGGAGACGTGGACCAGGGGATGTCTTCGTACTCGTCGTCATCCTCATCTACGTCGTCCAGATCCGGCCAGCGCTGCAAGAGCTGCTCAACGAACTTTGCGATCAAGGGAGTCGGCGGGATTTCAACGTCGGTGTCGATGTACTGCTCGTACAGGGCGCTGTGCGTCTCCCCAGCTTCTTGATCGCTAGACGGGCGCTCGCCCTCCCAGACCGCAAGGTCGTAGCTCATGGACAGATGATGCCACTTTCTAGACGACGCACAAGATCGTCACCAAGACCGTGGTTCCCTCATCGGCAGGAGCGGACGTGGCCTCATGCAGAGTACGGACGTGGGTATGCGTGAGGAAGTACGGGCAGCCGGCCGCTATCCGGTGAGCCGGTGCTGAGGAACGAAGCACCGGATCGTCGATCGCCCCCAACCAGCAACGGAGGCCAGCCCACACGTGGCGATCGTAGGGCTGCATCTGTGCGGCGGCGCGGCAATCCAGGTCGGTGTGTTCGGCTAGTACGGCGAGGCCGGCGTGCGGTGCCCGGCCCGGTGTCCCGCCGCCGTCCGGGACCGGCCCCCAGGCCGCACGCCCGGACGGCGGGCGGGCGGAGGGCCGGGGTACGGCGGCGCGCCGCGCCGCCGCTTGATACCTACAAGAGCTATTCGGCAGTGCGCTCGCTGTATTTCGCCGCCTTGCGGGCTTCTGTGATGAGTTCGACAAGGTCGGCAACGAGCTTCGGACTTGCGGCGATGGTCGCGTGGGCTGTCATGCTGTGTGGGCTGCCGTCGATGTCGACGACTGCGGCTCCGGCTTCGCGAGCGATGACGACGCCGGCGGCGGTGTCCCATGGGTTGTTGCTGAGCATGATGTTGGCGTCGATCCTGCCGTCCGCTACCCAGGCCAGATCAATTGCGGCTGAGCCGAACATCCGTATGCGCTGAACGCGTGCGGCAAGTTCATGCGTCAGGGCGAAGCGGGGCCGGTTACGTTCGTGGGCGTTCTCGCCCACCGCATAGTCGCCGAGGGCCACGATGGCGGACTCCAAGTCTCGGGCGTCACTTGCCCGGATGGTGGAGCCGTTGGCTTGGGCGCCTGCTCCTTCTGCTGCGGTGTAGCGGATGCCGAGGATCGGCAGCTCGATGACTCCGAGGGTGGGCATGTCCTTGTCGACCAAGCCGAGAGAGACGCCGCAGAGCGGGATGCCGTGCAGGAAGTTGGCCGTCCCGTCTACCGGGTCGAGTGCCCACATCAGGCCGTCACCGGTACTGCTCACACCTTCCTCTTCGCCGAGGAAGCCGATCTCGGGTGTTTCCCGGGAAAGGAATTCGCGTACGGCGTGTTCTACGGCGTAGTCGACCTCGGTCGCCATATCGCGGTCGCCCTTGGCGGTGACGACGCCGGGAGCCTTCGATCTGATGATTTCGCTGGCTATCGAAGCGGCGTGTTCGGCGATGGGGAGGAGGGTTCGGGCGTCGATGGTCATACGGGTTTGCTCCGCTCCCACATCTCGGTGAACACCTGGTCGAAGACGGGAAACAGGCCTTCGGCGGCGGTGTTGTCTCTGATCACGAACGTTGGGGAGTCGACTCCGCGGGCTTGTGGCAGGTAGGGCTGCATCACGCAGAGTGCCCGGTCCACGATGAGGAGGTTGAACCGGATCGTCTCGTCGTAGACGTGCAGTTCGAGGCGTTGAGCGGATGCGGTGTCGAGCCGGGCGCGGAGCCTGGTCAACATGGTGATGTTGAGCGCCGTGAGTGTGGTCAGCGTGCTGTCGGTGTAGCCCTCTTCTGCTTCGCGGGCGCGGATCGCTTGGCCCTTCGGGTCGAGGAAGAGACACCGGATCCGGGTGCCTGAGTCCAGCAGGCGCCTGAGCTGGTGATCGGGGTAGCCGTGGCAAAGCACGTTGAGCGACAAGCCTGCCGCGTTGATCTCCTTCGCGCTGTCGAACAGAGTCGATGCGGGATAGGCGGATGAGAAAGCGGCTCGGCTGCTGAAGACGGCGGTTACGTCGGCCATCTGCGGCATGGCGCAGACTTGGGTCTCGGGGCCGGCACTTCTGGCGGTTTCTGGCTCTGTCCTCGGCGTGGGCACTTCGACGGCGTTCGTGGAGAACAGTTCGTGGGCCGACCTGCCCGGGAACATCGCCTCCAAGACGCGACAGTGGCCGGAGTACGGCAGGCCCTTGAGCTCGCCGGACAGCCAGCGATGGAGCTGAGCACGGCTCGGCCAACCGCCCTGCAACGACGGGTCGACCTTCTTGGCCGCCTTGTCGTACTCCTTACAGAACGTGCTGTAGGTCTGCCAGTGGCGTTGCGTCAGCAGGACCTTCAACAGGATCGGCTGGTCAGTCATGATCCGCGCCTCGGGCTGGGGTGCCATATTGGGCCCAGGTTAGCGACAGAGACGAGCGCGGACGAGACAAGGAGGAGACGAACAGAGACGAGCCGATCACAGACGGTACTCGCGGGCGATCGAGACGTGACAGGTCCCCGGGCAATCCTCGTTGCATGACTGCGCGATGTGACTCCTGCTCGGGGCGGGGCTGGAAATACGTGAGCCTTCGCCGGATCGTGGTGGCAACCGAGAAGTCCGGCGACGCCGACTCCGGCGAGCGACACAAGGACGCTTGCTGGCGGTGCGACGGGACCGGCACGGTTGGAGCGCAGTCGTGATCGTGCGCACCAACTGCCTGAGCCCTCACGTGGCACCTGCCAGGCCAGACCACATGCGCCTCGTCTGGCGAGAGCCCAACAGGGGCGAAGAGCGCTACCGCGCGTTCGCCTGGACGTGCGAGTGCGAGAACACCGTGTACGAGCTGCGCCACGCAGCCGGTCTTGCCTACATTCGGCGGACGCGGCTAGTCAGCGGCGTGACTGAGGTCCACGAGACGTATCGCTGGCGTTTGGGACAGGCGCACAGCGTCTGGAACGCACTCCTGGAGGGGCAGGCCCGATAAGCGAGGCGCGGCGGAATGATCAACACCGGGTACTCATGCCGTCGCGTCTTGGGTGGTGGGGGCTCCTGTAGCGCAGTCAGGTAGCCCCCACCAGTCTGTCCGTCCCGCTTGCTCTTCCCGAGGGGAAGACAGACAGCTCGACTCGAACTAGGCTTTACGACAAGTCGAGTTGTTGGATGGTCGTCATGTCGTCTGAAGAGTTCGCCCCGCCGAAGTATGCCCAGATCGTTCAGGCGATCAGGCAGAAGATCGCGGACGGGACCTATCCTCCAGGTTCCCTGCTGCCTTCGGAGACGCAGCTTGTCCGCGAGTTTGGGGTAAGTCGTCCAACCGTCGTACGGGCGCTCCAAGTGCTCCAGCTCCGTGGAGTCATCGAGCGCGAGCACGGCAGGGGATCTTTCGTGAAGGCGGCCCCGCCTGTCTCCGCCGAACAGAGCGGCCGGCCTGGGCGGGCGGTACTGGATCGAGTGGAGACAGGCGAAAACTGCTCGATCGTTGAGGCAGGGCGCCAGGTGGCGACTGCTCCAGTAGCGAAACTCCTCGACGTGCCGGAGGGATCTCCTGTGGTACGACGCCGCGTCCTGTTCCGCGACGATGAACGGCCAACTGATCTGGTCACGGTCTGGTGCCCGGCGCATCAGGCCGACGACACGCAACTCGGCGAGGCGGAGCCGCTCACAGTCGGCATCAGACAGCATCTCCAGACAAGGAAAGGCCTCAAGCTCCAGCATGTCGTCGAGCGGTTGAGTGCCCGGCATCCTTCGGCCGAAGAGGCCAAGCTCCTGGAGATACGCAAGACCACTCCCGTCCTCGGAGTGCTGGCGAGCGTGTTCAACGGAGGCGGACGGCCCGTGATGGTCGTTGATCTAGTGATGCCGGGCGATCTTCACGAACTTGAGGATTCCTATTCGCTGTAAGGACGATCAGGTGTCGTAGAGGCCGTCCCAAGGCGCATAGAAGCCGATGTTGTTGGGATAAAGCTCCGCGCACTCGTCGCCTTCGTGATTTTCCAGGATCAGGCCGAAGACGACGCCGTCGAACTCCAGCCGAAACGGGCGGATGGCGATGTCGCAGAACTCGAGCTCGGGCAGTTCGGCGAGCCATTCACTCAGTCGCTGGTCCGCGGCGTCTACCGACTCCCTGTGCCTGTCGTCGGCTCCGGTGCATTCGATCCGTGAGTCCAGGTAGTGCCCGTCAGCGCTAAAGCGGTGAAGGACGGCATACCACCGCTTATGGGACAACCAGTCTTCTGTTCTTGAGTAGCCTTCCCGAAAGGCGGGCACGACCCCGCCGAGAAACTGACCCTCGCGCCACCGGCCGATGCGGTCGGTGTGATAGTCGGGCTCATATGAAATCGGGATGACATCGGGGTACGTCACGCCCGAACCGTAGCCACCTTGTACGACAATCTCCCGTTTTGCCTGGTCATTGAGCTGACACCCTTCAATTAATTCGCTAACTCGTGTTGTCGAGTGCTCGAAACTGGGGTAGCTTCATGGCAGCTCGACAAGACGAGTTAGCGACAATACGACTTAGGAGCAAGCCTCATGGCACTGCAAGGTCCCATCCCCGTCACGTTCGACATGGTCTTCCCGCACGGCTGCTACATCGTCGGCGAGGTCGAGCCCGTCAAGGACTTCGACGCCTCGACCAACGGGCGCTTCGTTCAGTCCCGCGACAAGCAGAGCGGAGGGCTCGTCTGGCAGGTCTCCGTCATGGACGCGGACCCGTCGCTCAAGGCCGCTCAGAAGACCGTGTCCGTCAAGATCCTCAACCCGGTGCAGCCCGTACCTCCGGCTCCCATGGCCGGACTGCCGTTCACGCCGGTCGAGTTCGACCACATGACCGTCACGCCGTACGTCAACCAGGCCGGGAGGCTGGCGTACTCGATCAAGGTTCGCGAGATGCGGGCTCCTCGCCCTGCTGGCAAGACGACCGCCGCTAAGGACGCGGCGTGATGGGGCGGCCCAAGGCTCGTCCGGCCAGCACGATCAACCTCAAGGTCGGTCAGGGCGCTGACGTACGCAGCCATCCGTATCCGCAGCGGTCGCCGGTCCTGGGGCTGGTCTTCGGCGGCACGCAGGTTCTTGTCACCACGTCGGCGAACGATCATGTCACCCTCGACGACGTCGAGTTCGCTCGGAGCCTGGCGCGCGAGGCCGCCATGTTCGCCGGTGCGGTGGAGCGCATGTTCCACGGGCTCCCGAACGGGCTGGGGGTGGCGGGTCGATGACGCTCAGCCCGTACACCTACGTCACGGTCTCCATACGCCCCGATCAGCCGTCCCGGATCAGCGTCGCGTTCAACTCGGCGCAGTTGCGGGCGCGCGCCTGGCTGGGGGACAGCGGCAAGCCCTGCTTCGACCTGGAGACCTCGGACGCCTCGGTCACCGTCTCCACCGTTGGGCCGGTGACCGACGACGACCTCACCGTGGCTCGCGAGATCTTCAACGCCGCCGCTCGCTACCTGGCCGACTGCGAGCGGCTGCACTCCGAGCAGTCGGCCAAGGCCACGGCTGGCGAGGCGGCCTGATGTTCAGCGGGGCCGCAGGAAGCGGCAACTTCCGGCGGCCCCTCGACCTTCCTCACACACGCGACATGTTTCGGAAGGACTTCACCCTAATGTTCAAGAGGATGCCCGGCGATGAGCCGCACCGCATCGTCTCCACCACCCCTGACACGGCGGTGGTCTTCAAACCGGCCGTGGTCCAGACCCCGGCCGTCATCACCCTCACCATCTTCGTTGCCCGGTTCGTCGCCGGACTCGGTCGTCTCGTCTGGCGGCATCCTGTGGCGATGGCCGTCATCGCCGTTCCCGGTGCCCTGTGCTGGGCGTACGGCTGGCGCGTCGCTCTGCTGGTCGTCATGCCTGCACTGGTCGGCCTGGGTGCCTGGGCATTCCTCGACCGGCCGCGGTTTGTGCGATGCGTCGGCTGGCGACTGGTCGCCTTCGTTCGCTGGTTCTGGATCTACCGGCGACGCTGGCGGCCAGTCATGACCGTCTCCGGCCTGGCTCGGTGCATACGTGGACGGGAGTACATTCCGCGGCTGGTCAGGGTCACGTGCGACTCGTGGTCCGATCAGGTCGCCGTCCGCATGCTCGACGGCCAGGCGGTCAAGGACTGGGCCGACAGGATCGAGAACCTTTCCCATGGCTTCGGCTCGGAGACGTGCCGGGTCTCGGTGGCCAAGTCCGGCCGGCTCGTGCTGACCTTTCCACGCCGTGATCCACTGGCCACACCCATACCGGCACTTCCTGTCCCAGACATACCGACTGTGGGGCCGATCGAGATCGGCAAGCAAGAGGACGGCTCACCCTGGCGGCTCCGGCTGCATGGGGCTCACGTCCTGGTCGCCGGTGCCACAGGGGCGGGCAAGGGCTCGATCATCTGGTCAGCGATCCGCGGGCTCTTGCCGGCCATGCGGGCGGGCCTGGTGGAGGTTTGGGCGCTCGATCCGAAGCTGATGGAGCTGTCGTACGGCAGGCCGCTCTTCAACGGCCGGTACGCGGCTGATCCTGCTGACTGCGCTGACCTGTTGGACGAGGCCGTGAGCGTCATGCAGAAGCGGGCGGCTCGCTTCGCTGGCGTTCAGCGTTCGCACACGCCGACGCTCGATGATCCCTTCGTCCTGGTCGTGGTCGACGAGGTGGCGTTCCTGACCGCGTACCAGTCCGACAAGCAGCTCAGGCAGCGCATCTCCGCTGCCCTGGCCACGCTGACCACTCAGGGACGAGCGGTCGGCGTGGGCGTCCTGGCGGCCCTGCAGGACCCTCGCAAGGAGGTCATGAACATCCGCAACCTCTTCCCGGACAAGATCGCTCTGCGGCTTGACGAGTCGGAGCAAGTGGACATGGTGCTCGGTGACGGGGCGAGGGATCGCGGCGCGCTGGCCGACCGGATCTCTCCTCGTTCGGAGCGAGGCGCGCGTCGGATACGTGCGGCTGGAGACCAGTCCCGATCCGATTCGCGTCCGTGCCGCGTACGTCTCCGACGACGACATCCGCGCGATGGTCGGTGAGGCCCGATGACGCTGGCTCACTTCCTCAACGGCCTGCGCTGCTCCATCTGCGGCGCCCTCAACGTCCTGTGGCTCGACCCGCTGCGCGGCCTGGTCGAGTGCTCCGAGTGCGGACAGACCGCGCTCACGTTCCCCGAGATCGGAGAGGAGGTCCGTTGACCGACCGCAGGACTCCACGCGCTATCCGCATGGCTCAGCCGCTCGCCCGCGACGTTGCCGAGGAGATCGCCAAGCTTCACGGCGTCTGCATCCGACCCGTGGCGCTTAAGCGGCTCGACATGACGACTGGCAAGTCAGAGGTCGTCGACGTCCCATGCGGCTCGCCGCTGGAGAGCAAGTGTCCTCCCTGCGCCAAGCGCAACCGGCAACTCCGGATGGCGCAGTGCCGGGAGGGCTGGCACCTCAACGAGGAGCCGATCATCACGCCTGACGAGCCGACCGACGGACAGCGCTGGCTCGTCGAGTTCCGGGCCGACATGCAGGCGAAGCGGGACCAGGAAGCAAAGGCCGGCAGCGACACCGCCGACTTGGACGCCGTGCTGACCGGGCTCGACATCGAGATCAACGAGGCCGGGATGCGCGGAAACGTTCTGGGACGTACGGGCTCCAAACGCGTCCGCTCCACGAAGCGCCGCCAGGACGCACCCGACCTGCCCAAACGGAAGATGGCGAGCACGACGCTGGGGCGGACCTTCGAGGCGGCGGACGGCAGGAGCTACCGGCCCTCCCTGTTCGTCACACTCACCCTGCCGGGCTACGGCAAGGTGATGAACGGCGCTCCCATCGATCCGGACTCGTACGACTACGTCCGGGCGGCTCGTGACGCGCTGCACTTCTCCAAGCTCGTGGACCGGTTCGTGCAGAACCTTCGCCGGGTGGCGGGCTATGACGTGCAGTACTTCGCCACCGTGGAGCCTCAGAAGCGGCTCGCGCCGCACCTGCACATGGCTATCCGGGGCACCCTGCCACGCGCCGAGATGAAGCAGATAGCGGCGGCCACCTATCACCAAGTCTGGTGGCCCCAGACTGACGAGGCTCGTTTCGAGGGCGAGCACCTGCCCGTCTGGAACGACGGCATCGGCTACTTGGACCCCGACACGGGAGAGGTCCTGCCCACCTGGGACGAAGCCCTCGACCAACTCGGCGACGAGCCAATGCACGTGATCCGCTTCGGCGACCAGGTGGACGTCAAGGGCGTGCTCGCCGGGTCGCCGGACGCTGACCAGTGCATCCGGTACCTGTCCAAGTACCTCACGAAGAGCCTCGGCGAGACCTTGGACGGTCAAGCGCAGCGGGAGCACGCGGCTCGCTTCGTCGATGCCCTGCGTTACGAACCCTGCTCGCCGACCTGCCCGAACTGGCTGCGCTACGGCGTGCAGCCCAAGAACGCCAAGGCCGGGATGTCTCCTGGCCGCTGTCGGTCCAAGGCCCACAAGCCGGAACACCTCGGATACGCCGGTCGTCGTGTCCTCGTCTCCCGCAAGTGGAGCAACAAGACGCTCGCCGAGCACAAACAGGACCGCCGTACCTGGGTTCTGGAAGCGCTCGGCCAGGCCGACGAGCCCACAGACCCGCATCGCTACGTCTGGCAGCCAGTCAGACCAGGTGATCCCGATCTCGCACCGATCGGTGTCCGGCTCCTGCGATCCATCGCCGAACGCCAGCGATGGCGTGCCCACCTGAGACAGCTCAAAGAACAAAGTCTTTCGGCAAATCCGCAGGCAGCCTGAGAGGAGGAGATCTTGGACCAACTGTTCACCGTCCCGGAAGCGGCCGAGTTGCTGCACACCTCGGTTCGCTTCGTCCGCCGACTGATCGCTGAACGCCGCATCGAGTTCGTGAAGGTCGGGCGGCACGTCCGCATCCGTGAGTCAGCACTGATCGCCTTCGTCGTCGCGGGCACCGTCGCGCCTCTGACGACCTTCGACGCAACCGGGAGGGCCGCCTGATGGCGAACAAGGACAACCACCGTCGTTTCGGCAACATCCGCAAGCTGCCCTCGGGCCGGTTCCAGATCCGCTACCCGGGGCCGGACGGACGCATCAGGACCGGTGAGGAGACCTACGAGCGCAAGGGCGACGCGGATCGAGCGCTCACACTGATCGAGGGGCGGATCCTCGCCGGGACGTGGACCGACCCTGAGCGAGCCAAGATCAAGCTCGCCGAGTATTCGGCAATCTGGATCGATCAGCGTCCCGGCCTTCGCCCCAGGACGGTCGATCTGTACCGCTGGCTGCTCAAGAAGCACATCACGCCGTATCTCGGCAACGTCCCGCTCGGGAAGCTCTCGACGGCGATGATTCGGCAGTGGCGGGCGGACCTGCTCGGCAAGGGCGTCTCCGTGAGCATGGCGGCCAAGGCGTACCGACTGCTGCGTGCCGTGCTGACGACGGCAGCCGAGGACGACCGGATCATCTCGCGCAACCCGTGCCGCATCCGCGGGGCCGGCGACGAGCACGCCGAAGAGCGACCGGTTCTGTCCGTGGGGCAGGTCTTCGAGCTGGCGGACAAGGTTGGACGTCGCCCGGTGGGGAGCATCCGGGGCCTCAAGAAGGGCGAGGGATACCGGGTGCGCTTCCAGAGGCACGGCGAGATGCGTACCTTTCCAGAGGTCTTCCCGACGCGGGCCGAGGCCGAGCGGGCGCTGTGGCGGATGATCGACACCGGACAGGCCGACTGCACGCACGATCGCCGTTACCGGGCCTTCGTCCTGCTGGCCACCTTCGCGAGCCTGCGCTGGGGCGAGATCACCGCACTCACAAGAGCCGATCTCGACATCGACGCGGGAACAGTCCGCGTGCGCCTGGCGTATGTGGAACGCTCCACAGGCGAACTGGTCCTTGGCCCGCCCAAGTCCAAGGCGGGCAAGCGGATCGTCGGCATCCCACAGGCGATCATTCCGGCTCTCAAGGAGCATCTGCGGCTCTACGTGAAGCCCGAGGCGGGAGCGCTGATCTTCACTGGGATCAAGGGCGGCCCGATGAGGAGGAGCGGGTTCAACAAGCTCGCCGGGTGGATGGAGGCCGTTCGGGCGATCGGTGTTCCGGGGCTGCACTTCCATGATCTCCGCCACACGGGAAACATGATCGCGGCGGATTCCGGCGCGGGTCTCAAGGACCTCATGGCACGCATGGGGCACGACAATGTCCGGGCTGCGATGATCTATCAGCACGCTGTGAGAGGGGCCGACAAGCTGATCACGGAAGCGATCGACAAGCACCTCATCGGGCACGAACGGGCACGCGACGATGACGATCCGCCTGGCCTGCTGGTTCCCGCCGGATGATCGCCTGGCTTAATGGCACGCTAATGGCACGCAGAGATCAACAGCCCTAGACAAGATCAAAGCCCAGGTACCGAATCCATCGGTCTACCTGGGCTTTCAGTCTGAGAGCGGGTGACGGGAATCGAACCCGCGCTGTCAGCTTGGGAACTCTTTCAAGATCCAGGCCTCCAAGCAGGGGAAACGCTGACCTGGGCATATGCCAGTCGAGTGACCGTGAGTCCCCGTGACTCCCCGCTGATCGCTCTCCGAACGGGCACGCAACGGGCACGGAGCGCGTCAAAGCGCCAGCAGGGTTGCGGACGACGTCTGACAGGGATATCGCATGGTCGATGGAACGGAACTGGTCGAGTTAGAAGATCGTTGGCTGCTGCCGTACCGCAGCATGCAGGTGACTCAAATCCGCGTGAGCTATCAGTTGACGCTGGTGTTGGACGGCGAAGCGCAAGTGGACCTGGAGGCTGAGGCGGTGCTCAGCGAGGGTCCGTTACGCGCCTCCGACGTGGTGACCTCACGTCTTGTACCGGAACGGCAGGAGGTGGCACCGGCCCTGGCTCTCTTCGGTACGACGCTCCTCTCATCCGTTGCCTTCAAGTCGGGAATGCTGCGGTTGGTGTTCGACAGCGGGATGCATCTGAACGTGAAACCCGACGCCGGATATGAGGCGTGGAGCGTACACGGCCCCGAGAGCCTGTGTCTCGTTTGTATGCCAGGGGGCGACGTTGCGGTTTGGCAGTAACAGGAACCGATCGAGCCCTTGCCATGAGAGCGGGTGACGGGAATCGAACCCGCGCTGTCAGCTTGGGAAGCTGATGTTCTGCCATTGAACTACACCCGCGCGCGACTCCAAGTCGCGTCCCCCACTGTAGCGGAAACTTGCCCCACAACAGCAATCCCGAGCTCACACAGTTTCCACCCGGGCGGTAGGTTGCTCTCCGTGCTGCTATCTGACCGCGACATCCTTGCCGAGATCAACGCCGGCCGGCTCACCGTCGACCCCTTCGACCGGGACATGATCCAGCCCTCCAGCATCGATGTGCGGCTCGATCGGTTCTTCCGGGTGTTCGAGAACCATCGGTATCCGCACATCGATCCGTCGATCGAGCAGCCGGATCTGACGCGGATGGTGGAGCCTGATGGTGACGAGCCGTTCATCTTGCATCCTGGCGAGTTCGTGCTGGCCTCCACGTATGAGGTGATCACGTTGCCCGACGACCTGGCGTCGCGGCTGGAGGGCAAGAGTTCGCTGGGGCGGCTCGGGTTGCTGACTCACTCGACGGCCGGGTTCATTGATCCTGGTTTCAGTGGGCATGTAACGCTGGAGTTGTCGAACGTGGCGACGTTGCCGATCAAGTTGTGGCCGGGGATGAAGATCGGGCAGTTGTGCGTGTTCAAGCTCAGCTCGCCGGCTGAGCACCCGTACGGGTCCGCCAAGTACGGCTCGCGCTATCAGGGGCAGCGGGGGCCCACGCCGTCCAGGTCGTTCCGGAACTTTCACCGTACGAAGATCTGAACAAGATGAACGGAAGGTGAACACAAAGAGAACATTCGGGTGAGCGGCGGGCGGTTTTCGGGCGCCCGCGAGGGTGTGCGGACTGGTGGGAAGGGGTGCTAGCGGCGAAAGCGCCCAGCTGTACCCGCAATCTCGGTGTCACACAACATACGGCGGGTAGCCATTAGGCGAAGGAGAGATGAAGTTCGCATTTCGCCTGGTAGGCCATACCCTCTTCCACGGACCATCCCCGCACAGCTGGAGAACGACGTGCGCCTGCGTCTCACGCCACGTGAGGACAGCTACTACGACCTGTTCGCCGACTCGGCGAACAACCTGGTCACTGCATCGCGCTTGCTAGTGGAGATCATCAGCGAGGGCTCGGACCGTGAGGCCCTGGCCGAGAAGATGCGCGCTTGCGAGCACGCCGGTGACGAACGCACCCATGCGATCATGAACCGGCTCAATGAGAGCTTCATCACTCCGTTCGATCGCGAGGACATCTACCGCCTCGCCTCCAACCTCGACGACGTGATGGACGCCATGGAGGCCGCCTCCGACCTCATCGTCCTCTACCAGCTCGACCACCTGCCCAAGGACGTGGTCAGGCAGGTCGAGGTGCTGGAGCGGGCCGCCGAGCTGACCGCCGAGGCCATGCCGCGGCTGCGCTCGATGAAGAACCTCAACGAATACTGGATCGAGGTCAACCGCCTGGAGAACCAGGGCGACCAGGTCTACAGGAGGCTGCTGGCCAAGCTGTTCAGCGGCGAGTACGACGCCCTCACGGTCATGAAGATGAAGGAGGTCGTCGACGCCCTCGAGGAGGCGGCCGACGCCTTCGAGCACGTGGCCAACACCGTCGAGTCCATCGCGGTCAAGGAAAGCTAGGCCCAGTGGACCTCTCGCTCGCCCTCGTCATCGGCGTGGTCGTCGTCGCACTGGTCTTCGACTACACCAACGGGTTCCACGACGCGGCGAACGCCATCGCGACCTCCGTCTCGACCCGAGCCCTCACGCCCAGGGCCGCGTTGTTCATGGCCGCGGCCATGAACTTCATCGGCGCTCACCTGGGCACCCAGGTCGCCTCGACGGTCGGCAAGGGCATCATCGACGCGCCGGACGGCTCACACGGCCTGGTCATCGTGGCAGCGGCGCTCATCGGCGCGATCACCTGGAACTTGATCACCTGGTATTTCGGCCTGCCCTCCTCCTCCAGCCACGCGCTCATCGGCGGCCTGGTGGGCTCCGCGCTGGCCTCGGCCAGCGTGGTGCACTGGGACGGCGTCCTCGAGAAGGTCGTCATCCCGATGGTGATCTCGCCGTTGGTGGGGTTCAGCCTCGCCGCCCTGATCATGATCGCGATTTATTGGATCTTCCGCAACAGCCAGCCGGGCAAGACCAACCGCGGCTTCCGCTACGCCCAGACCGTCTCGGCCGCCGCCATGGCGCTCGGGCACGGCCTGCAGGACGCGCAGAAGACGATGGGTGTGATCTTCCTGGCCCTCGTCGTCGGCGGCCATGTCGCGCCGGACGACCCCATCCCGCAGTGGGTCATCCTGGCCGCCGCGGGTGCGATCTCCCTCGGCACGTACGCGGGCGGCTGGCGCATCATGCGTACGCTGGGGCGGCGCATCATCGCGCTCGACCCGCCGCAGGGGTTCGCGGCGGAGACGGCGGCGTCGACCGTCCTGTACGCGGCCGCCATCGGGTTCGGGGCGCCGATCTCGACCACGCACACGATCACTTCGGCGATCATGGGTGTGGGCGCGACCAAACGCCTCAGTGCCGTCCGGTGGGGGGTGGCGGGGAACATCGTGACGGCATGGATCCTGACCATCCCGGCCGCCGCCGCGGTGGCGGCGGTCTCCTACTTCATCCTCCACGCGATCGTCGAATGACCGTCCGTTCGTAACGCGGTCGGCGGATGGTTCCTCCCGTCCGCCGCCCGTCCGCTGCCCGTCCGCCGCCCGTCCGCTGCCCGTCCGCCGCCCGTCCGCTGCCCGTCCGCCGCCCGTCCGCCGCCCGTCCGCTGCCCGTCCGCCGCCCGTCCGCCGCCCGTCCGCTGTCCGTCCGCTGTCGCTCGCGGTCGTTGGATGACCGCTATGCGAGCGCGTACATCACGTCCACGTCCCAGCGGGCGAAGCCCAGGGACTCGTACAGCCTGATCGCCGCCGTGTTGGCCTCGTCCACGTACAGCATCGCCTGGGCGAGGCCGCGGGCGCGCAGGTGGCTCAGGCCGGCCAGGGTGAGCGCTCTGCCCAGGCCGGTGCCCTGCTGTGAGGGATCCACGCCCACCACGTAGACCTCGCCGAGCGGCTCGTGGCCGTGCTCGGACGAGCCATGGATCTTCGTCCAGTGGAAGCCGACCAGCCGATCGCCGCGGGAGGCCAGGAAGAAACCCTCCGGGTCGAACCAGGGCTCCTGCTCGCGCCGCAGCAGGTCGTCCATCGTCCACGCGCCCTGCTCGGGGTGGTGGGCGAAGGCGGCGGCGTTGACCTTGAGCCAGGCCTCCTCGTCCTGGCCGGGCACGAATGCCCGCACCCGCACCCCCTCCGGCAGGGCGGTCGCCTCCAAGGGGGCGAACAGGGAGCGGCGCATCTGCCAGAGCGAGCGGACGCGTTCGAGGCCGAACCGCGCCGCCAGCGCCCCTGCGCCCGCGTGGTCACCGTGCGCCCACAGCCGCAACCGGCCGTCGCCCAGCTCGAGCACGGATCGCAGCAGGCGGGCGCCATGGCCCTGGCGGCGGTGCGCCGGGTGGATGACCAGCTCGGCGCTCGGGCCCTGGACCTCGTCGGTCGGATCGACGTGGGCATACCCCAGCAACGTGTCCCCGTACAGCAGGAGTGAGCGTGCCTGCGGGTCGCCGCCGTATCTGAGGTGGAGCATCACGTGCTCGTTGAGGGGGCGGACGCCATCGGCCTCCGTCGCCGCTTCCACCAGGCCGAGCACCTCGGCGATCTCCGCGTCGTCCAGTCGTTCCCTGATCTTCACGTGCGCGCTCACACGAGCACTCTAGGCGGACAACTGGCAAAAGACGCCATGCGGCAGCCGGGCAAATCGTTACCTTTGCGACATTGGCCGCATAGCTTCCGGCCTTAACGTCTAAGGCCATGACGTCTCGATCCCTCCTCCGGCTGGCGTTGGCCGGAGCCGTCACGTCGGGTGCGGTTTTCCTCGCCACCCTCCCGGCGGACGCGAGCAAGGCCCCTCCGCGTACGGTTCCCGTACGACTCCTCGCGCTCAACGACTTCCATGGCCACCTCGAGCCCCCGACCGGGTCGTCCGGCCGCATGGTGGACGAGCACGGCCACACCGTCGACGCCGGGGGTGCGGCCTACATCGCCGCGCACATGAAGTCCCTGGCCGACCAGAACACCATCGCCGTGGCCCAGGGTGACCTCATCGGGGCGACGCCGCTGATCTCGGCGGCGTACCACGACGAGCCGTCCATCGAGTTCATGGACAAGCTGGGGCTCAAGGTGGCCGCTGTGGGCAACCACGAGTTCGACGAAGGGTACGCCGAGCTGCGCCGCATCATGGACGGCGGCTGCCACCCGGTCGACGGCTGCTCGCCGGCCGGCGAGTGGAAGGGCGCTCAGTTCGACTACGTCGGCGCCAATGTCTTGTTCAAGAACCCCAACGAGAAGACGGACGCGCTGGCCGCGCTCGGCGCCAAGCAGACCGAGGTCAAGGAGCTGCTGGCCGACTGGGGCGTGCCCGCGCTGCCGCCGGTCAGCGTCAAGTGGATGAACGGCGTCCCGATCGGCTTCATCGGGCTCGTCACGCAGACCACGCCGAGCATCGTCACGACCGAGGGCATCAAGGACCTCAAGTTCGCGGACGAGGTCAAGGCCGCGAACATCGCCTCGAAGATCCTCAAGCTGGTGGGCGTCAAGGCCCAGGTCGTGCTCGTGCACGAGGGCGACCAGGTGAACACCGGCCAGTCGCCGGACGCGTGCAGCGCCATCCCGGGAGCGGGCAACCGCATCGCCACGCAGGTGGACCCCGAGATCGACATGGTGCTCAGCGGGCACTCGCACCAGGCGTACCTGTGCAAGGTCAAGGACCCGGCGGGCAACGACCGCGTCTACTCGCAGGGCGGCTCGTTCGGCCGGGTCATCACGCAGGTGGACATGAACGTCGACCTCCGGACCCGGGACATCGAGCGGGCGTCGGTCGTGGCGGACAACCATGTGGTCACACGGACGGTTGCCCCCGATCCTGAAATTTCCGCTTTCGTGCAGACGTGGAAGGACCGTGTCGCTCCCGTCGCCAACAAGGCGGTCGGCACGATCACCACCGACATCACCAACGCGCCCGCCCCCTCCGGCGAGACCCCGCTCGGCAACCTCATCGCCGACGCCCAGCTGGCCGCCACCAAGACCGGCGGCAACGCGCAGATCGCCCTGATGAACCCGGGCGGTGTACGGGCGCCGCTGACGTACGCGAGCTCGCCGGCGAACGAGGGCGACGGCGTCGTGACGTACGGCGAGGCGTTCACCACGCAGCCGTTCAACAATCTCATGCAGGTCGTGACCCTGACGGGCGCCCAGCTGAAGACAGTGCTCGAGCAGCAGTTCACCGGCGGGCCCAACAACCAGTCGTTCACCAAGATCCTGCAGCCCTCGGCGAACTTCACCTACACCTACAGGCGGAGCGCCGCGTGGGGCTCCAAGGTGTCGGACATGAAGATCGACGGGGTGCCGGTGACGGACACGCAGACGATCCGGGTCGCGGCGAACAACTTCCTGGTGGGCGGCGGTGACGCGTTCCTCGCCTTCCGGGACGGGACGGACCTGTGGAGCGGGCCGCTGGACATCGACGCCTTCGTCGACTACCTCGGCGCGAACAACCCCGCCGCGCCGCCTGCCACCAACCGCATCACCATGATCGACTAGCTCCACATCGGATCGGGCCCGCCTTTCTCGTCAAGGGCGGGCCCGAAATCCGGTTGACCGGGGCATGAGCCGACGATCACCCTCGACGGGTGCACATTGACTTCTCGAGAATCTCCGCCGGCGACGGCGAGGCGCTCGCCGACTTCCTGACCGGCGAGGAATGGCCGTACCACGCGGGCACGCAGGACCGCGAGACCGTGCGGCGGTTCGCCGCCGAAGGCCGCTACGACGACGACGAGACGCGGACGTTCTGGATCCTCGCGGACGGCGAGCGCGCGGGGCTGGTCAAGCTGCAGGACCTCGCCGACGACACACCCATGTTCGACCTGCGCGTACGCAAGCAGTGGCGCGGGCAGGGCCTCGGTACGGCGGCGGTGGCCTGGCTGACCGGTTACCTGTTCACCGAGCTGCCCGACGTCCTGCGGATCGAGGGCACGACCCGCCAGGACAACCACGCGATGCGGGCGGTCTTCCGCAAGAGCGGCTACGCGAAGGAGGGGCACTACCGGGAGGCCTGGCCGGCCCCGGACGGCATGCGGCACGACGCGGTCGGCTACGCCATCCTGCGCCGCGACTGGACCTCCGGGACCGTCACCCCGCCCGACTGGCACGACGAGCCGTGACGGGCCTCACCTGAGCTCGGAGCTCAGCATGCCCATCATGAGGAAGTCGTGCCGCTTGCCCCGCGTGCGGAACGCCTCCCTGCGCCGGCCCTCCTCGACGAACCCCACCTTCGTGTACGCGCGAACGGCCGCCTCGTTGTCCGCGACCACCCACAGCATCAGCCGGTGCAGGCCCATCTCCTCGAACGCGTACCGGCAGATCACCCGCAGGGCGTCGGTCGCGTAACCGGCGCCCCAGCGGGAGCGGTCGCCGATGGCGATGCTCTGCACGGTCGCCTCGCCGTGGATGAAGTCGGTCTCGCCGAGCGCGACGTAGCCGATCAGCTTCTGGTCGTCGAGCGCCTCGATGCCGAGCACCATCTCCTCGAAGGTGTTGCGCGGCCGGTTCTCGCCTTTCTCGATGTTCTGGGCGAGTGAGATGGGTGGCGAGCCGTCCATCCACCGGCCGACCTCGGGATCGTGGTACCACCGCCACATGTCCTCGCTGTCGGCCGGCTCCAGGGCTCGCAGGCGTACCCGCTCTCCGGTCAGCACCTAGGTGTTCTCCACTCTCGCGCGCACGGACGCGCTGTCGGGCTCCAGGCCCGGGATGCGCGCCGCGATGAGGTCGTCAATGTTCATGAAAGCGACCAGATTACTCACCGCGTGGGCGGGATCGGCCGCGATCTGATCGATTTCGGCCTGCTTCTGTGCGTCTGTCGCGTCCGGTCCGATGTGCCAGACGCCCTTCCTCTCGATCGTGTCGATGGCCGCGTCCCGCAGGGCCTGGGCATCGATGATCGACATGGTCATCGTGATCTCGACGCGGACGTCCTGCCGTGTGTCTGAGTCGGACATGGTGGCCAGCCTATTTCGTCCGCGGCGAGCGGGTGCGTGGCCAGCTCCTCGCGCGACAGGTAGCCGAGCTTGCGCAGGGCACTGGAGATGTGGCTCTCGACCGTGCTCGCTGACAAGATGCGCCCCCGGCTCGGTCACCCCGAGCCAGGGGCGCGTCCGCGTGCGGCGAGGTCTCGCCAAGGCCGTTTCAACTGCGACTACAAGGGGTAAGGCCGACGTTAAATTCTGAGCTGCCTGATTTTCAGGAGCCACAGATGTCCCGTATCACGCTCACGCCCGCCGCTCGTGAAGCGCTGCGCGACGACGAAGTGGTGTTCTTCGACTGGCACGTGACCGGCCTCTGCTGCGCGGACGCCGGGGAGTTCTCCGTCAGGCCACTACGCCGCTCCCGGCTGCCCAAGCGGGCGCGCAGCCTCGAAACCGATCTCGTGTACGCGCATCCGACAGCCTGGGTGCATCTGGCCGAGCTTCCGGTCACGATCGACTGCCGTCCGCTGTGGCACTGGCGGCGCTTCACCACCGATCTGCCGCCGGACGCCGGGCTGCGTTGCTGCCTGGGGCGCCCTCTATATGGCTCTCAGCACGGGAGGTAACCGGTGAAGTTGCGCTCCATCATCATCTGGACGCTGGTCGCGATCGTGGGCGCCGTCGGATGGGCGGTCCTCGCCCTGTCCAGAGGCGAGAAAGTCAACGCGGTGTGGCTGCTCTGCGCCGCGCTCGGCTCGTACGCCATCGCCTACCGGTTCTATGCCCGCCTCATCGTCCGCAAGGTGCTGCGCGCCGACGATCGCCGGGCCACTCCTGCCGAGCGGCTCGACAACGGCATCGACTACCAGCCGACGGACCGGCGGATCCTGTTCGGGCACCACTTCGCCGCCATCGCGGGGGCGGGGCCGCTGGTGGGACCCGTGCTCGCGGCTCAGATGGGCTACCTGCCCGGGACCATCTGGATCGTGGCGGGCGTGATCTTCGCCGGGGCCGTGCAGGACATGGTGATCCTGTTCTTCTCCATGCGGCGCAACGGGCGCAGCCTCGGCCAGATGGCCCGCGAGGAGATCGGCCCGGTCGGCGGGGCGGCGGCGCTCATCGCGGTCTTCGCCATCATGATCATCCTGCTGGCCGTGCTGGCGCTCGTCGTGGTCAACGCGCTCGCCCAGTCGCCGTGGGGCGTCTTCTCCATCGCGATGACGATCCCCATCGCCCTGTTCATGGGCTTCTACCTGCGGGTGATCCGGCCCGGCAGGGTCGTCGAGACCACCGTGATCGGGGTGGCGCTGCTGCTCCTGTCGATCATGGCCGGCGGCTGGGTGCAGGGGTCCAGCTGGGCGCCGTTCTTCACGCTGAGCCCGTCGGCGCTCGCGTTGTGGCTCATCGCCTACGGGTTCGTCGCCGCGGTGCTGCCGGTGTGGATGCTGCTCGCGCCGCGCGACTACCTGTCCACGTTCATGAAGATCGGCACGATCGTGCTGATCGCGATCGGCATCGCCATCACGATGCCGCCGATGCAGACCACCGCGTTCACCGACTTCGCCTTCAGCGGCAAGGGACCGGTCTTCGCGGGCTCGTTGTTCCCGTTCGTGTTCATCATCATCGCCTGCGGGGCGTTGTCCGGCTTCCACTCGCTGATCGCATCCGGCACGACACCCAAGATGATCCAGAAGGAGACGCAGGTCCGGATGATCGGGTACGGCTCCATGCTCATGGAGTCGTTCGTCGCCATCATGGCCATCACCGCGGCCTGCGTGCTGACCCCCGGGCTCTACTTCGCGATGAACTCGCCGGCAGGCGTCGTCGGGACCACCGTGCAGACCGCCGCCCAGGCGGTCACGAACATGGGCTTCGTGATCACGCCCGAGGAGCTGCAGGCCGCGGCGGCGGCCGTACAGGAGGAGACGCTGATCGCCCGGACGGGCGGCGCGCCCACGCTGGCCGTGGGCATCTCGCAGATCTTCTCCGGGTTCCTCGGGGGAGCGGCGTTGCAGGCGTTCTGGTACCACTTCGCGATCATGTTCGAGGCGTTGTTCATCCTCACGACGGTGGACGCCGGGACGCGGGTGGGGCGGTTCATGCTCCAGGACACGGTCGGCAACCTGTGGAAGCCGATGGCGCGGGTGAGCTGGTGGCCGGGGCTGGTGGCCTCCAGCGCGGTGGTCGTGGCGGCCTGGGGATACTTCCTCTACCAGGGCGTCAATGACCCGCTCGGCGGCATCAACCAGCTGTTCCCGCTCTTCGGCATCGCCAACCAGTTGCTGGCCGCGGTCGCGCTCACCGTGGCCACGACCCTGCTGATCAAGAGCGGACGGCTCAAATGGGCCTGGGTGACGGCGGTGCCACTGGCCTGGGACGTGGCCGTGACCCTGACGGCCAGCTACCAGAAGGTGTTCTCGCCCGACCCGGGGCTCGGCTTCTTCGCCCAGCGTGACCGTTATCAGGCCGCGCTCGATCAGGGACAGCTGCTCGCGCCCGCCAAGTCCATGGACGCGATGCGGCAGATCGTGATCAACTCCACCGTGGACGGCATCCTGGCCGCCTTGTTCGCCCTCATGATCATCATCGTGATCCTGGACGCGGCCCGGGTGTGGGTGAAGGCGATCAGGACGCGGGAGCCGCTGCCGACCACCGAGGCACCGTTCGAGGAGTCGAAGCTCCTGGCGCCGTCCGGGCTCATCCCCACCCGCGAGGAGCGCGAGATGATGGCTAAAACTCCTGGATGAGGCGGCTCAGCGTGGTGTTCAGCTCGGCGAGGCCGTCCTCGCCGAGCAACCCCGCGAGCCGGCGCTCCACCTCGTCGATCGCGGCATAGCCGATCTTCAGGGCCTCGTCGCCCCGCTCGGTGAAGAGGATCAGCTTGGCGCGGCGGTCGGCCGGGTCGGGCACCCGGCGCAGGTATCCCAGCCGCTCCAGGTCGTCCACCAGCGCCCCCATGGCCTGGGGGGTCATCTGGGCCTTCTCGGCGAGCCTGCTCAACCGGATGCCCTCGTGCTCCATGTGGAAGAACACCGCTGAGTGCGCGGGCCGGACGTTCGCGTCGTACGCGTTGCCGGCCGCCTGCACGACGTTCTGCAGGCGCAGGTATGCCTCGTAGAGCAGGGCCACGACGTGCGGCGGATGCGTGGCGGCCATGGGTCTTCTCCTTTTGCTAAGGCTGCCTTATATTAAGGTCACCTTAGCAAACGGAGGAGTGCGGGATGGACCAGGAGAAGATCTGGGCTGCCCTCGAGATCGAGCGGCGCGGCCTGGCCGACCTGCTCGAATCGTTGCCGGCGGCGGAATGGGAGCGGCCCTCACTCTGCGACGGCTGGCGGGTGCGGGACGTGGCCGCCCACCTGGCACTCGCCACCCGGGCGAACCTCGCGTGGGGGCTGGTCGAGTTCGTCCGGGCACGCGGCAACTTCGATCGCATGGTTCACGACTCGGCGGTGCGGCACGCCAGGCTGCCGATCCGCGAGATCGTCGCGCAGGTGCGCGAGTCGGCCGGCTCGCGCCGCCGGGCGCCCTCGACCAAGCCGCTCGACCCGTTGTTCGACGCACTCGTCCACGGCCAGGACATCACCGTGCCGCTCGGCCTCGAGCGTGTCATGCCGCTCGTCCCGGCCCGAGCCTGCGCCACCCACATCTGGGAACGAGGTTTCCCCTTCTACCCGCAGCGGCGGCTACGCGGGCTCCGGCTGGTGGCCACCGACGTGGACTGGGCGGTCGGGGAGGGCGACGTGGTGGAGGGACCCATCCAGGCGCTGCTCCTGCTGCTGAGCGGGCGCCCCGCCGCGCTGCCGAGCCTCACCGGGGCGGGCACGGCGGCGCTGCTGGTCCGCCTGCGGTAGCCGTCACGGGGTGAGCCACCCCGCCGTCGGCCAGGTCTCGCGCCGCCAGGCGCTGTCCCAGAACATCCACTCGTACGCCGCCGCCGTGCAGTAGGCCTGCACCATGGCATCCCTGGTCGCCGGATCGGCCGTGGCGGCCAGCCGGTCGGCGATGGCCTTGGCCTGCGCGACGGAGGCCGCGAACCCCGGGTCCGAATAGGTGTCGATCCACTTCCGGTACGGATGGTCCGGCACGTCGCCGGTGCGCCGCAGCAGCGCCGTGCCGACGTCCTGATAGATCCAGAAGCACGGCAGCACCGCTGCCGCCAGCACCGGGTAGGGCGCGGCGAGCGCCGTGGCCTGCAGGAACGACGCGTACGCCAGGCAGGTCGGCGACGTGGCGATCCCGGCCGCGTCGGCGCCGAGCTCCTCGACGTACCCGGCGTGCAGCAGGCGCTCGGCGGCCAGGGCGGTGTGCGCGCTCTGCGCGAAGAACGCCGCGTCCGCCGGGTCGGTGGCCCGGGCCGACGCCGTGGCCAGGGCCTTGGAGAACGCCTCCAGATAGCGGCCGTCCTGCACGATGTAGAACGCGAACCGGTCCCGGTCGAGTGTGCCGTCGCCGAGCGCGACGTTGAAGGGATGATCGTGGATGGCGGTCATCAGCTCGGCGGTACGCAGCCACATGTCGTCGCAGAACATCGACGTCCCTTCGCTAGTGCGAACTAGAGCAGGTTCAACGGGTGTGATCTCAGCCCGGGCCTCCGGGCACCCCGCGTCAACGGCCTCACTGTAACAGGGACTCACTCCCGCAGCTCGGGCGGGAATCCGGTCCAGCGCAGCTCGGCGGGCAGGTGCCCCATGTCGTTGTAGAAGAGCACCGAGGAGGGGCGGTCGGGGGCGTACCGGATGACGGTCAGGGCGGCGTTGCCGTGGTTGAGGCCGAGCCAGCGCCACTTCGGGGCGTCCAGCGCGGCGCGGACGAGCCAGCCGATCAGGAAGTTGTGGGTGACGACCAGCTCGTGGCGGGGGCCCTCCGTCACCGGGCCCGTGAACGTGCGCATGGCCTCGGCGGTGAGATCGTCTTCGGCGGCGGGGAACTGCTGGAGAAAGCCGAGGAACCGGTCGGCGTGCTCCGGGGGCAGCTCCTCCTTCGCCGGCAGGTAGGGAATGTAGTCCCCGGCGGCCTCGGAAACGCGCAGCGGGACGCCGGGGAGCTGCGCGCCGATCAGGCGGGCGGTCTGCGTCGCCCGGGGGAGCGGGCCGTGGTGGATGGCGGAGAGGGGGACGTCCTTGAGCCGCTCGCCGAGGAGCGTGGCCTGGCGGCGGCCGTTCGCGGTCAGGGATCGTTCGTCGGAGGTGGCCTCGCCGTGGCGGGCCAGGTAGAGGTAACGGGTCATGGTCTCGCCCATTCTTCCCCGATATGGTGAGGCGGGTGAGCAGCGATGAGACGCGTGACGGGGTGGCCCTGAGCAACCTCGACCAGCCGCTGTTCGACGGGGCGGGTGCGACCAAGCGTGACCTGGTCGACTACCTCGACGCGGTCGGCGACCGCATCCTCCCGGTCCTGCGCGACCGGGCGCTCTCGGTGATCCGGGTACGCCCCGGGCAGGAGCCCTTCATGCAGAAGAACCTGCCGAAATACGCCCCCGAATGGGTGGAGAGGTTCTCCGTCTGGGCCGAGGCGTCACGCCGGCAGGTGACGTACGCGGTGTGCAACGACCGGCGGACGCTGCTGTGGTTCGCCAACCAGCGGGCGGTCGAGTATCACCCGTCGCTGTTCGCCGGCGACCAGCCCACGCACATGGTGCTCGATCTCGACCCGCCCGAGGGGAGCGAGTCCTTCGGGCTGGCCGTGCGCGCCGCGTTCCTCGTCCGCCAGGCGCTGGAGGAGGCGGGGCTGGCGGGCGCGGTGAAGACCAGCGGAGCCAAAGGCGTGCACGTGTTCGTGCCCGTGGCGGCGGGGACCGCCGTGGACGACCTGGCCGCGGCCACCCGCGCGGTGGGCGCGCGCGCCGAGCGGGTGGATCCGGCGCTGGCCACCACGGCGTTCATCCGCGAGGACCGTGCGGGCAAGGTGTTCATCGACTCCACCCGGGCAGGCGGCGCCACGGTCGTGGCCGCCTACAGTCCGCGCGTGCGTCCCGGCGTGCCGGTGTCCTTCCCGGTGCTCTGGTCGGACCTCGACCGGGTGGCGCCGGGCGACTTCACCGTGCACACCGCGGCCGGGCTGCTCAAGGACGCCGACCCGTGGGCGGAGGCCATGCCCGCGCCGCAGCGGCTGCCCGCCGACCTCATCGAGGAGGGGCACACGATCCCGATCGCCCGCGTGCAGGCGATGCACGAGGGCAAGCGCCGCGCCGAGCTCCGTCGCGCGCGCCGCGCCGCGGAGTGAAAGTCCCTGAATTTGGTCTATTGGTAGGCATTCCCGGCGGTGCGGAGCCGGGTTAGTGTCGCGTTCGGGCGAGGCTCGGGGGGACATTACTCGCCTTTCTGTCCCTAGGGAGTACCCCGCATGCGCAGATTCGTCATCGCACTCATCTCCGCGCTCGCCTTGCCGCTCGCCTTGGCGACGCCCGCCAACGCCGGCGGGCTCGACGACGCCTTCGCCAAGCTGCTCGTCCAGCAGGTCAAGGGCACGAACGTGCACAAGCACCTTCAGGCCCTGCAGGACATCGCCACCGCCAACGGGGGCAACCGCGCGGCCGGCACCACCGGCTACGACGCCTCCCGCGACTACGTGGCGGACAAGCTGCGCAGGGCCGGCTACAAGGTCACGCTGAATCCGATCAACTTCGTCGAGAGCTGGAGCGAGAAGACGGCGCCCACGCTCAATCTGACCGCGCCCACCCCAAAGGCCTACGTCCCCAACGAGGACTTCTTCACCTTCCAGCCCTCCCCGTCCGGTGACGTGACCGCCCAGGTCCAGGGCGTGGACCTGACACTGCCGCCCGCGCCGACGCCGAGCTCCACCAGTGGCTGCGAGGCGTCCGACTTCGCCGGGTTCGTGGCGGGACGGATCGCGCTCGTCCAGCGCGGCACATGCGCGTTCGTCACCAAGATCCAGAATGCGGCCGCGGCGGGCGCGACCGGGATCATCGTGTTCAACGAGGGCCAGCCGGGGCGTACCGAGGCGTTCGCGCTGGACATCGGCGAGTGGCGGGCCGGGATCCCCATGGTGTTCGCCGACTTCGCCGTGGGCAACGAGCTCGCGAGCACGGCCGGCGCGACCGTACGGCTCAAGGTCGACGCCAACCTCGTGCTCGGCACCAACGAGAACGTGATCGCCGAGAGCCGCTTCGGCGACCCCCGCAACGTCGTCATGGTCGGCGCCCACCTCGACAGCGTGACCGAAGGGCCGGGCATCAACGACAACGGCTCCGGCACCGCGGCGATCCTGGAGGTCGCCGAGGAGATGGCGCGTTACCCGGTCAAGAACAAGGTGCGCTTCGCGTTCTGGGCCGCGGAGGAGATCGGGCTGCTCGGCTCCGACCAGTACGTCGCGTCGTTGTCCCAGGCGGAGCGGGACCGCATCAGGTTGTACCTGAACTTCGACATGGTCGCCTCGCCGAACTACGCCTACAAGCTGTACGACGGGGACAACTCCGACAACGTCGGCTCCCCTGCAGGACCGCCCGGCTCGGCCGAGATCGAGAAGCAGCTCGAGGCGTTCTACGGCGCACGCAACCTGCCCACCGTCGGCACCGACTTCGACGGCCGCTCCGACTACGGGCCGTTCATCGAGGTCGGCATCCCGGCCGGCGGCATCTTCACCGGCGCGGAAGGCATCAAGACGGCCGAGGAGGCGGCGCTGTTCGGCGGCACGGCCGGGGTCGCCTACGACGCGTGCTACCACCAGGCGTGCGACACGATCGCCAACGTGAACGCGACGGCGCTGGACGTGGACTCCGACGCCATCGCCGACTCCGTCGCCCGCTACGCCTTCAACCTCCGCTCCATCCCACCGAGGACGGCCGCCGCAGCGGCGGCCGTGGCAACGAAGACGGCCGGCTGACCGGCCGCTGACACCCCGCCGGGCATGCGGCTCACCGCCTGCCCGGCGCTCGTCATGAAGGCACAGTGCGCTCGGATCGCAGACCGGCCACCAACGCCTCCGGCTTGTCGGCGAAGAAGCTGATCGTGGTGGCCTCCGCACGGCGGCCGAGCGGGCGGACGAACGCGACCGGCTCGGTCAGCTCGATCGACACGTTGGTCCGGGACGCGACCGCCACCCTCAGGTGCCCGTCCTTGACCGAGACCATGCTGCTCACGTTGTCGTTGCGGCTCGTGCGCACCGAGGCGATGAGATCCCGGGGCACACGCACCTCGAAGTACGCGCCGTACCGGATACGCAGCTCGCCTGCCGTGAGGACGTGGGGCCGGGTGGCGCAGGACGCGGCCAGCATGACCCCGAACAGCAGCCCGTACACGTCGGCGATCAGCACCGTGAACCGGATCCACTCCGGCACGCCGGTCGCGACCAGCAGCAGGTCCACGACCACGGTCTCGACCGCCATGGCGAACAGCATCAGCCACAACGTGAACGCCTGCTCCTTCGCGTACGTCACGGCGGTCGCGCCCGCGGGCACGCCGTGCCGGCGGCGCACGATCCACAGCGCGATGCTGGCCAGGCCCTTGAGCTCGAACCCCACGACCCGTAGCGCGGCTTTGACCATCCCATCCCTCTCCCTCGGTGCCGAACACCTCCGATTGCACACGTTGACGTCGCGTCAAGGTCAAGCCGCAGACCTTTCCTGAATGACGGTGAACCCGGGCCGGGCGAGTGGCGTACAACGTTGCGGAAAACGGCGCTCGCCGACGGCCGGAAAGGCGGCCGGAAAGTGGCTCACCTGGGCGAACATCGGCGTGCCCGCCTCGTGCAACTCAGACTGCACCGGGAATGGCGATGGAATTTCAGCGGATCTCAGCCAGGATCGACGCCCCGCATCGTGGTGCTGTCGCCGCTCCGGGCGACGCGCCGCCCGGCCGGGCCTTTCCCGGCCGCGAGGTCTACGGATGGAATGAAGGCAGGGCTTTGCAACCGCACGATTACCTCGGAAGCGGCCGGCCGCTCGGCGACCTCGTGAGGGCGAGCGGGCCGGTCAAGGGCGAGGCGCTCTATCGGCTCGCGCTGGGCAGCGCCACCACCATGGCCAGGCTGCACCTGGCCGGGATCGCGGGACTGCGGCTCAACCCGGGAAACGTCATGATCGAGGCGCACGGGCAGGTGTACGTCGCGCCGGGGCCCCGGGACAGCGAGCTCCCCTCGCGGGACGTGCGTGACTGGGCCGACGTGATCGTGTTCGCGGCGACCGGGCAACTGGCGGGACAGGGTGGGGAGCCGGACCTCGACCAGTTGCTCCCGGCGCTGCGCACGGTGATCGACCACTGCCGGCAGCCCGACCCGGGCTCGCGTCCGACCGCTGTGGAGCTGGTGAGCATCTTGCTCGGGCACTCCGCGGCCGTCTCCCACGCGCGTGTGGACGATCTGTTGCGGGAGGCCGAGAGCCGGCTCAGGCCGTACGAGCCGCCGCCTGACGAGGCGCCGCCCGCCTCCACGCCGCTCTGGCGCAAGCCGTGGTTCGTGGCCGGGGTCGCGATCGGCGTGTCGATCGCCGCGGTCGCGGCGGTGGCGGTCGTCATGATCTCCAGTGCGACGCGGGAGCCCGATTGGCGTGACGTGCTCGGTGCCATCGATCGCCGTACCGCCGGCTTCCAGTACGTCCGCGGGGGCGTCGCCGCGGCGGGGCGGTTGAGCTTCGACCCGGACGCCGCCACCGCTTATGAGATGGAGTTGGCCTGCGAGAACGATCCCCCTGTCGCTGTGTCCATCGTGGGGGACAGGGGCGTGGCCGCCGGGGTTCCGTTCGACGCGGAGGCGCCGGGGATCGAGACGTGCGCGCCGCTCTCCGCGGCCGCCGTCCGGCGCTTCAGCTCGCCGCGCACGATCAAGGCGCTGATCGACGCGGCGGGGACAAACGTGAGCGCCGCGCCGGAGCCGGACGGTGGCCTGACGATCACGGGCGCGACCATGGCGCACCGGCTCAGGGCCGAGGGGCGGGTGGATTCCTACGGCCAGATCGTGAAAGAAGGCCCGGTCGAATTCGAGGTGCGGCTGGCGGCCGATGGGCTGCCGGTGCGGCTCAGGGTGCAGACCGAGACCAGGGCGGAGGGGACGAAGGTGGCGGAGACGGCCTACCAGAATTGGCGTGCGTTCGAGGCCATCAAGGGGTGACGGGACAGAACACCTAGCCGTCCTCCATGGCTGCGAACTGGACCAGGTCCACTCGCCGTGACGTGGCCATGTACGCGCGCCCCGGCGGGCCGCCGAAGAACTGGTCGGCTTCCAGGGTGAGGCCGTGTTCGCGGGCGTTGATCCGGTTCGCGGGCGTGAGCAGGAACCGGGTGCCGGTGCGGAGGATCTCGGTGACCTCGGCGGACAACGAGCGGCGCCGGCCCTCCAGGAGGGGAGTGGCGTCCCCCGTCATGATCAGGGCACGGCTGCCCAGATCGGCGGGGGCGAGGATGTCCTGCAGGAGGGTGGGCTGGGGGGTGAAGTTCTGCTCGGTGGGGGTGATCGTCAATTGGTCGAAGTCGTCGACGATCACGGCGTGGCGGGCCCCCTCGAAGGCACCGACGGCCTCCCGGAGGTCGGTGTCGGTGAACGACGTGCCCGCCAGCGTACGGGCGCCCGGCAGCGAGCGGATCAGCGGGGAGCGGGGCGGGGCGATGGCCAGGACGCCCACGCCGCGACGCAGCAGCCCCGCGGCCATGACCAGGGCGGCGTTGCTGCGGCCTGATCCTGGCGGCCCCGACACGAGCACCAGGTGCGGTCCCGTCTCGAAGAGGTCCAGGCCGACCGGGAGGACGTCGGGTCCGCCGACGCCGACCGGCACGACGTCGGGTCCGCCGACGCCCATCGCGCCGCCTTCCGCGTCGCCGATCTCGCTCAGCGGGATCGTCACGGGCATCGGAGGGAACGGCTTCGCGAGCGGCCGCCGCCCATCGCCGGGCATGATCGTCAGCTGCTCGGGCGGCAGGCAGATCTGGACGTGCAACCCGGTGGCGGCCTCGATGGCGCGACCGGGCAACACCGGCGGCGACACCATGCTCGACGCCAGATGGAACCGCCGCGTCTCCTCCCGTGGGAACGGCAGAAGCAGTCGCTGCGAGAACAGATCCGGCGTCTTGCCCCGGAGCATGTCATGCCCTCCGACCGCCACCACGTGGATCCCGACCGGCGGCCCACCGGCCACGAGCCCTCGCACGGCGACCAGCAGCGGCGTCTCGAGGAATTCGGGGTCGCCGCGGTCCTCGAAGTACTCCCACCCGTCGATGACCAGGACGATCGCGGGATCCCCCGACCCCCTGGCAGGGGACAGCCGCCGCCGGTCCATCTCACCGGTCAGCCACGTCACCACCCGCCGGACACGATCCGGCTCACCGGCCGCCACGACCGCTCCGCAGTGCGGCAGCGACGCGTACGCCGCCAGCCCGTCGGGCTGGTTCTCGATGACGTACAACCACACCTGGGCGGGCGAGCACCGCGCCGCCAGGCTGGAGATCAGGGTGCGGACGAACGTGGTACGCCCCGACTGCGGCCCGCCGGCCACCAGGAGCCGCTCGGTCCCGCCGAGGTTCAGCGCGAGAGCCGGCTGCGCCTGCTGGTCGGGATCGTCGACCAGCCCGTACGGCACCCCGTCCGCACCGGCCACCGCCGCCAGCGGCAGCGCGGCCGGCAGCGGCGGCAGCAGCGGACGGAACGGCGGCTCGGTCGGCAGCCGCCGCGCCGCGTCCAGCACGGCCGCGATCGCCAGATCCTGGTCGGTACGCCCCCGCGCCGTGGACGACGGCGCCTCGGGACGCGGGAGCCCCAGCGCGGGCCAGGGCAGCGGCCGTGCCGTGGCCGCGGTGGCGCCGGTCGGAGGCGGATTGCCCAGGTAGCCGGTCTGGAAGAGTTGCGGCGTGCGCTGCTCCCCGCCCACCCGCATGATCATGCCTCGCCCGCGTAACCGGGACGGGATGGTGGCGGCATCCGGCACGCCCAGGACCTCGGTGCTGTCGGAGGGCTCGTTCTGGCGCAGCGTGATGCGCAGCGAGATGTTGTTCTTCAACTCGGGTGACAACTTGCCCTGCAACGACTGGGTGGCCAGCACCAGGTGCATGCCGAGTGAGCGGCCCTTGGCGGCCACGTTCACCAGCTCGCGCAGGAAGTCCGGCGAGGTCTCCAGCACCCGCGCGAACTCGTCGAACACCATGACCAGTCGCGGCAGCCGCCCGCCCGCCTCCCAGTAGGCGTCGATCTCGCCGCCGTAGCGGGCCAGGATCGCCTCGCGGCGGCGGACCTCGGCGCGTACCGAAGCCAGCACGCGCCCGGCCGCGCTCTCGTCGAAGACGTCGGCGGCCGTGTCGCCGGTGGAGCGGATCAGCCCCACCACGTGCGGGCAGTGCTCGAACGGCAGGAACGCGCTGCCGCCCTTGAAGTCCACCAGCACCAGGTTCAGCTCGTCCGGCCGGTTGGCCAGCAGCAGCGAGGTGACGAGCGTCTGCAGCAGGATGCTCTTGCCCGCCCCGGTCGCCCCGCCCAGCATCGTGTGCGGGCCGTCGGCCGCCAGATCCACGAAGACGGGCCCCGAGCCGTCGGCGCCGATGGCGATCCGGGTCGTCGGGCGGGGGTCGGTGCTCCAGCGGGTCAGGACGTGGCCGGCGTCGGGCACGCCGAGTCCGAGCACGTCCAGCAGGCGCACCGCGGACGGGATCACGTTCTCCGCCCGGGCCAGCGTGAGACGGTCGCGCATGGGCGCCACCGCGCGGGCGATCCGCTCGGCGGCCCGCGCGCCGAGGCTCTCCGGCTGCACGAACACCGGCAGGCCCTGGCGGCCGCGGGTGAGCAGCATGCCGACGCCGTCCAGGTCGCAGACGCCGCGGCATTCGTTCATGCTGCGCTGGTCGGCGCAGATCACGTACACGCCGACCGACGGGCCCTCCCGGAGGATCTCCTTCATGCCGGGGATGTCGCGTAGCGCCCGCGCGCCGTCGAGCACCACGACCACGTCCTCGGAGAACTGCCGGTCCCTGGTCCCGCGTCGCTCGGTGACCAGGTTCTTCAGCTCCTCGACCCGCTCGGCCCTGGTCTCGGGCGTGTTGCCGATCAGGCAGGGAACGGGGCCGTCCGGGCTCAGATGCGGCAGCCAGCGTGCCCACCCCAGATGCTCGCCCCCTGACGCGGTGATCAGCACCAGCCGCAGCTCATCCGGCGCGCGCAACGTGCCGAGCTGAACCAGCAGCCAGCGCAGCAGGGCGTCGACCGGCTGCGGAGGGCCGATGACACCGAGCACGCCGATCTCGCGGAGATCCACGGTGACCGGCACCCCGCGCAGCACGGGCTCGGCGAACCCCGGCCACCGCTCCCCGTCGAACTCGATCGTGGCCGGCTGGTCGGCGACCCCCACGCGTAACGTCAGTCCGTCGGGGGAGTCGGCGTTGCGCGGCCACAACCCGGGACCCTCGTGGGTGGCGGCGAAGGTCAGGTCCACCTCGTCCGGCGCGACCAGATGGCGCAGCCACTGCTCGTGGACGACGTGGCGGCGGATCCGTTCGAGCGCCTCCTGCTTGCGCTCTTCGAACTCGCGTTCTTTCTTCTTGCGCTGCCGCCCCTCGACCCACTGCGTGGCGAAGAACGTCACCGGCGTCAATATTCCGAACAGCAGAAAATACGGGCTCTTCAGCAGGATCGCCATCGCGATGGAAATCGGCAGCGGCAGCAGCGACGAAAGCACCGCGACCGCGCTATTACGCTGCGGCGTCTCGTTCCTGGGCAGGGCGATCCTGGCCGCCGGCACCGCCGGGGCCGGCGAGAACGCCCGGTCGAAGTCGACGCGCCCGTCCCTGCCGCGCGTGGTCCGCAGCCGCGACGGCGGCAGCGGCGCCCACCGCAGCCGGTTGTCGCCCACCTGCAGCACCCCGTCGGGCCCCAGCAGGACCGGCTCGCCTCCGCGCACGGGAAGTTCGTCCACCAGCGTGCCGCCGCGCGAGCCGAGGTCGGCGACCGTGACCTCGCCGGTCCACGACACGTCCAGGCGGGCGTGCCGCCTGGAGACCTTCTGGTCGCGCGGGAGCGGGATGTCGGTCCACTCCCTGCCGATGACGTGGCTGCCGGGGCTGAGCCAGAGCACCTGGCCCGCGTCGGGCCCGGCGAACACGCGGATCGCGCCGGCCGCGGTCAGTGGCCGCCAGGGCTGGGCACGTCGAGCTCCGTCCGGCTCGCCCACGCTGATCGTCGTCCCCGACACGATCGGGGTGTCGGCGACGGGGGCGTCGGGATCAAGCTTGGTGGCGCCGACGAAGCACGGCCGTCCTCGGACGGGCACGGGCAGGGCTCGTAGCAGCGAGCCGACGGTGGTCTCCGGCTCCGCCACCACCTCGACATCGAGCTCGGCGGAGGCCGCCGCATCGCGGATCGTGGTCCGAATGATCATAATCCCCTCTCCAGGGGACGTGGCCCGATTTATTGTTTGAATCTGACTGTGCGACCAGAGGGGCAAAGTACATAGTCGCCGCCCCCGTCGCTGGCTACAGTAAGAATTCCCATATCGGAGCGAATTTCGCGATATCGGCAGCGCGAGGAGCCCCGTGAATCGCCGCGTAACCGATGAAGCCATGGTCCGAGCCCTCTACCGCGAATACGGCGCCCCCCTGATGGCCTTCGCCATCCGGCTGACGGGCGGCGACCGCCGCTGGGCCGAGGACGTCGTGCAGGAGACCTTGGTACGCGCCTGGCGCAACCTCCACGAGCTCCGCACCGACTCGGGCTCGCTCATGCCCTGGCTGGCGACCGTCGCGCGCCGCGTCGTCATCGACGACCGCCGCCGCTCCGGCACACGCCCCCTGGACACCGTCGAAGAGGTCCCCGAACGTGCCCAGCCCGTGGCCGCCGAGGACGAGCGTTTATTGCGCGAGATCGTCGTGACCGACGCGATGCTCTCGTTGTCCCCGGCACACCGGCAGGTCCTCACGGAGACGTTCCTGCTCGACCGCACGATCCAGGAGGCGGCGGAGACGATCGGCGTGCCCGTGGGCACGGTGAAGTCCCGCGTGTACTACGCCATGCGTGCCTTGCGCGTCGCATTGGAGGAAAGGGGGGTGATGTTGCCGTGACGGAGGCGCATCACAATGACGAAAGGGGGGTGGTGCAGCCGTGACCGAGGTGCATCACGAAGACGTGGCCGCGTACGCGCTCGGCCTGCTCGACGAGCACGAGCGGGCGGCGTTCGAACGCCATCTGGCCGGCTGCGCCAGCTGCGCCGACGAGGTGGGGGCGTTCGCCGAGATGGGGCAGCTGATCAGGGGCGTGCACCCGGACGATCTCCTGCCCAACCCGCCGGACCCGCAGGTCGAATCACTTCTGGTACGCCGTGCCGCCACCGAACGCCGTCGCCGCCGCCTCCACCGCACGATCACGGCCGCGGCCGCGTGTGTCCTGATCGCCGCCGGAGTCTTCCTCGCGGTCAATTCGCTCACCAGCGGCCCCAATCCCGACAGCATTCACGGTCCGGCCCGCGAGCTGCTCATGACCGGGAACACCTACTCCGCCACCGACCCCGCCACCGGCACCACCGCCGTCGTCGGCCTGGAGGACAAGGGCTGGGGCACCCACGTCGCGCTGGAGCTCAAGGGCGTCAAGGGCCCGCTGCAGTGCCGGCTGCTCGCGGTCGGCGACGACGGCCGCTCCGAGGTCGTGGCCAGCTGGGGCGTCCCCGACAAGGGGTACGGCGTGCCCGGCTCCCCCGATCCCCTGGTGTTGCACGGCGGCACCAGCCTGCCCCAGGACGACCTCAACCACTTCACGATCGAGACCTTCGAGGGCCGGACCCTGGCCACCATCGCGGTGTAATGCCCATGCGCATCGACCTGCACAGCCACAGCGACGCCTCCGACGGCACCCAGCCCCCGGCCGACGTGGTGAGCCGGGCCCGCGAGCGGGGCCTCGACGTGCTCGCGCTGACCGACCACGACAACGTGGACGGGCATCGCGCGGCGATCGAGGCGCTGCCCGCCGGGCTGACGTTCGTGCCGGGCATGGAGTTGTCGTGCCGGCGCGCCGGGCAGAGCATCCACCTGCTCGCGTACCTCTTCGACCCGCTGGAGCCGGACTTGGCGGCCGAGTGCGTGCGCATCAGGGAGGCCCGCGAGCTGCGCGGACGGCTCACCGTGGAGCGGCTGGTGGAGCTGGGCGCTCCGGTCACCTGGGAGCAGGTGTCCGAGCTGGCCGCGGGTAGCCCGGTGGGGCGGCCGCACATCGCCCGGGCCATGGTTGCCGCCGGGGTGATCGCCGCGCCGGAGCTGGCGTTCACACCGGAGTGGATCGGGACGGGCGGCCGCGCGCACGTCGCCCGTTACGCGCTGGACCCCGAAAGGGCGGTCCGCCTGGTACGTGCCGCGGGCGGGGTCCCGGTGCTGGCCCATCCGAAGGCGGCCAAGCGCGGCACGGTCGTGCCCGACGAGTGGATCGCCGAGCTGGCGGAGGCCGGGCTGTTCGGGGTCGAGGCCGATCATCGGGACCACGAGGCGCCCGCGCGGGCCCACGTCCGCGGGCTGGCGGGGGAGTTGGGGCTGGCGGTGACCGGGTCGAGCGACGACCACGGCGAGCTGACCGGCCACCGGCTGGGCTGCGAGACGACCGCACCGGAGGTCTACGAGCGCCTGGTGGCCGAGGCGACGGGCGCGACGCCCGTCATTGCCGGCTGAGGATCACTCCGGCTTCTGCGGCGCTGAGAAGTGGGTGGCGAACCAGTCGCGGGCGTGCTCGGCCACCGCGTCCAGCGCGCCCGGCTCCTCGAACAGGTGAGTGGCGCCGGGCACGATGGTCAGCCTGCTCTCGGCCCGCAACCGCCGCTGCGCCTCCTCGTTCAGCTCCACCACCACCGGGTCCCTGCCGCCCACGATGAGCAGCGTCGGCGCTCGTACCGCGGCCAGCCGCGGCCCCGCCAGGTCCGGCCGCCCGCCGCGCGAGACGATCGCCGCGATCGCATTGTCCGGCTCGGCGGCCGCCCACAGCGCGGCGGCGGCCCCGGTGCTCGCGCCGAAATACCCGATCGGCAGATCCTTGGCCTCCGGTTGCTCCCGCACCCAACTCGTCCGCTCCAGCAACCGCTCGGCCAGCAGCCCGATGTCGAACACGTTCGCCCGATCGGTCTCCTCCTCCGGCGTGAGCAGGTCGAACAGCAGCGTGCCCAGCCCTGCCTGGTTGAGCGTGCTCGCCACGTAACGGTTGCGCGGGCTGAACCGGCTGCTCCCGCTGCCGTGCACGAACACCACGATCCCCTGAGCGGCATCAGGAACGATCAGATCGCCGGCCACGTGACACACCTCCCCAATGACGTGCCGCTACCCCCGTACGCCCAGGTCTACCCTGGCCTCATGCCCGTGGAACCGGAGCCCGACTGCTGGACGCACCCGCACATCGAGGTCCGGCCCTCGCTCATCGCCGGCGACGGCCTGTTCGCCACGGCGGCCATCCCGGCCGGGACCGTCGTGTCGCGACTCGGCGGACGGCTGGTCACCTGGACCGAGCTGCAGGACCTGTTCGCCGACCCCGCGGTCCCGTACGTCGACACGATCGCCGCGCACGGCGACCTCCATCTGGTCCTGCCGCCCGGCCGGCCGATCGGCAAGAGCAACCACAGCTGCGACCCCAACCTGTGGTGGACGGGCCCGTACACCCTGGCCGCGCGCCGCGACCTCCGTCCGGGCGAGGAGGTCACGAACGACTACGCCACCTGCACCGCCGCGCCCGGCTTCGCCATGGAGTGCCGGTGCGGCACGGCGCTCTGCCGCGGCCTGATCACCGGTGCGGACTGGAGACGCGCCGACCTCCAGGAGCGATACGGCGATCATTGGACGCCGGCCCTGCTCGAGCTCATCCGGGCGATGAGCCCCTGATGGACCGATGTCCTTGGCATACTTGGTTGAATGTCGGATTTTGTGGAGTTTTGTGCGAAGGGGCGTGCTGCCCTCCTGTCCGGCCGGGCCACCCATGACCTGCCCATGGTGGAAGGCGCGAGGCGATGGGGCGCCGCGGTCGTGCTCCGCCCCGAAGGCGCGGTCGTGGACCGCCTCTCGGAACTGGCCGCGACCATAGACGCCCCGGGCCACTGGGTGCACGGCGGTCCGACCCTGCACGTCACCCTCAGGTCCCTGGAGCCCTACCGCGACCGCATTCCCGAGGACGACCCTCTGCGCCGGACGTACGCGCGAGCCATGGCCGAGACCGCCACCGGCGTGGCGCCCGCAAGAATCCGCCTGAAGGGCGTGAGCCCCCATCGGGGCGGCGTGCTGGTGTACGGCCACCCCGAGGACGACACCCTCGTCACGTTGTGGAAGCGCTTCGCCCACGCCATGGAGAGCCGCGGCGTCAGGGACCTGGAGCACGGCCGGATCCGCGACCGCTGGTACGTGAGCCTTGTCCACTTCGCCGGACCCCTCCTCAACCCGCGCGAGATCGTCGCGTGGTGCGACGCCCACGCCGACGCCGACTTCGGGGTGACCGAGCTGACCTCGGTGGAGGTCGTCCAGTTCGTGCTCACGGGACAGCGCATCAAGGTCAGGTCCCTGGAGCGGGCGGTCCTGGGCGACGAGAGCGACGGGGCGTCACCCGGCCCCATTCCTGGGTGACACCCCGCCGCCGTCGGTCAGCCGAGCACCAGCGCAGTGACGAACTGCAGCACGTGCCAGGCCACGAAGGCCCCCGCCGACCAGAACGCCCACTCCTTGCTCCGCTGGATCCTGGACACCCAGCGGAGCCCGGCCACCGGCTCCTCGGGCGTCCGGATGGTCCGGGCCGCGAGCAGCGCGGACGCCAGCCAGGTGAGCGCCGAGGCGGCCACCAGTCCGAACGACAGTGCCCGCAGGATGTCGCCGGGCGCCTCGTCGAAGGGCAGCTGCCGGGTCCAGAAGGCCACGACGCCGGCAAGCAGCGCGACGGTGATCCGTCTGTCCTTGCGAGCCTGTCGCTTGAGCCACTTCAGATCTCGCCGCATTTGACTCTTGAGCATCCGGATCACCTCCGAGTGGATGAGCTGGTAGCACCAGCTAACGGGAGGATCCGGAGAAGATCTGCGACCTCACATCTGAAAATTCACGACTTTTGCCGGTGTTTCACGCCAATTCCCGTAGCTCTTCCGCCACCCGCTGCACCTCGACGATGTCACCCACTTCTTCGAGCGTGCGCACGGCCTCGGCCAGATACGAGATCGCCGCGCCCCGGTCGCCCAGTCTGGCCGAGATCAGCCCGAGCGCCCGCAGCGCGCATCCGAGGTCCCGCCTGGTCCCGCACTCCAGGTGCACGTCCCTGGCCTGGCGCGCGTAGACCAGCGCCTCCTCGCCCCGGTCCAGGTCGAGCAGCACCATGGCCAGCGTCGTGAGCGCCGCGGCCCACCGGTCCCTGGTGCCGGTCTCGTTCTGCAGCTCGACCGTCTCCATGGCCGGCTCGAGCGCCGCGGCCGGGCGGCCCGCCGTGTGCAGCGCCTGCGCGATCGACAACAAGGCGCTGGCCCGGTTGTCACGCAGCTCCTCCCTGATCGCCAGCGACGCCTTCGCCGCCCGCAGGGCGGGCTTGTGCATCCCGAGCGACAGGTACGTGTACGCCAGCGTCTCCTGCACGTCCGCCTCGGCCCGCCGGTTGCCCATGCCCTGCACGATGTCGAGGGCCTCCAGCGCGTACACGAACGCCACCTGGACCATGCCCTGGCGCCGCCGCACCCTGGCGAGCCTGTTGAGCATCCGGGCCTCGACGGGCTCGTCGTGGATCACCCGGCTGATCGTCAGCGCCTGGTTCAGGTAGTCGTCGGCACGCAGGTAGTCCGACAACCGCCAGTGCACCAGGCCGATGTCGCCGAGCGTCTCGGCCTTGCCCTGCTCGTGATGGAGCTCGACCTGCACGGCCAGGGCCTGCTCGTAGTAGTCGAGGGCCTCGTCGTACCGGGAGCCGTTGCGGGCGATGCGCCCGAGCGCGCACAGGGCCCGGCCGCACCCGTGCTGATCGCCCGTGGCGGTGTAGCCGGCCAGCGCCCGCTCGGCGTCGCGCTGCGCGTCGTGCGGCAGCCGCAGCAGGTCGTAGATCTCGGCCAGGCAGAGCAGGGTCTCGGCCTCGGCGTGCTCGTCGCCCAGCTCGTGGCAGATCGACAGAGCATCCAGGCCCTCCGACAGCGCCGCGTTGGGCTCGCCCAGGTTCTGCTGCACCCGGGCCAGGATGATCAGGCTCTGCGCGGTGCCCCGGCGGTCACCCAGTTCTTCGCGCACGTCCAGGGCCTGGCCGGCGTAGTGCAGCGCCAGCTCGTACCGCTCCTGGGACAGGTGCAGCCGCGAGAGTGTGTGCAGGCAGCCGGCCACGCCGGCCAGGTCGCCGATCTCCCGGTAGAGCTCCAGCGCCTCGCCCGCGCAGTTGAGCGCGTCCTCGCTGTTGCCCGCGATGCCGTGCACCTCGGCCAGATCGTCGAGCGCGCGGGCGCGCCCCACGTTGTCGCCGAGCTCGGTGTAGTCGGCCAGCGACTCGCCGATGAACCTGGCGGCCAGTGTCGACGGCCCGATGTCCCGGTGAATGGAGCCGAGGTTGCCGCGCATGAGCGCGATCGCCCGCCGGTTGCCGACCTGCATGGCCGAGGTCAGCCCGGCCTGCTGGATCTCCAGGTTGTTCTCGTAGAACCGCAGCCGCCTGAACGGCTCGAACACGGCCTCGGCCAGCCGCCAGGCCATCCCGTGCGCGCCGCTCTCCTCGGCCAGCCGCACGGCCGACACCAGCGAACGCCGCTCGGCCTCGAACCACTCGCGCGGCGTCGCCGGATCGGTCGCGACCGCCAGGTAGTGGTCGAGCAGCCGCGCCCTGGCCTCGCGCACGCCTGCCTCGGCGTGCCTGCCCAGCTCCCTGGCCAGCCGCTTGACCAGGTCGTGCACCCGGTACCGCGGCCCGGGCAGCGGCTCGACGAGGTAGGCCCGGTGCAGGCCCTCCACGGCGACCACGGCCTCGCTCACCGGCACACCGAGCGCGGCGGCCAGCACTTCAGGCGTGAAGTCCCGTCCCGGCAGCAGCCCCACGTGCCGGAACGCCCGTCGCTGCGCCGGGCTCAGCGACTCGTACGCCAGGTCCAGCGCCGACCTGAACGCCTCCTCGGGGTCTCCCACCAGCAGCCGGTCCGGCCTGCGCAGCTCCTGCACGCGCGACCGCACGCTCATACCGGGATTCTCGGCCAGCTTGGCCGCCGAGATCCGTAACGCGAACGGATGGTACGAGCACACCCTGGCCAGCTCCGCGAGCGCGTCCCGGTCGGCGGCCCGCCGCGAGCCCTCCCCGAGCACCGCCACCAGCAGCGCCACCGCGTTTCCCGGGTCGAGCACGGGCAGGTCCATGAGGTCGGCGTGGCCGGTGGCGCGCAGCGGCGCCATCCGCGTCCGGCTGGTCACCAGCACCACGCAGTCCTTGCTGCCCGGCAGCAGCGGCCGCACCTGGCCGGGGTCGGCGGCGTTGTCGAGGATGAGCAGCAGCCGGCGCCCGGCGATCCTGCTGCGGTAGAGGAGCATCAGCTCGGCCTCGTCGGAGGCGGGCTCGCTGACGCCCAGCGAGCGCAGGATCTGCCCGAGCGCCTCCACGGCGTTCATCGGGGGCTGGCTCGGTGACTGGCCCCGCAGGTCGATCACGATCTGGCCGTCGGGGAACCGGTCGGCGTGCAGATGGCCCCAGTGCGTCACCAGCGCGGTCTTGCCCACGCCCGGTAAGCCCTGCACGACCATGGTGTTCGTCCTGCGGGGCCGTTCCAGCCAGGCCGTGAGGATGTCCAGGCTCTGCTGCCGCCCGGTGAAGTCCGGCACGTCGGCATGCAGCTGGCGGGGCTTGGGCAGCTCGCCGACCGGCAGCGGATCCACCGGCGCGCCGGGGCGGGTCAGGAACGGCGTCACCCGGCCGGTCCAGGGCTCCGACAACTGCTCCCAGTCGCCGGCTGCGGCCCGCAGCGCGGGCGGGTCCTCGATCCGCAGGCGCCGGTAACCGGGGCGTACCAGCCAGCCGCGCTGGACCCACTGCTGGAGCTGCCGCTGCACCACGTCGGGGGAGCTGCCCACCAGGTCGGCCAGGGTCTCCATGGACAGCGGCGGAGCGGACTCCGAGGCCAGCCCGTAGCGCTCGTCGAGGTGCAGCAACCACACAGCGAGGCGGGCGGCGACCGGGGCGCGGGCGAGCGCCTCGTGCCTGCGGGCGGCCACGTGCCTGGCGAACAGCTCCTGGACCAGCGCCGTGGCCACGGTCGGGCTGGCCGAGGCGTGCTCGCGCAGCCGCCGTATGTCGATGGGCCAGGCCCGCAGCTCGGTGAGCGCGTCCACCCTGACCCGCTCGCTCGGGCTCCAGAAGGCCAGCTCGCCGATGAGGTCGCCGTCGCCGCGCAGGTCGTGAATGGCCTCGCGCTCTCCGGCGGGGGTGTATTCGCGGGCGTAGCCGTAGTCGATGACGTAAACGCGGCCGACCGGCCGCAACGGGGAGCAAATGGTCTCGTTACGCCGGAACACGCGCGGACGGGCGCCCTCGTCGACCAGTGACCTGAACGATTCCACCCCGACACCATCCCCCTGTGGACGGCGGTGTCCTCGACGTGACAGATGCAAAACGAGCCGAACACCAATGTGTCACATCGGCTCGAACCCTGCCAGATCAGAGATCAGACGTGTGCGGTGTCGGTGCGGTCGGGGACGAAACGGTAACCGACGTTGCGGACCGTTCCGATCAGCGACTCGTATTCGGTGCCGAGCTTGGCGCGCAGGCGCCGCACGTGCACGTCGACCGTCCTGGTGCCGCCGAAGTAGTCGTAGCCCCAGACCTCCTGCAGCAGCTGGGCGCGGGTGAAGACCCTGCCCGGGTGCTGGGCGAGGTATTTCAGCAGCTCGAACTCCTTGAACGTCAGGTCGAGCACCCGGCCGCGCAGGCGGGCGGTGTAGGTGGCCTCGTCGATGGCCAGGTCGCCGCTGCGGATCTCGTCGGGCACGTCCTCCGAGGCGAGCTGCGAGATGCGGCCGGTCGCCATGCGCAGCCGCGCCTCGACCTCGGCCGGGCCCGCGCTGTCGAGCAGCACGTCGTCGGCGCCCCACTCGGCGGTCATCGCGGCCAGACCGCCCTCGGTCACGATCACCAGCAACGGGCAGTCGATGCCGGTCGTGCGGATCAACCGGCACAGACTCTTGGCCTGCACCAGCTCCTTGCGCGCGTCCACGAGGACGGCATCGGCCGGTGGTGTGTCGATCAGCGCGGATGCCTCCGCCGGAACGACCCGGACCGAGTGAAGCAGCAACCCCAGCGCCGGAAGCACCTCGGCTGATGGCTCGAGGGCGTTGGTCAGCAGGAGCAGGTTGCTCATTACGGCCTCCTAAACGCGCAAGGACCCGGGGGCTACGTCGCCCAGGTCCTGTAGGTGAGGATATCCCACGAGTAAGTCACGTCCATTGCGCGTCCACCAGGTGAACAGCGCGTTCTCGGAAACAACCTCGTTAAGGGCGACGCACAATGGACCGAGGTAGAGGGTGAGGATGGCATGGCCACTGGAAAAGTGCGGTATTGGGCGGCGGCCAAGGAAGCGGCCGGCGTGGCCGAGGAAGCCTACGAAGCAGTCACGCTTGGTGAACTAATGACGAAAATCACACAAAATCGTGCAGACCTGGCACGCGTCGTGCGGCGTTGTTCGTTCCTCGTGGACGGTTCGCCGGTCGGCAAACGACCTCATGACGAGGTCGTTCTGGCTGACGGCGCGACCGTGGAGGTGCTGCCGCCGTTCGCCGGCGGGTGATCGCACGTCTTCTCGGGGAATGAGTCGATAGGCTCTTGCCCCCCGTCCAGACAGGGAGCCTCATGCGCAAGCTGATCGTTTTCTTGATCGTGCTGGTCATTCTCCTTGTCGTCGTCGACAGGGTCGCCGCGGCCGGAGTGGAACGCGACCTGTCCAATAGGATCGCCGCCGCCGCCGACCTGTCCGGCACGCCCACCGTGACGATCGAGGGCATCCCCTTTCTCACTCAGGCCATCGCCGGGCGTTATCCGGAGGTACGGTTCAATCTCGGCACGTTCTCGTACGGCGGCGTGCCGGTGAAGAACCTGCGGGGAGCGGCCTACGACGTCACGGCACCGCTGGCCGACGTCCTCCAGAACAGACCCACGGCCCGGGCCGGTCGCGTGACGATCGCAGGCACCCTGACCAGGGCGACGATCGACAAGTACGCGCCGGAGGGCGTCAAGATCGGCGGCAACGGGCAGCGGCTCACGGCATCCGGCGAGGTGACGGTTGGGGTGAGGAAGGTGCAGTTCAACGCGGAGATGCGGGTCGAGGTGGCCGACGGGGGCATCAGGCTCCAGGCGGAAAAGATCGACGGCTTGCCCGCCCAGGTCGCGCAGTTCGTTTCCTACACGATCCCGTTCAAGGGGGAGTTGCCCTTCGACGTGAAGGTGACCGGGGTCAAGAGTGTGGCCGAGGGATTGGAGATCTCGGCCGAAGCGTCTGACGTGCCGATTCGTGGATGAGCTTGAACCGGGCCGCCCGGGCGTACGTGATGAGGGTGTGAACTCAGCGGGCACCGCCGACGAGGAACTCGTGAGGACCCTCTTCGACGAGCACGCGGGGCCACTCTACGGATACGTGCTGCGACTGACCGGTGACTCGGGACGGGCGGAGGATGTCGTGCAGGAGACGCTGCTCCGGGCCTGGCGGCATCCCGACGCGCTCTCCGGCCGGCCGATCCGCGCGTGGCTGTTCACGGTGGCCCGCAACCTCGTCGTCGACCAGGCTCGCGCCAAGAAGGCCCGGCCGCCGGAGACCGGCGACGAGGCGCTGGCGGTCCTGCCCGCCGAGGACGATCTGGAGCGGGCGGTCGAGTCGTGGGCGGTGGCCGAGGCGCTGGCCGCGCTGCGGCCGGAGCACCGAGAGGTGCTGTTGGAGGTCTACTACCGGGGGCGATCGGTGAAGGAGGCGTCGGCGACGCTGGGCATTCCGCCGGGGACGGTCAAGTCGCGCACCTACTACGCGCTGCGCGCGCTCAAGCTCGCGCTCGAGGAGCGGGGGCTGGCGCCGTGATGACGTGTGAGGAGGTACGCCTGGCCCTGGGCGCGCACGCCCTGGGTGCACTCGACCCTGACGAGGCGCTGGAGATCGACACCCACCTCGCGACCTGCGAGGCGTGCGGCGCCGAGCTGCTGGAGCTCGAGGGCGTGTCCTCGTTCCTGGGAAAGGTGTCGGAACGCGACGTCGAGCTGGTGGCCAGCCCCCCGCGCCAGGTGCTCGACCGGCTGCTCAACGCCCGCGCCAAGCGGAGTAGGCGCGGCCGCCTGCTGCTGGTGGCCGCGGCCTCCGTCGCGCTGCTGGGGCTCGGCGGCACGGTCTGGACGGTCATCCAGGAGAGTGAGCCCCAGGTGGCGTCGTCCGTGGCGGCGCCCTCGGTCACGCCGTCGCCGATGCCGAAGGGTGAGCAGCCTTTCGCGGCTACGGAAAGCGACCAGGCGCTCAAGGCCGAGGCCAGCCCCAAGGCGTCGGCCAGCAGGGGACCCGCGACACCTCAGAAGGCGGTCGCCGGACGCGAGTTCACCGGTCAGAACGCGGCCAAGGGCTACAACGCCATCGTGATGGCCTGGCCACTCAGCGGTGGCGGCACGGAGCTCGGCGTGCGCGTCACTGGCGTGCCGGCCGGCACCACCTGCAGTCTCGTCGTCGTGGACAAGGACGGACGCCGGGACGCCACGGAGAGCTGGGTCGTCAGCCGCGAGGGCTACCAGGACAAGCCTGCCTTCAAGAGCAAGACCACAGTGTCCATGAGGGACATCGCCAGGTTCGAGGTCGTCGACCAGACGGGGAAAGTGCTCGTCAGAGTCAAGGGCACCGGGAAGTAAACCGCGACCGCCCGTGGTTGCACCATGCGTGACGGGTTTGTGGGTGGCGCTGGCGACGCTGGCGCTCGGATCGGTGATCGGGGTGGTGTTCCTGCGCCGCAACGGACGAGTGCGTGACGCGGACGACTCTCAGGATCGGCTGTCCGCCGCGGACCTCGGGGCCGGGCTGGGGGAGCGGGCGACGCTGGTGCAGTTCTCGACCGCCTTCTGCCAGCCGTGCCGGGCGACCAGGCGGATCCTGGCCGACGTCAGCGAACTCGTGCCGGGGGTGAGCCACGTCGAGATCGACGCCGAGTCCCGGCTGGACCTGGTGCGGCGGCTGGACGTCATGCGCACGCCGACCGTCCTGGTGCTCGACGCCTCGGGCGCCATCGTGAAAAGAGCCTCGGGGCAGCCGCGCAAGGCCGACGTGCTGGCGGCGCTCGCGGCGGCCGTACCGGGCTCGTGAGAGTAACGTTGTCTCACGAGTTGTCTCATCAATCGGACGAGATGTGACAGATGACGAGACGACGAGTAGTGTCATGCGCATGAACCCATCGACAGAGCTGCTCACAAAGCGGCGCGCGGTTGATTTCTGCCGCGTGACCACCGCGCTCTGTCGCGCTGCCTGAGGACGATCTCGCGCGGACATCCGATCCGCCCCAATCGACCCTTCAGGAGCATCCCACGATGCGTGCCGATCCCAGAGCGCTGCGCTTCGGCGCGGCCATCACAACCGTGGTCCTCGTTTCCGTCCTGCTGACCCAGAGTGCCTGGCTGCTCGCCGCCCAGGCGGTGGTCTTCGCGCTCGGAATCGCGGGGCGCTCGCCGTACACGATGCTCTTCAAGGCGCTCGTCAAGAGCGCCCCGAAGGAGACCGAGGACGCCCGTCCACCGCGGTTCGCGCAGGCGGTGGGACTGGTCTTCGCGGTCGCGGGCCTGGCCGGATATGTCGCCGGGATCATGCCGCTGGCCCTCGTGGCCACGGCCGCGGCTCTCCTCGCCGCTTTCCTCAACGCAGCCTTCGGATTCTGCCTTGGCTGCGAGATGTACCTGCTCATTCGCCGACTACTGCCCGCTGCCAACATGGAGGTACCCAAATGAGCCGCTCCGCCGCCCTGGTGGACGCTGACTGGGTCGAGGCCAACCTCGACACCCCCGGTGTCGTTCTCGTCGAGGTCGACGAGGACGTCAGCGCCTACGACAAGGGCCACATCCGTGGCGCCGTGAAGGTTGACTGGCGGCAGGACCTGCAGGACCCGGTCCGCCGCGACTTCGTGGACAAGACCGGTTTCGAGGCCCTGCTGTCCGACCGCGGCATCTCGAACGATGACACCGTCGTGCTCTACGGCGGTAACAACAACTGGTTCGCCGCCTATGCGTACTGGTACTTCAAGCTCTACGGCCACGAGAACGTCAAGCTGCTCGACGGCGGCCGTAAGAAGTGGGAGCTGGACTCCCGCGAGCTGGTCAAGGACGTGCCGCAGCGGCCCAAGACCCAATACGTCGCCAACGAGCAGGACACCGCGATCCGCGCCTTCCGCGACGACGTGGTCTCCGCCATCGGCAAGCTCAACCTCGTGGACGTTCGCTCGCCCGACGAGTTCACCGGCAAGCTGCTCGCCCCCGCCCACCTGCCGCAGGAGCAGGCGCAGCGCGCGGGGCACGTGCCGACCGCCCGCAACATCCCGTGGTCCAAGGCGGCCAACGACGACGGGACCTTCAAGTCCGACGACGACCTGCGCACCCTCTACCAGGAGGCCGGGGTCGACTTCGGCAAGGACACCATCGCCTACTGCCGCATCGGCGAGCGTTCGGCGCACACGTGGTTCGTGCTGCACGAGCTGCTCGAGCAGGACAACGTGAAGAACTACGACGGTTCGTGGACCGAGTACGGCTCGCTCGTGGGCGTGCCGATCGAGCTGGGGGAGGCCCGCTGATGACGACTGCACAGGGTTGCGGAGCGCCGGAGCAGACGATTGCGCTGCCGGCCGGGATCGATCTGACCAACCAGGCCGTGATCCAGGGCGTGGTGACCGGCGCGGGCACCGCATATGCCCGGCTGCTGGACCACTCCGGCGAGTTCACCGGCGAGGTCGTGGTGTCGGAGGAGGGCGTCTTCCGCTTCTTCGCCGCTCCCGGCGACTGGACCGTCCGCATCATCGCGGGCGGCGGCGTCACCAGGGACGTCCAGGTGGAGGCCAAGCTGGGTGAGGTCGCCCAGCTCGCCGTCGCCGTCTGACCACCGGCGTCGTGAGGGCCCGCGTCTTTCGGACGCGGGCCTTTTCGCGTGGTCGCGTCTTTCGGACGTGGAACTTTCGCGTGCAACCGATTCTGGCTCGCCGGTGTTGTATCCCATGTGAGTGAGATCGATCCGGTGTGCAAGGCGCTGCTCGACGACCTCGACGAGGGGTTCGCCGAGATGTACGCCGCCTACCGCAACCTCGTCTTCTCGACCGCGTTGCGGCTGAGCGGGCGCTGGGCCTGCGCCGAGGACCTCACCGCGGAGGCGTTCCTGCGGGCGTACCGGGCTCTGGCCGGCTACGACCGTGACCGCATCGCCGCGCTCCAGCCGCGGGCGTGGCTGATGACGGTCCTGATGAACCTCTGGCGTAACTGGGCCCGCACCAAGGCCCGCAAGCCGCCGCCCGACCTCCGCGACGAGCCGGTGGACTCCGTCGATCCCGGCCAGGACGTCGAGGAGGCGGCGGTGCGCCGCGAGACCGGCGACGAGCTGGCCGAGCTGCTGAGCCAGTTGCCCGAAGAGCAGCGGGCCGCGGTGGTGCTCAGGCACGTCGTCGACCTGCCGGTCAGCGAGATCGCCATCGTCCTCAAGATCCCGCAGGGCACGGTCAAGTCGCACGTGTCGCGGGGATTGCGGCGGCTACGCGCACTGGGAGGTGCCCGATGACCGAGGACCGCTTGCTCGCCGGGTTGGGGGCCCTGGCCGCCGACGCGCCGGACGGGCTGCTCGACAGGATCGCCGCCCGCTGGGTGAGCGTGCCGGGGCCGATCGGGGAGCTGCGGGTCGCGTTCACCGACCAGGGGGTGGCGTACGTGCACGCCGGCGACGGGTTCGCCGAGGCGTTCAGGGCCCGGTTCGGGCGACCGCTGCTGACAGCCGGCAGGCCGCCTGCGGGGCTGCTGACCGCGCTGCGTACCGGCCGGGCCTCCGGGGTGCGGCTGGATCTGCGCGGGATGAGCGACTTCCAGCGCGACGTGCTGGAGGCCGCGCGCACGATCCCCCGCGGTGAGGTACGCCCCTACGCGTGGATCGCCGCCCGAATCGGCCGGCCCAGGGCCGTGCGCGCGGTGGGCACGGCGCTGGCGAACAACCCGGTGCCGCTGCTGCTCCCATGCCACCGGGTCACCAGGTCGGACGGTGCGGCAGGCGACTACGTGTTCGGCGCGGCGGCCAAGGAACGGCTGCTGCTCGCCGAGGGCGTCGACCTGGAGCGGCTGCGGCGCCTGGCCGGGGAGCGCGTGTTCTACCTGGCCAGCGACACCACGGGCGTCGTCTGCTTCCCGACGTGCCACAACGCCAGGCGCATCACGCCCGCGCACCGGCACGGCTTCCGCACCCTCGCCCAGGCCACCGGCGCCGGCTACCGGCCCTGCCGCACCTGCCGGCCGGCTCAGGGGGTGGCGGGACAGGCGTCAGGCGGACGGGCTAAGGGCGTGGCGGGGTAACGCATGAGGAGCGTGGCGCGGACGATGTCGGGGCCGTGCGCGCGGTAGCCGTGCGGCACGTCCGAGCGCCACGAGATGTGATCCCCCGGCCCGGCCGTCAGCGGCTCCTTGATCGGGCCGGCGCTCAGCGTGCCGCTGAAGACCGTGACGTGCTCGGTCACGCCCTCGTGGTGCGGGGGCGAGGTCTGCGTGATGCCGGGCGGGACGCGTACCCGATAGAGCTCGTACGTGACCCGGTCATCCTCGAACACCTCGAGCAACTCGGCCTCCATCGCCGTGCCGCGCATGATCTGCGGCTCGGGCGGCGGGTCGAATATGGCCCCGATCGGCACGCCGAGCTGCGCCGTGATCGCCCAGAGCGTCTCCAGGGTCGGGCTGTGCGTGCCCATCTCGACCCCGGACAGAGTGGCCTTGCCGATGCCGGCGCGTTTGGCGAGCTCGGACAGCGAGACCCCGCGCTCCTGCCGTAGCCGCCGTAATCGGTCTCCCACCGCGCGCGGGTCGGCGTCGAATGCGGGCAGCGGCTCCATACCCGTCATGGTGCAACAGAGGACGCGCCGCGTCGCGGGCATTCGCCGCCGGATAATTCTTTTGTCACTGCTCAGGGATGTGGGGGGCGGCGATGGCGCTTTCTCGGGTTGCGGCTGCGACGTAAGAGACAGACCGATACGATTCCACAGATGTCCGGTTCGACAGGTGTGATGGCGCCGCCCCAACCTGGGCCTACGCCGGCTCAGCGGCTGCCGTCGCCGTACTCGCTGCCCCTGCACGCGCTACGCCTGGCAGGGAAAGCCGCGCTGCCGCTGATCCTGTGGTTCTCCGCGGGCGAGCTGTCTCGCTGGGCGATCCTCTATGCGGCCACGGAGATCTCGCACGGGAGCCTCCGACAGGTTCGCCTGGTCGTGACCCTGGTGTTGATGACCGTGGTGATCCTCATCTCCATGACCGTCATCACGGGCATGTTCCTTTCGCTGCGCCGGGTGCTCCGGGAGACCCAGGCGCGTAGGGCGGACGGACAGGAGGACGAGCCGTTCTGGGTGTCGCTCAACCGGGTGGGTCCTGCCTTCGCGCTGATCTACCTGGCCTGGGAGCTCTACATCAAGGACGCTTCCGACTTCCAGTGGATGGACCTGTTCCACAACCTGGACGACAACTTCTACACGCCGATCTTCAACAACGTGGCCAACGGGACCGAAGAAGAGGTCACGTACGGGATGGGGCTGGTCGGCCTGGACTGGCGGGTCTCGATCGGCGCCATGGTCGTGACCTTCGGCATGCGCATGCTCTTCGCCCACCTCGTCGAGAAGAGCAAGGGCAGGTTCTCCGGCATCGCGGCCGCGTTCTCGGAGTTCGCCTTCGTGTTCTGCGGCCTGAACGCCATCTTCACCTTCACCAAGGCACGCGAGGACTGGGCCTCGCATCGGGCGGTCGTGGGAGGCGCGAGCGAGGCGTGGGAGCACGCCAAGGAGAACGTGCCCGGCTGGGAGGCCTTCTGGAAATGGGCGGGTGACACCTGGCCGCACGTCATCGACGCGCTTGCCGTGCCGCTCACCTGGCTGGCGATCGCGGTGCTGGTCTTCGGCGGCACGGTCGACGACACCCGCAGGGCGCTGCGCGGCACCCGGCTGGAGCGGGGCATGGACCGGCTGGAGGGCAGCCACGACCTCACCCAGCGGGCCACGGACCGGTTCATCGGCGGTTTCCGTGACCGCTGGGTGCCCGTGGTCAACGCCTTCAGGATCACCGTCAAGGGCGGCATCACGCTGTTCGGGTTGATGTGCCTGCTGTACGTCGGGCTGCACGTGGGCGCGGACTACCTGGAGCGGGTGGTCAACACGCTCATCGGCTCCGACGTGCCGTACATGTGGCTCGTGGTCAGCCGGCCGGTCGAGTTCGTCAAGGACTTGCTGGTGACGGTCCTGGCCTACTCCGTGCTGGCCGCGACGTTCGACATCGCGGCCACCCGGGCGCGGCTGCAGGGCGAGGACATCACCGCTTGAACACCAGCACGTCCTTGTGCTTGGTCTTCTCCTCTTCCTCCGGCTTGATCTCCAGGAGTTTCTCCGTCGGGGTGTCGGAACGGTAGGTGGTGTTCGGCCTCAGGTGCAACTCCACCTCGTCGGCCACCGCCTTGGGCACGACCGCCCCGGCAATGTACGAGTACGGCCTGCCGACCACGCCGTCCTCGCCCACCGGAGTGTTGTCCTCCATGACCTCCACCTGCCAGGTGCGCTCCTGCTTGTCCCGCAGGAAGAGCTCCGGCTTGGCGGTGAGCACCTTGCCGGTGTCGTCGAGGGCCTTCCGGGTGATGGTGATCTTGAGCCACTGCTTGTCGGGGGTGGTGTTGCTCGGCGCGGGCACCATGGGCTCGATCGACGTCTTCCATGACACGTGCTCGAACGCCTTCTCCTGCCCCTTGGGGACCTCGTGCACGACGTCGTCGGGCTGCCCGCTCTTGTAGAAGAGGTACTGGTCGCCGGTCGGGATGGCCATGGCCAGAACGAACGCCACGAGTGCGCTCACGCCGAGGAGCAGGGTGCGCGGCTTGCGTGGAGTGGGCCCCTGCGCGGCCGGAGAGGGGGTCTCCGGCGGCTGCGGCGGCGTGCCGGCGGGGGAGGGCTGACGTGGGGGCTCGGCTCCGCCAGGGGCGATGGATGGGTGCGTCTGCCCGCCGGGGATGGTGGACGGGTGCGCCTGTCCGCTGGGAATGGTGGGTGGATGCGCCGGTCCGCCGGGGATGACGGGCAAGGGCTGTGTGGCGCCGCCGATGGGCTCGGACTGCGATGCGGGGGGCCACACCTGCTGGTCCGGGAAGGCATCCGCGCCGCGGCGCGGCTGCATCATCGGGACGGGAGGCGGTGGCTGCCGCTGCTGGCCGTGGCGCTGCTGCTGGTGTGCGGGCCGCCCATGCTGCGGGGGCCCGTACTGTGGCGGCTGGCCGTGCTGCGGGGGCTGGCCATGCTGGGGGGATTGCCTGTGCTGTGGCGGCTGCCCCTGCTGCGGGGGGCGGCCGTGCTGCGGGGGCCCGTACTGCGGTGGCTGGTTGTACGGCGAGGGCTGCCCGTACTGCGGGGGTTGCCCAGGTTGCGGGCCCTGGCCATGCTGGGGCGGATGTCCTTGGTCGTGCTGCGGCCCCGTGTGAGGAGGCCGGCCGTATGGCGGCGGTTGTTGCCCAGGCGGCGTCGGCCGGCCGTACCCCGGCTGTGGCTGCTGGCTCTGCCGGCCAGGGTGGGGTGGCTGCCCGGAGTGGGCCGCCCGGTCGGACGGGCGCGGCTCGCCGGGCTGCGGTGGCTGGTCGGGCTCGGGCGGTTGGTCAGGCTGGCCGGGAGGTGGGGCGAACCAGTCGCGGCTCGGGTCGTTCCTGGTCATGGCCTTACTTCTTCTTCTCGTCCAGGTCGAAGACGGCTGCGGGCGCGGTGGTGAGCTGTTTGGCGGTGGCGTCGTCGATGCCGAGGTCGATCTGCGCCTCCGGAGGCAGCGGCTCGCTGTAGAGGCCGGAGACCGGGAGCTGGAACACGGCCTGCGCGCCCGGCAGAGCCGAGGCCGGCACTTCGAACACGAATCGGCCCGTGGTCCACCAGCCCGGCTGGATCCACGGGTGGGCCAGCGTCTTGGTCTTGTCGATCTTGTCGCTCGCGGCGTAGACCTTGCCGTCGGCCGCGAGCAGGTTCGGCATGCCCAGGTGCACGGGTTCGGCGGGCACGGTGGCCGCGGCCTCCACCACCAGGAACACCTGCTCGGTAGGGACGTTCTTGTTCTGGACCTTGATCGCCTTGGCCGAGGAGACCTTCTGCACGCGAACGGAGAAACGCCCCGCGTCCACGTCCTGGCCCTTGGCGCCGGTGTAGGTGAGCGGCATGCCCATGTCATCAGCCGACAGCGCCAGCGACTGGACGGCCACCGCCCCGGCGGCCAGGACCAGGCCCGCGACGACGTGCAGCACACGTGATCCCGCGCCGCTACGGCGAGCGGTCTGCCTGCGGTTGTGGCTGCGGCGCGGGGCTGCGGCGCGCTGCTGGGTGGCCGTCATCACGCCCCCTGCGACTCGACGGGCAGGGTGATCTTTGCGACCACCTTGTCCTTCAACGCGTTGGTGAGCGGTTCCGGCTCGCTGACCAGGAACCAGTTGCTGAGGCCGGTGAGCGGGTTCTCCAAGTGCTCCATGGCGCCTATGTCGTAACTCACCTGCTTCGGAGGCTGCGCGGCCGCGTCGAGTTCGTAGCGGGCGACCACCATGGACTGTACGCCGGGGTGCAACTGCCTGGAGGTGGCGCCCTTGGACAGGACGAACATGTCGGGGCCGAACTTGGTCTTGATCTGCGGTGTCATCTTCAGCAGCGTGCTGCCGAAGTTGAAGCCTTTGCCTTTGTCGTGGGGCGGGCTGCCCACGCTGACGGTCTGGTCGGTCTTGTTCGTCACTTTGAACACCACGTCGACGTAGCGCTTGTCCTCGGCGAACTGGTTCTCCGCCTTCTCCACGACGAACTTCGACTCCACGACCTGAGTGTCGAACTGCCCCTGATCAAGCGTCTGCCCTGGCTTGAGCGTTTTCGGCGGGGGATCGGGTCGTTCGTTGAGACCACCCAGGAGAGCGGTGATGCCGACGGCCGTGAGCGCCACCAGAGCGGCTGCGGGCACCACTACCGGGCGTCGTGGCTTGTCAGTGCTGCCGCCGGAGGGTTCCGTCATGGCAAAGGATGGTAGTAGGTATCGCTTGTCCCATCTGCCGCAATGCTCCCATCGGACTGGTCGAAATTGCGGAGAACCCTGCCGCTTCGGGGCTTGAAGCTCATACGCTGTCACGGAGCGGAAAAGGCTGGCCCCTACACCTAACGACATATCGCGGCCGGAGGGTCACGTGGCGGACGTGCATCCCGATCATGCCCAGCTGCAGGCGGACCGCATCTACCTGGGCTGGCAGTACATCCTGCTGCACGCCGACCCGGGACCTCCGCCGAAACGCCCCTCGCCGGCCGAGAACCCGCCCCCCGCCGGGCCCGACCCCGCCGAGATCGAGCTGATGCGCCGCGAGCGGCTCCAGGAGGATCTTCTCAACCGGCCGGTGCGCATGTTCCGGCTGTTCATGCTGGTCCTGAGCGTGCTCATCCTGGCCGTGGCCGTCGCCGGCTACCTCGCCTGGCCGTTCGCGCTCGTCGCGCTGGCCGCGGCCGGCGGGGTGGCGGGTATCTGCAGCTATGCGCTGCTGCAGGGCGATCGGGCGGTCAAGTACCGGGTCCTGGAGCAGCAGGCCAGGGATCAGCGCCAGCAGCAGGAACGTGACAAAGAGCTGTTCCGCGCCCAGGAGGATCATGCCAAGCGGTACCGCGAATGGCAGGAGTCCAAGGAGCGCTACGACAAGCAGCTCACGTGGTACGCGGTGGCCGTACCGCACGAGATCGACCGCATCGACGTGGCCGGCGGCACGTTGCCCGGTTGGTCGGCGCTGGTCACCCTGATCGGGGCCACGCGGCTCTACAGCGGCGGGCACCTGACCGTGCTTGACCTGTCCGAGGGGGCGATCGCGAAGGACCTGATCGAGCTGGCCCGCAAGGGTGGCGACGATCCGCTGGTCTGGGTGCTGCCGGTCGACTTACCCCGGCTCGACCTGGGCGCCACGCTGAAGCCGGAGGCGTTCGCGGATGTGCTGGCGCACGTGGTGAGCGTCAGCGAGGAGCACCGCACGACCCGCGACCTCAGCTTCGACAACGCCATCCTGGAGCGGGTGCTGGAGGTGCTCGGGGACAACGCCACGATCAGCCAGGTCACGGCCGCGCTGCGGGCGCTGGCGCAGGTGGGCGACCCGCGGGACGACCTGCGGTTCGGGCTGATCACCGCGACCCAGCTCGAGCGTATCGGGACGTTGTTCGGGCGCGGGGTGAGCGACCGGGTGGTGATCGAGCGCGCCTGGGCGCTGGAGTCCCAGCTGCGCAAGCTGGAGACGCTCGGCACGGAGGCCGTACGCCTGCCGCCCGCCCGGCTCCGGGTGGTGAGCATGGACCGGCAGGCGGGCGTGTTCGGCAACCGCGTGCTCGGCACGTACGTGGCCACCGCGCTCACCCACATCCTGCGCCAGTCACCGGCCTCCGACCGGCCCTGGTACCACACGATCATCGTGGCGGGCGCGGACAAGCTCAGGGGTGACGTGCTCGATCGGCTGATGGATGCCTGCGAGACCTCGCGTACCGGACTTGTCCTGACTTATCGGTCGCTCACCCCCACCGTGCGGGAGCGGCTCGGCCGCGGGCACGCGGCGGTGGCGTTCATGCGGCTGGGCAACGCCGAGGACGCGCGGGTCGCCAGCGAGCACGTCGGGACCGAACACCGGCTGGAGCTGGCCCAGCTCACCGAGACGATCAGCGACTCGCTGCCGGGCCTCGACGGCGGTTACACCTCGACGATCTCGCAGGTGGACGACGCCAGAGAGGAGCGCGAGGAGGGCAACGCCGACCTCGCCGAGGACATCACCGAGTCCACCGAGTGGGGCAGGAGCGCCGACAAGATCGCGGAGAAGGAGCGGGTGCTGCAGCGTTCGCGCGAGTTCCTCGTCGAGCCGCACCAGCTCCAGCAACTGCCCACGACCTCGGTGATCGTCACGGACGCGACGGCCCAGGGCAGGCGCGTCCGCCTCGCGGACGCCAACCCCGCCATCCTCACCTTCCCCAAGACGACGCTGGGCGAGCTCGAGGACGTACGCGAGGCCGTGCTGGCGCTCGATTCCCAGGCGCAGGACGGCGACGGGGAGCCGCCGCCGAACCTCGGGCCACCACCGCCACGCCTGGACTGGCGAAAGGGCAGGCAATGAGATGGTCAATGTCAAGGTGCCGAGCTGACGGTTGGCGGAGTTTGACAAAGAAACCGTCTATGGGGGATTGAAGAATGCAGCCGAGCGTCTCGCTGACTGGGCCCTGGTATCGGATCCAATCCATCGCCGCGCCTTCGCGAAGCTCGTCGGCGGAATGGGATTTCGTCACCGTGCTGCCCGCCGTGTTGTCGGCGGCGCAGCGCGACCGGCCGTTCGTCATCGGGTGGCTGTCGCGGGGTTCCGGGGCGCCGCTCGAACTCATCACCAACGCGGGCCCGCTGTCGCCGCCACGTCAGCCGCGCCGGGCCACCGACACGCCAGGAAACCCGCGGGGGCCGCAGCCGTTGCTGTTCCCCGGCGGGGCCCGGGGGGTGCAGCTGTCGGACGAATACCTGGCGGACCTCGCGGACCTGGTGTGGACGCCGTGTCCGGGGCGGCAGGCACCGCCGCTGGGCAGCAGGGAGAAGGGCGACCCCGACGAGCTGACGCGGCCGACCCTCTTCGAGTCGACGCTGGTCACGCTCATGTCCCGGCCGTTCGCGTGGCTGGTGGTGGCCGAGCCGACGGACCTGCTGGACGCCGAGGTGGCGCACCTGCGTACCCAGCTCAACGTGCTCAGGCAGTACGGTGACGCCTCCGAGCGCTCCCGCTTCGACGCCGAGCGGGCCGAGCGGCGCATGCAGGAGCTGGACGCGTTCAGGGAGGCCGGGCTCTGGAACGTGCGCGTGCTGGCCGGCGGGGCCACCGCCGACGAGCTGCGGCAGATCGCGCCCGTGCTGGTCGGGTCGGTCGAGATGAGCCACCACCCGTACCGGCTGCGTAGCTCGCACCGCGCGGTCTACGCACTGTCGGAGGCCCTCGCGATCACCATGCAGGACCCCGCCGACGGCGCCGCCGCCCCGTTCGCCGCCACCGCGGGAGCGCTTGCCGCGCTGGCCGGGCTGCCCCGGCGGGAGGTGCCCGGCGTACGCGTGCTCGACTGGGGCTTCTTCGACGTGACCTCCGAGGCCGACGGCGGCGAGCTGGAGCTGGGGGAGATCCTCGACGGGCAGGACCGGGGCGTCGGGACGTTCCGGGTGCCGCTGGCCACGCTCAACAGGCACGCGTTCGTGACGGGGGCGACCGGCTCGGGCAAGTCGCAGACGGTCCGGCACCTGCTGGAGCAGCTCAGCAGGGCACGCATCCCGTGGCTGGCCATCGAGCCGGCCAAGTCCGAGTACGCCGCCATGGCCGGCCGCGTCGACGAACCGGTCACCGTGATCAATCCGTCCGCGCCCGACGGCGTGCCGTTCAGCATCAACCCGCTCGAACCCGAGCCCGGCTATCCGGTCCAGGCCCACATCGACATGGTCAGGGCGCTGTTCATGGCCGCCTTCGACGCCGAGGAGCCCTTCCCGCAGATCATGTCGCTGGCCCTGCAGCGCGTCTACGAGGCCACCGGCTGGGACGTCGTCACCGGGGGCGCGGTCCCCGGCTCCAACGTCCCGCCCAGTGTCCCCACCCTCGAACAGCTCCAGCAGCACGCCATGGACGTGATCAAGGAGATCGGGTACGGCCGCGAGGTCCAGGCCGACGTCGAGGGCTTCATCTCGCTCCGGCTCCGGTCCTTGAGAGTCGGCTCGGCCGGGCGCTTCTTCGAGGGCGGCCACCCCGCCGACATCGGCGGGCTGCTCGAACGCGACGTCGTGCTGGCCATCGAGGACGTGGCCAACGACGAGGACAAGGCCTTCCTCATGGGCACGCTGATCATCCGCATCGTCGAGCACCTGCGGATGCGGGCGCGTACGGAGAAGTCCCACGAGCTGCGCCACGTCATCGTGATCGAGGAGGCCCACCGGCTGCTGCGCGACCGCGGTCAGGGGCGAGCCTCCACGCACGCCGTGGAGCTGCTGGCCGGGCTGCTCGCGGAGATCAGGGCGTACGGGGAGGGCATCGTCGTGGCCGAGCAGATCCCCACCAAGCTCGTCTCCGACGTGGTCAAGAACACCGCACTCAAGGTCGTGCACCGGCTGCCCGCCGAGGACGACAGGCGGCTTGTCGGCGCCGCCATGAACCTGAGCGACGAGCAATCCCGGCACGTGGTCTCGCTCCAGCCCGGCTCGGCCGCGGTCTTCGCGGATGGGATGGACCGGCCGCTGCGGGTCCGCGTACCGCTCGGCGAGTCCAGGGAGAAGGCCCTTCCCGGGCCGCCGCCGCCCATCCGGGGCCGCCGGTCGGCGGCGTGCGGCGCGCAATGCCGCACTGGGCAGGCGTGCACGCTCGTGGAGCTTCGGGAGGCGGACGTGCTCGCCGACGCCCCGGACTGGGCCTGGCTGCGCATCTGGTGCGACACCGTCGTCCTCGCCTACGTCAGCAACCGCCCGCTCCCCGGCGTGCCGCGTGCCTTGTCCGCCGCCTGGTCCGACCTGCCGGCGCGGCGGCGCGAATGCCTCCTCGCCACCCTGATCGAACGCGCGGTGCAGCGCCGCGCCTGGTCGCTGCGTAGCTGGTTCGACCCCGCGCTGCTCACCGAGAAGGCCGCGGAGACGGCCGCACGCCTGCTCGCCGGCCTCGATGGCGGAGGCGACCATCCCGGGCCGTCGTGGGTCATTCCCCAGGTGCGGTGGCTGCACGAGGTGGACAGGCTCTTCCCGTACGGCCGGCCCGCCCCGAACCTGCGCGACCCGGCCCCGCCCATGGAGTACGCGCTCTTCCACTCACCCAACGGCAACGGCGCCGCCGCGGGGGACCGGGTGCACACGGAGCTGCTCGGCCACCGGGCCAAGGCGCTGCGGCACCACCCGCTGTCGATGGAGGTGGACCGCAACCGGGAGCTGGCGTGGCGGGTCATCTTGGGGGACGACGAGAACGAAGGCGTGCAGCGGGACATCACGACCGTCGCGATCGGCATCGAGTCGTCGGCCCGGATCCGGCACGTGGGGCAGACCATGGGGGCCGGGTGGCTGGAGGGCGTCCTGTCCTGGCCGCGCCGCTTCGTCCTGCCGTTCGACCACGGCGGCGCCCCAGAGATCACCTTCGCCGACCACTCCCCGACGCTGCCGTAACCCGTCCTCGCCCGCACCCGCGCGGCGGTGGGTCTTCCGTCCCGGCCGCACCTGCGCGGCGGTGGATCTTCCGTCCCGGCCGCACCTGCGCGGCGGATGGCGCCCGCGGCCGCACCTGCGCGGCGGGTCATCCCTGGCCGAGCCCCACCACCACGGGCCCGCGGCCGACATGCCCGGGATCGCCTCCCCCTCCGTCCCCTCCCTCTCTCCCCAAAGGACCTCAGCCCTCGACAGGCGCCAACCGTCGAGCGCCCGGCGCGGGGCGCCAAACGGGATCGCGTTTACGCGCGCGTCTCCAGAGTTGTGGCCAACGCCGACTAGGATCCTTGGTCATGACCCAGCTTCCTCTGCGGGCTCAGCTCGCCAGCGCCCTGGGCCGCAGCGCCGCCACGCTGTCCAGGATGACCGGGCGCGGCGACGGATCGGTGATCGGCGGGCGGGTCGGCCTGCTGCTCGAGCCGGACCTCCTGCGCAAGCTGGCGCGCGACCGCAGGCTGGCCCTGGTCAGCGCCACCAACGGCAAGACCACCACCACCAGGCTGATCACCTCGGCGCTGCTCGAGCTCGGCGAGGTGGCCACCAACGCGTTCGGCGCCAACATGCCGGCCGGCCACGTCTCTGCGCTCGCCCAGCACAAGGCCGCTCCCTACGGCGTCCTGGAGGTGGACGAGAAATACCTGCCCGAGGTCCTCGACACGACCGGCGCAGGCGTCGTCTGCCTGATGAACCTCAGCCGCGACCAGATGGACCGCGCAGCCGAGATCTGGCTGCTGGCCCAGAAGTGGCGCAGGGCGCTGTCGGGCAAGCCCACCCACGTCATCGCCAACTGCGACGACCCGCTCGTCACCTGGGGCGCCTCCACGGCCGCCAAGGTCACGTGGGTCGCCGGCGGGCAGCGGTGGAAGGAAGACTCCTGGTGCTGCCCCGAGTGCGGCGGCCCGCTCGATCGCAAGGACGCCTTCTGGGCCTGCCGCGAGTGCACGTTCCACCGGCCCGAGCCGCAGTGGGCACTGGACGACGAGGTGGCGGTCGACCCGCGCGGGCAGCGGTGGTTGCTGGACATCCAGCTCCCCGGCCTGGCCAACCGCTCCAACGCGGTGATGGCGCTGGCCGTCGCGGAGGCGTTCGGAGTGCCGGTGGAGCGCGCGCTGCCCCGGCTCCGCGAGGTCACCTCGGTGGCGGGCCGCTACACGACGGTCGAGCGCGAAGGCCGCCACGCCCGGCTCCTGCTCGCGAAGAACCCGGCAGGCTGGCTGGAGGCGTTCGACGTCGCCGACCCGCAGCTGCCGATCATCCTCTCGGTCAACGCCCAAGGGCCTGACGGCCGCGACACGTCGTGGTTGTGGGACGTCGACTACCGCATCCTGCGCGGCCGTCCCGTCTTCGTGACCGGCGAGCGCCGCCTCGACCTGGCGCTCCGGCTCGACGTGGCGGACGTGCCGTTCACGCTGTGCAACTCGTTCACGGAGGCGCTGGCCATGCAGCCGCCGGGCCGCGTGGACGTGATCGCCAATTACACCGCCTTCCAGCAGATCCGATCGGAGTTCGGTCGTGCCGTCTGACAGCGTCCTGCGCATCGTCTGGATCTACCCTGACCTGCTGAGCACCTACGGTGACCAGGGCAACGTCCTCGTCCTGGAGCAGCGGGCACAGCGCAGGGGGATCGAGACGGAGACGATCCACGTACGGTCGGCGGATCCGGTGCCGGAGAGCGGCGACGTCTACCTGATCGGCGGCGGCGAGGACCGGCCCCAGATCCTGGCCGCCGAGCGCCTGCGCAGGGACGGCGGCCTCCACCGCGCCGTCGCCGGCGGGGCCGCCCTGCTGGCGGTGTGCGCCGGTTACCAGATCATGGGCAGCACGTTCGGCGGTGAGGAAGGCCAGCCGGTGGACGGGATCGGACTGCTGGACATCGCCAGCTCCCGCGGCCCCGCCCGGGCGGTGGGCGAGCTGGTGGCCGAGGTGGACGCCACGCTCGGCCTGCCCACCCTGACCGGTTTTGAGAACCACATGGGCGTCACCCACCTGGGTCCCGGCGTCAGGCCGCTGTCCAGGACGGTCAAGGGCGTCGGCAACGGGGACGGGTTCGAAGGCTGCTACGCGGGCCACGTGGTCGGGACATACCTGCACGGGCCGGCGCTGGCCCGCAACCCCGCGCTGGCTGATCTGCTGCTGTCGTGGCGGGTCGGGCAGCTGAGTCCGCTCGACGACTCCCGCTACGAGGCCCTCCGCCAGGAACGCCTGGCGACCGTCCTGCAGGACTGACCTGCGCGGCTCGGGCCATGACGGTGTGCCATGGCCCGAGCTGGGCGTGCGTGTCTGTCGGTGAGGCGATCGTTCGGGCGTATCAAGCCTGGAAGAGGCTGCTCCACCCGATAACGCCGGTCGCCCGTGACGGGATTGACCTGGGGTAGCCCGAGAGCCGGCCACGAGAGGACAGCGAGCCGGGCGAGCAGGCGCGCGTCATGTACATCTGTTACATTGATGACATGAGTGAGCCGGTGATCGAATCCATGGCCGAGGTCCGCAGTCATCTCGCTGACGTCATCGACCGCGCTCGCCGGGAGGAGACCCCGACGATCATCACTCGGCGCGGCAAGCAGGAAGCCGTCGTGATCGACATCGGAGAATATCAGCGCCTGAGGCAGATTGCGGAAGGCGTGGAAGAGGCGTGGCTCAACCAACTGGCCGATGAAGCCGAGTCTGAGGGCACGGAAAGGTCCGTCACGCTCGAAGAGATGGCCGCCTTGTTCCGCGCCCCTCAGGAATGACTCTCATGGGCCACGTCACGCGGTTCACTCCGCACGCCCAGCGCGACATGCTCAAAATTCCGCGCCCGGATGCGCTGCGGATCCTGTATCGCCTTGCCGAACTTCAGAAGGCGATGGACGCAGGGGATGCCGCGGCGTTCGACATCAAGCCCCTCCAGGGGCACAGTGCCCGCTGGCGACTCAGGATCGGCGACTACCGCGTCGTCTATACCGTTGAGGATGGTCAGTTGATTGTGTGGGTCTTGGTCGTCGGCAATCGCCGCGATATGTACCGCCAGGTTCAGTAAGGCCAGGCTGCCTGCCCGGAGCAGCGTAGGTCCTGTTCGGCTACTTCACTCGCGCCGTTGGCGAGTTGCAGCGAGGGCCGGCCGGCGATCGTGTCCAGCCTCAAGACGCTGCTGGAAACCGGAAAGACCCTGCCCCAGGAGGAGGGAGCCTAGCTCCTGAGCTCGCCGGACGCCGGCGTGGGTTGTGCTCACCCCACAGCAAGCGACTGCTCTGCTGTGGCGGCGTCATCTAGGCCAGATGATCCCTCAGCGGAGATGGTCGTCATCATGCCGACTCGCGTACCACCGGAGGAAGTGCATGAACGACGGCTCCACGCTGGTCCGCGCTGCCCGGCTCGGCCGGCGCCGAGGGCGTCCAGCGGAGTTGGCATTTCACCGAGGAGGCTCCGGCTCACGATCATGGCGAGCCCGCTGATCGCCGTCGGCTCGGACAACGCGCTGCCGGGCCTGGCCCGGTGACCCGCACACCTACGGCACCTTCCCGCGGCTGCTCGGCCGCTACGTCCGCGAGCTGAACCTCCTCACCTGGCCGGAAGCGATCAGGAAGGCGACCTCACTCACGGCCGGCCACTTCGGCCTGCACGGCCGGGGGACGCTGCTCCCCGGAAGCGCTGCTGACGTGGTCGTGTTCGATCCGGCCACGATCGGGCATGACGGCACTCCGCTCGATCCAGCCGCCGAGCTGACGGGAGTGATGACCGTGCTCCTGGACGGCGAGCCGGTCATCCGCGACGGCGCCTGCACCGGGCAACGACGAGGACGGGTCCTGCTGCGTCCAGGGGTCGTCCGAGGTCGTCAGTAGACCAGGGCCTGGGCGCCCTCGGCGACCGCTTCCTCCACGAACGCCGGAGCGCCCGCGATGCGGACACCGTCGATGACGTCGTCCACCGTGATGTTCCTGCGGGCCGCGCACTGGGTGCAGAGCGTCACCCGGCCGCCCGCCAGGATGGCCTCGAGCAGGTCAGCGAGCGGAGCGGCATGCGGCAGGCTGAAATCCTTGGCCCGGCCCGGCAGCGCGAACCACGACGACTCGCCGGTCAGCCAAAGAGAAACGGGTACGCCGCTCGCGAGCGCGGCGGCAGCGACCGTGAACGCCTGGTTGCAGCGCTCCGGGGCGTCCGCCCCGGCGGTCACCTTGATCACCAGTGATCGTGCCATATTCGCCACCCTAGCTCCGATGGAGGCCGCGTGGGGATCGAGGCGGAGCTCAAGGCCGTCGTCCGATGCCGTACGTGCCCGGCGCGCCACTACGCTTGGAAACCATGGAAGAACCTGAGGTGCACCCTGATCTGGAGCCGATCGCCTTCCTGCTCGGTCGCTGGGAGGGCGCCGGCGTGGGCGGCTATCCGACGATCGAGAGCTTCAACTTCGGCCAGGAGATCGAGTTCGGGCACAACGGCAAGCCGTTCCTGACCTACGTGAGCCGCACGTGGCTGCTCGACCAGGACGGCAACCGGGTCAGGCCGCTGGCCACGGAGTCGGGATACTGGCGGCCGCAGCCGGACAGGCAGATCGAGGTGGTGCTCGCGCACCCGACCGGGATCGTCGAGATCTACATCGGCGAGGTCGTCTTCCACAAGATCGAGCTGCGTACGGACGTCGTCGCCCGCACCGCCACGGCCAAGGAATACACCGCAGGACACCGGCTCTACGGGCTGGTCAACGGCAACCTGATGTGGGCCTATGAGATGGCCGCGGTCGGGCACCCCCTGACGGACCATATGTCCGCCGAGTTGAAGAAGGTGGCATGAGCACGCGCACGCCCTTCACCGCTGACGCCGTCGAGGCGATCAAGCGCCACATGAACGACGACCACGCCGCGGACTCGCTGATCATCGTGCGGGGCCTCGGCGGGCGGCCCGACGCCACCACGGCGCTGACGAGCGACGTCGACGCCGAGGCGATCGAGTTCACGATCGACGGCGGGGAGCGGGTCAGAGTGCCCTGGGGCGAGACGCTCACCGAGCGCGCCCAGGTGCGCAAGGCCGTGGTGGAGCTCTATCGCGAGGCGTGCGGCAACCTCGGCCTGCCGATCAGAGGTGAACATTAAAGAAGGGCCCCGGGCATCACTCCGCCTGCCGTGCAAGCGGGCCGGATGGACCATGGTCGGGATCGGATCCCGCCCTCCGGCTGCCAGGGGCCCCGGTGGTTGCCTCGTATTCGCCAACGTCACGAGACGAGACAAGGTGTCCGCGACGTCAGCGGACAACCACCTCGCTAGCCCGACTATGAGAAACCATTATTCGGACCACCTCCTTTCCGCGTACTCATGAAGCTATGCGGTCGCCCGCGGAGGGGGCAAGTGAATATCCCCGGGTCGTCAGGTGCGCCGCGTTCAGCGGTCCACCGCAGGCTGCGGCGTGTTGCGCCTAGACTCGGGAGCATGACCGAGACGCAGTGGCACGAGGAACTCCGCGCGAAGGGCTACCGGGTCACACCGCAGCGCCAGCTCGTCCTCGAAGCGGTCAAGGACCTGGAGCACGCCACGCCTGAGGAGATCTGCGTCAAGGTCCGGGAGACGGCGCGCGGGGTCAACATCTCGACCGTCTACCGCACGCTGGAGCTGCTGGAAGAGCTGGGCCTGGTCACCCACACGCATCTCGGGCACGGGGCGCCGACCTATCACCTGGCGGCCGAGGCCGACCACGTGCACCTGGTGTGCCGGGGGTGCGACAAGGTGTTCGAGGTGCGGCCCGAGCTGGCCGAGGGGCTGGTCAAAGGGCTTGACGACGAGCTGGGGTTCGTTGCCGACGTCCACCATCTGACCGTCTTCGGGCGCTGCCGCAACTGCCGCTAGATCATCTGCTCCGGGGCGGTTGTCGGCCGCCGCCGCGGCTGCGGATAGCCTGGAGAGCATGCGTAGCCCTCTGCTCGATCTCCCCGGCGCCGTCGCGGCGGACGCGCCGGACTCCGACGTAGCCGCGCACTACGGCGACCTCTACGCCGAGCAGCGCGCGTTGGCCAAGGGCGAGGCGGTCGTCGACCGCAGCAACCGCGAGGTGATCCGGATCTCGGGCGCCGATCGGCTGAAATGGCTCAACGACCTGACCTCGCAGAAGCTCGACACGCTGAAACCCGGCGAATGGACGCAGACGCTGGACCTCGATCTGCAGGGCCGCGTGCAGCATCACCTGACGCTGGTGGACGACGGCGAGAGCGTGCTGGCCCACGTCGAGCCGGGCACCGCGCAGAGCTTGATCGACTATCTCGACCGCATGCGCTTCATGCTCCGGGTCGAGGTGTCGCGGGCCGACGACCTGGCCGTGCTCTCCACGGCCACGGAGGACTTTCTGGTGCCGCGGGCGGAGCTGGCCGACCACCTGGGCCGGCCGCTGGCGGGATTGTGGGCTTATGAGGCGCTGCGGATCGAGCAGCACCGGCCGCGGATGGGGTTCGAGACCGACCACAAGACCATCCCGCACGAGTTGGGCTGGGTCGGCTCGGCCGTGCACCTCAGCAAGGGCTGCTACCGGGGTCAGGAGACGGTGGCCCGGGTGCACAACCTGGGGCATCCGCCGCGCCGCCTGGTGTTCCTGCATCTCGACGGCAGCGTCGACACGTTGCCCGTGCACGGCGATCCGGTGATCTTCGAGAGCCAGGAGGTCGGGGTGGTCGGCTCGGCCGCCCGGCACCACGAGCTGGGGCCGATCGCGCTGGCGGTGGTCAAGCGTACGGTGCCGGTGGACGCGTCCTTGCTGGCCGGAGGGGTCGCGGCGGCCCAGGAGGTCGTCGTGCCGCCGGACGCGGGCCGCAACGTCGCCATCGATCCCTCGCTGCGCCGGCGCATCCGCTAGACCCTTTCCGGCTCGTCACCGCGACCTGCCTGCGCTTCTTCACCGCCCCTCCGCGCTTCGGCGGAGGTCCCTTGGAGAAGGCCGAGGGAGGTCGTGGTCCCCGTTGAGCGGAGGCGGGCACAGGGGTGACGACGCGGCAGGCGCGAAAACGGCGGCTAGATGTCGATGACGAGGGTGATCGGGCCGTCGTTGACGAGGGACACCTTCATGTCCGCGCCGAAGACGCCCGTCTCCACGTGCGCGCCCAAGCCGCGCAACTCCTCCACCACGGCGTCCACCAGCGGCTCGGCGACCGGCCCGGGGGCGGCGGCCTGCCAGGTGGGCCGCCTGCCCTTGCGCGCGTCGCCGTACAGGGTGAACTGGCTGATCACCAGGAGCGGCGCGGACACGTCCGAGCAGGACTTCTCGCCGTGCAGGATGCGCAGGCCCCAGAGTTTGGCGGCGAGCTTGGCGGCCTCCGCCCGCGTGTCCGTGTGCGTGACGCCCACCAGGACCAGCAGGCCGGGCTCGCTGACCGCCCCGACGGTCCGGCCTTCGACCTCGACGGACGCTGAACTCACTCGCTGCACCACTGCTCGCATGGGATCCCATTCTGGCCCAGGAAAAACCCTCCGTAGACTCATGCCGGAAGGGATGGGGAAATGTCGTTGATCGTGGAAGTTGTCCGGTCCGGGTTCGTGGAGTCCACGCATCAGGCTCGCATGCTCACCGTGGACGCGGAAGGCCGCCCGGTCGAGGCGCGGGGCGCGGTGCACGTGCCCGCGTCGCCACGATCGTCGATGAAGCCGCTCCAGGCGCTCGGCATGCTGCGTGGCGGGTTGCCGCTGGAGGACGAGTTGCTCGCGCTGGCCTGCGCCTCCCACTCGGGCGAGCCGTTCCACGTGGACGGCGTCAGGAAGATCCTGGCGGGGGCGGGGCTGGAGGAGTCGGCGCTGCGGTGCCCCGAGGACTACCCGTTCGACCGTACGGTCACCGAACGCGGCCGCGTCTTCATGAACTGCTCCGGCAAGCACGCCGCCATGCTGGCCACCTGTGTCCTGAACGACTGGCCGCTCGACACCTACCTGGAGCCCAAGCATCCGCTGCAGCGCGCGATCAGGGAGACGGTCGAGGACCTGACCGGCGAGCGGGTGGCGGCCTCGGGTGTGGACGGGTGCGGGGCGCCGCTGTTCTTCGTGTCCATGCTGGGCGTGACGAAGGCGTTCCGGGCGTTCCCCATGTCGTCGCCGGACTCGTACGAGCGCAAGATCTTCGACGCCATGCGCGCCTACCCGGAGTGGACGTCGGGCACCGACCGCCCCGAGGCCAAGCTCATGCGGGCGCTGCCCGGGCTCATGCTGAAGGCCGGGGCGGAGGCGTTCGACGCGTTCGTGTTCGAGGACGGGCGGGCGGGCACCGTGAAGATCGAGGACGGTTCGCAGCGCGCCCGCGTGCCCGTCACGGTGGCGGCGCTGCGCTCGCTGGGGCTGGACGCTCCAGAGCTCGCCGAGCTGGCGGCCACGCCGGTGCTCGGCGGGGGCCGCCCGGTCGGTGAGGTACGGATCCGTTAGAGCGTGCGGAACTGGCGGGTCGCGGAGATCGCGCCCGAGGTGGTCGTCGTGAACGTCCGCATCGAGCCGGCGAACTTGGACAGGTCCCACTCCGCGGGCCCGTGGTACCAGTAGAGGTTGTCGGCCTGCCCGCCGTTGCCGGTGACCGCGGCCACCACGCGTGACCAGTGCTCCACCCCGTCGAAGATCACCGCGTACGGCAGGTAGCGGGAGAACAGCTCCACTCGGTGCTGCTCGGGCACGTTGCCCAGCTCGCCGGAGAACAGGTATTCGCGGAACTTCATGGTGTGCGCCATCGCCGCCGACCCCTTGGCGGTCTTGGCCGGCATGTACTGGCCGCCGACCGCCAGCGCGCCGCCCGCGATGACCAGAGCCAGGCCCAGCAGCCCGTACGTCGTGAACCAGGCCAGCGCCACGGTCGCCAGCAGGCCCACGCCGATCAGCACCACGCCGATCGTGGTCCACCTGGTGCGCTCGGTGTCCGGGCGGCGGGCGAACCAGCCCTGCTTGACCACGTCGGCGTACAGGGCGTCGCGGACCTTGCCCAGGTGGGTCGCGAACGAGCCGGACATCTGCGACAGCAGCACCGCGTCCCGGCCGTCGAAGATGGCGTCGTAGAGCGCGCGCTCGTACGGCAGGAGCGCGTTGACGGGTGCGTTCGGCAGCCTGACCAGCATCCAGTCGGGCGCGTCGTACGTCTGGCGGGGCTGCTCGTCGATCCGCAGGTAGCCGCGGACGGCGAGGTCGACGATCGTGGCGGTCACGTCGACCACGTCGGCCTGCTCGTCGACGAGTGTGCCGATCTGCCCGGGACGCACCCCGTCGGGCGGCGAGAAGTGCCCGTTCTGCACGGGATTGACGGCGTCCTGCTCATGGCTGACGACCCTGGCGTCGCGGCCGCGCGTCCAGTAGAGCAGGCCGACGCCGCCCAGCAGCAGCACCAGCAGGCCCGCCAGCGCGCCGCCCGTGATGGTGTTCAGGGTGAACGCGGCCGCCAGCGAGAAACGCTTCTCCAGGATCGGGGCGCCGGTGCTGGAGCCCTTCGGGTAGCCGATGACGACGGTCAGGGCCTGGCCGGGCGCGATGTTCTCCTGCTCGAAGTCGGCCTGGGTGGCGGAGTGGTCCATCGAGGCCGCCGTGCACCCGATGGCGGAGGTCAGGTCGCCGGCGAAGCAGGACAGGTTCTGCACCAGGCCGGGGCCGTTGACCTTGACCGTGGCCTTGTCGACCTGCTGGTTCCAGCCGTTCACCGCGAACCAGCGCAGCTCCTCGACGCCGCCCGAGGTCGTCACCGCGCCCTTGACGTCGTACTCGACGGTCTGGCCCGTCACGGTGAGCAGGTCGCCGGCGAGCGTGCCGCCCTTGACGTTCGAGATCTGGTAGAGGCGGTCGTAGCTGTCGTCGTAGCGGGTCCTGGCGAGGAACGTACGCTTCAGCCCGCCCGAGCCCCCGCTGATCTTCTCGACCACGTGCAGGGTGCCGTCCTTGCCCAGGGTCATCGTCACGTCGGTCGTGATCCCGGCCGCCGTCGCCATGGCGGGGGCGGCGGTCAACGTCAGAGCGGTGGCCCCGAGGGCGGCCATCGTGAGTCTGATACCCGTCATGGCGGCAAATCGTATCGGTTCAGTCCAAGGTGATGCCGTTGGCGGCCAGCTGAACACTTTCCGGTGAGGCGCCCTGGCCGGGGTTCTCGACGGCGAGCGCCTGGTTCTGCGCGACGAAGGGCCGCATGCGCTTCTCGTACCGGTCGAACGCGCCGGCCGCGTCGGCGGCGAGCTCCTGCGCCAGCACGTACGCCCCCACCATGGCCAGGCTCGTGCCCTGGCCGGACAGCGGCGAGGCGCAGTAACCGGCGTCGCCGATCAGCGTCACCCGGCCGGTCGACCAGCGCTCCATCTTCACCTGCGCCATGGCGTCGAAGTAGAAGTCGTCGGCCGCCCACATGGCCTCCAGCAGCTTCGGCACCTCCCAACGCGCCCCGGCGCAGTGCTCCTGGATCAGGCGCTTCTGCTGCTCCACGTCGCGGTGGTCGTAGGCGATCGGGCCCGCGCCGAATCCCAGGTTGACGCGCATCACTCCGGGGTCCCTGTCGCTGAACACCGCCCCGCCGACGTCGCCCTCGCGAAACCAGGTCTGCCAGTGGTCCAGGCCGAGGAAGTTCGGCGCGGTGAAGATCGAGACGTACATGCCGAGGTGCTCGAGGAACCGCTCCTCCGGGCCGAACGCCAGCCGCCGCACGTTGGAGTGCAGCCCGTCGGCGCCGACCACATAGTCGTAACGCTCCTGCCTGCCGCTCTCGAACGTCACGTCCACGCCGTCGGCGTCCTGGGTGAGTGAGGCGATCGAGTCGCCGTAGACGTAGTCGGCGTCGGCGGCCGCGGTGACGAGCGCGGTCAGATCGTCGCGCATGATCTCGACGTCGGGGCTGTCGAAGTCGCCGCCGCTCAGCGTGCCCTCGGTGCTGCGCATGAGCTCGTTGCCGTCGCCGTCCACCATGGACATGCCCTGCATGGTCGTCCGCAGTGCCCGGGCCTGCTCCAGGATGCCCATGCGCGCGGCCACGGTCAGCGCCGCGCCCCTGATGTCGATGGCCTGGCCGCCCTTGCGCGGGGCCGGGGCGCGCTCGACGACCGTCACCTCGGCGCCGTTGCGCCGCAGCCAGTAGGCCAGGACCGGACCGCCGACACTCGCGCCGGAAATGAGCGCCTTCATGATGTGACTCCCTTGTTGACGTTGTACGCAGGTCTGAATGTACGTCGTACATACAGCAGCTCGCAACGTTATGATGGGAAGATCTGTACTAGTACAGGAGGGTCTGATGAACACTCCGCCCTACGCGCGGATCGCAGGCGACATCAAACGGCGCATCGCCGACGGCAGGTTGCGTCCCGGGGACCGGGTGCCGTCCACCAGACAGCTCGCCAGGGACTGGGGGGTCGCGCTGGCCACCGCCACCAAGGCACTGGCGCTGCTGGCACAGGAGGGTGTCGTGGTGGCCGAGCCGCGGGTGGGGACGGTCGTGGCGGAGCAGGGCGGCGGGCGGGCGGCCCGGCGTCCGGAAATTTCTGGATCTGGCCGGATGCGGGAGCGCATCGTCCGGGCAGCCATCGAGATCGCCGACGCCGAAGGGCTCCCCGACGTGACCATGCGAGCGATCGCCGACCGGCTCGGCTTGGCGACCATGTCCCTCTACCGCCATATTGGCAGCAAGGACGACCTGGTCCTGCTCATGGTCGACGCGGCGGTCGAAGACTTCCCGCTGCCCGCCGAACGGCCGCCCGGCTGGCGGGCCGCGTTCGAGACGACCGCTCGCCTGCAGTGGGCCGCCTACCGGGCGCACCCTTGGATGGCCGGGGTCACCTCGTTGTACCGGCCGCTGCCCTCGGCCGGCCTGGCCAAGCACACGGAGTGGGTCATGGCGGCGCTGGCGGACACCGGCCTGGACGCCACGACCAAGATGGACCTGCAGATCCTGCTCTACAGCTACGTCCAAGGCATCGCCGCCAACCTCGAGATGGAGCGACGGGCGAGAGCCGCCACGGGGCTCACTGACGAGGAGTGGATGAGCGGGCAGGAGGACCGGCTACGGGCGATCAGCGAGTCAGACGGCTACACCGCCTTCGCCGCGTTCCTGGCCGACCTGGGCGACTTCGACCTCGACCTCGACCGCCTCTTCGAGTTCGGCCTCGGCCGGCTCCTCGACGGCTTCGAGAAGATGATCGGCTAGTCGCACGCTCAATCTTCCTCGACCCGCGGGACGCCGGCCGCACGCAGGACCGCGACGAACGCCGCGCCGCGGTCGAGGAGGCGGAGATGAAGCACTCCACCACCCTGCAGCTCGACGAACGCCATCGCGCCTGGGCGGAGGTGGTGAGGGCGCCTCACGACGATGGTGCGGATGTCTGCCAACGGCACGGAGAAGGCGTTCCGCCCCTTGAGGCGGCTCTTTTCGTCAGGCCGGAAGGTGAGCCGGCCCCGGTCGATCGCCAGCAGTGCCCGGTAGGACTGCCGACGCCATTGCTTGGCTCCGAAGCGTCGGTAGTCGCGGGGATCGAACGGCTGGAACGCGACCGCGAAGCCGGAAGGATCGCCGAAGGCGGCACGCAGACGGACGGCCAGGAGCTTCTGGGCAGGCGTGATGATCGAGAATACGATCACCCCCACGCCGAGGATTCCGATGGTGCCCAGCCAGCCCCATTCCAGACTCGCCTTGATCCCGGGGATGGCGACCCCGATCAACGCGACCAGCCCGCGCTTCCAGTCCACGCGCGCCGCTTGCCGCGCGGTCCCGCGAAGAAGGGGAACAGGGTGCGACTCAGCGATTTCGTCGGACACGCCAACCCCCGTTGCGCGGCGCTGCAGGAGCCAAGCGTAAATGCCGCGAACAGGGGCGCGGGAGCCCTGATCAGGTAATCCGCAATTCCAGTTGGGCGCCGGTCAGGGCGGGGACCCGTTCAGTCGGAGATCTGGATGCGCAGGCGGCGAAAACCCCGGCCCTTGCTCTCGATCTTGGCGACCTTGATCCGGCCGATCTGCTTCGTCGAGGCCACGTGGGTGCCGCCGTCCGCCTGGGTGTCGAGGCCCACGATGTCGACGACACGCACGTCCTGGACCGTCTCCGGCACCAGGTTCGTGGCGGTGCGGATGATGTCAGGGATGGCGAACGCCTCCGCACGCGGCAGCACCCTCACGTCGATGCGCCGGTCGGCGACGATCTCGGCGTTGCAGGCGTCCTCGACGGCCTCCTTGAAGCCAGGAGGCACCTCGGGCAGGTTGAAGTCCATCCGCGCGCTGAGCTCGTCCATGTTGCCGCCCGTGACCAGACAGCCGTAGTCCCTGAACACCACCCCGCACAACACGTGCAGGCCGGAGTGCGTACGCATGAGGGCCGAGCGGCGCTCGTCGGCGACCGCTCCCGTGACCACGGTGCCCACGGGCGGGATCGGGTCGCCCTCGGCCGGGATCAGGTAGAGATCATCGCCCTTGCGGGCCCCGACGATGCGGGTCTCCACGCCCTGCCAGATCAGCACGCCGTGGTCGGCCGGCTGGCCGCCGCCGCCCGGATAGAACGCCGACTTGTCGAGGACGATCCCCTCCGGGCTCGCCTCCAGCACGACGGCCTCGAAGTCCCTGAGGCTCTGATCCGCCAGTTCCAGCCGGTGGGTACGTCCGTGGAGGTCGTTGCTCATGCCGGAAGCCTAGCGACTACCAGGGGCCGTACGGCCCGCTGTTGCCCCGGCCCATGCCCTTGACGGCGGGCTTCACGTCCACGATGTAGACGGTGGCGGCGATGACGGCGAGGATCGAGAACAGGCCGAGGCCGATGCCGATGAACTTGGGGTTGCCCATGGCTAGGGCGCCCAGGAAGGCGTCGAAGTACATCCATGCCCCAGCGCCGGAGAACAGCGTCGCCAGTCCCAGGATGAGCAGCCACAGCTCCTTCTTCAGCTTGCCCGCCGAGATGAACGCGTTGGCCGGCACCCGCAGGGCGTGCACGATCGCGTAGACCGACATGCCGAAGATGATGGCGGCGAGCACCAGAAAGAGAAGGTTGAAGACACCGTTGATCAGATTCATGTTGTTGGCTCCGCCCAACGCCGCTATGAGACCGGCCACCAGCCTAATGGGCGCCCCGGCCGACCGGGCACCCCAAAGCGGAAAGGCCCGCCTCCCCAAGGGAGCCGGGCCTTTCCGTCACATCAGGCCTTCGTCGTACGGGTGGTGCGGGTCGAGCGGGTCTTCTTGACCGGCTCGACGGGCTCGGCGACGGGCGGCTCGGCGGCCTCCGACACCTCTTCCAGCTCCAGCGCGGCCTCGCCCGACGCCTTGCTGACGACCTTGCGGCCGCGCGTGGCGAAGTCCTCATAGACCTCGGTGGCCTTGTGGGTCAGCTGGTCGGCGTACTCGCGGGCCTTCTCCGGGAGCTCCCTGGCGAGACCCTCGGCCTTGTCGGCGTAGGCACGGGTGCGCTCGGGCAGGTCCCTGGCCAGCTCGTAGCGGCGGGACTGGAGCTTGCGCAGCTGCTCGGGCAGCTCGCGCAGCTTCTCCACGGCGAAGTCGCCGGCGCCCGCGACGGCGTAGAACGGCTTGGAGTCAGTGAGCTTCTTGACCTCGGTGGCGAGCGTCATGGGTTAACCTTCCTTGGTTTCCTGGGTGACGTTGCCGTTGCGTGAGGTCGCCGCATAGGGCTCAAGAGCGGCGAGAAACTCCTCGGGCAGCGGCTCCTCGTCGTCCGGTCCGGAGCCGTGCCGAGGGTGAGCGTTCTGGGAGGTTTGCTCATCCTCGGCGCGCTTCTCCTTGCGGAACGACTCATAAATGTCGATCAGCACCTGGCGTTGCCGCTCGGTGAGATGCGTGTCGGCCCTGATGGCAGTGGTCACGTCGCTCGGCGGTTCGCGGTCCTCGATGAGGCCCGCCTGCACGTAGAGCGCTTGCGCGGAGATCCGCAGACCCTTGGCGATCTGGTTGAGGATCTCGGCGCTCGGCTTGCGCAGCCCGCGCTCGATCTGGCTGAGGTACGGATTGGAGACCCCAGCTGCCTCGGCGAGCTGGCGCAGCGAGATCTTCGCCTGCTGCCGCTGCTCGCGGATGTATTCACCGATCGAGCCGACTTTCGGTAGTGCCATGCCTCTAGTCTGCATCGCGCTGCTTGCAATTGCAAACAGGATGATTAACAGGAGCAAGCAGTCAGAGCTGGATAACCCACAGGAAGGGGGCGGCGGTGACCAATGTCACAGACAGTGCGATGTACCCGTACCGCACGGACACGGCCAGCTCGGGACCCGGCTTGACCAGCCGGTCCACCCTCGCCATGACGTTGTGGGCGTGCAGGCCCAGCATGCCGTGCGGTGTCGGCATGGCCCCGGCCGTGCCGAACCTGAGCAGCGCCGTGGCCAGCCGGCGCGGCGAGCAGTAGCGGCGGGCGCGGTCGTCGGCGGCCATCTCGATGAGCAGCTCCACCTGCGCCTGAGCGTCGGCCACGACCTTCGACCAGGGCAACGCCCTGCGCAGCGCGGCGAACGGCAGCAGGACCAGGTCATGGCGCTCGCGTACGTGCGCGGCCTCGTGCGCCAGCACGGCCGCCAGCTCGTCCTGCGACAGCAGCTTGCGCGCGCCTTCGCTGACCACGACCTGCGAACGCAGTCCCGGTACGCAGTACGCCGCCGCGCTCGGGTGGTCGAGCACCCGCACCCCGGGCATGGCCGGGTCGTCGTGGGCGATCAGCGCGAGCAGCATGCGGTGCCGCCGCCGAGCCCGCAGCGCCTGCACCCCTGCCGTGAGCAGCACCACGACCAGCACGGCCAGCGCGGTGATCCCCGCGATCATGGCCAGCACGTGGAGCGCGTCCCAGGGTGCGCGAGGCGTCTCGCCGCGCGCGAACGCGATGAGCCCGGGCAGCACGCCAAGGCCGTAGGGCTGGACCGCGTACGCCAGCATGGCGCCGGTCGTGGCCAGGCCCCAGGCCACGCCCAGGGACTGCCAGAGAATGATGGCCAGCCGGGGCGCGCGTGAGGTCCACCGGGCCGTCGTGAAACGCCAGGAGCCGACCGCGCACGCCGTGGCGAGCGCTGCCAGCGCCGCTGCCGTGATCACTCTTCCTCCAGCTCCGTGAGGGCTCTGCGCAGGATCTCCGCCTCCGGTCCTGACACGGCCTGGGCGAAGCGAGTGAGGGCGGCCGATCGGTCGCCCGTCAAATCCAAGGCTTCCAGCATAAGCTCGGCGATGTACGCGTCACGGCTTTCCGCCGGCTGATATCTCCACGCACGGCCGTCGCGCGTCCGGTGCAGGAATCCCTTGCGGGTGAGGCGGTCGAGCACGGTCATGACCGTCGTGGGGGCAAGGTCACGGTCGGCTATGAGCCTGCCGACCTCGCGGGCGGTCAACGAGGTGTTCTCCGCCCAGAGGATGTCCATGATGCTGCGCTCGAGTTCGCCAAGACCCTTCACGCCCTTCAGGGTAGCTCTACAACCTGTCGAGCTGGCATCCGGGATGCTGGTGAGATGGAAATCACCCTGGTCCAGGGAGACATCACCGAGCAGCGGGTGGACGCCATCGTCAACGCGGCCAACTCCTCGCTCATGGGCGGCGGGGGCGTCGACGGCGCCATCCACCGCCGCGGCGGCCCGGAGATCCTGGAGGAATGCAGGAAGCTGCGGGCCGCCCGTTACGGCAAGGGCCTCCCGGCGGGCCAGGCCGTGGCGACGACGGCAGGGCGGCTCCCGGCCCGCTGGGTGATCCACACGGTCGGGCCTGTCCACTCCACGTCGGAGGACCGTTCGGAGTTGCTCGCCTCCTGCTACGTGGCGTCGCTCCGCGTCGCCGAGGAGCTCGGGGCCGGGTCGGTGGCCTTTCCCGCGATCTCGACCGGGATCTACGGCTGGCCCATGGACGACGCGGCACGCATCGCGCTGGACGCGGTGCGGCGGGCGGACACGTCGGTCGAGGACGTCAGGTTCGTGTTGTTCGATCGCACGGCGTACACCGCGTTCGAGTCGCGGCTCTAGTCTCGGGGGCTGACCGCCGGCCAGGGCAAGGTCACCTCGCCGAGCCGCCACCTGGCCGCGCCGCCCAGTGGTGGCCGCGTGGGAACCGGCCAGGTGCCCGCCAGAGCCTGTACGGCGGCCAGCCACCGCTGCCTCGCCCCGTGCACGCCGTACGGCGCGCTGACCGCCCACGCGTGGTCGAAGTCCCGCAGGAACGTATGGATGCGCTCACCCGGGACGTTCCGGTGGATGAGGGTCTTCGGCAGCCGGTCGGCCAGGTCGGAGGGCCGTTCGAAGGCGTCGAAGCGGGCCGAGAAGGTGATCGTCTCGGGCCCGCGGGACGACAGGCCCACCCAGACCGCCCGCCGGCCGTTCTCCGACGACGTCCCCTCGACCAGCACCCCGTACGGGGCCAGCCGGCCGCGCAGCACGTCCCAGTAGTGCCAGGCCTCCGCCTCGGCGTACTGGCGCAACACGTTGAACGCCCTGATCAGCACCGGCGGCCGGGACACGGGCAGCTCGAAGCCGCCGAGCCGGAAGCTCAGCCCCTCCCGCTCGTACGGCTTCGCCACCGCCACCCTGGCCGGGTCGATCTCGATCCCCACCACCTCGACCCCGGGGGAGACCCGGCGCAGCCGGGTGAAGAGCTCCAGCGTCGTGACATGCGAGGCCCCGTAGCCCAGGTCCACCACCAGCGGCCGATCGACCGCCCGCAGCCGCCGCCCGTGCACCGCCGCGATCCAGCGATCGCAGCGCCGCAGCCGGTTGTGCGCGGTCGTCCCCCTGGTGATGGCGCCGACGGGCTTGTTCACGTGACGCGGTGCACCCGGTGCTGCGCGGCCTGGGCGCGGGGGCGGATGATCAGGCGGTCGATGTTCACGTGGGCGGGCCTGGTGACGCACCACGCGATGGCGTCGGCCACGTCGTCCGAGCTCAGCGGGTCGGGCACGCCCTCGTACACGCGGGCCGCGGCCGCCTCGTCGCCGCGGAACCTGGTGACCGCGAACCCCTCGCTCTTCACCATGCCCGGCGCGATCTCGACGACCCGCACCGGCCGGCCGACCAGTTCCAGGCGCAGCGTCTCGGTCATCGACGTCTGGGCGTGCTTGGCCGCGCAGTAGCCGCCGCCGCCCTCGTACGACACCAGTCCCGCCGTCGAGGTCAGCATCACCAGCACACCGTCGCCCGACTCGATGAGCTTGGGCATGAGGGCCTGGGTCATGCGCAGCGAGCCGAGCACGTTGACGTCGTACATCTGCTGCCAGTCCTCGAGCCGCCCGTCCGCGACCGGCTCCAGCCCGAACGCGCCGCCGGCGTTGTTGACCAGCACGTCGCAGCGGTCGAGCGAGGCCGCGAGCGCGTCCACCGACTCCTGCGAGGTCACGTCGAGCGTCACCGCCCTGATCAGCGGCTCGTCGGCGGCCAGCTTGTCCAGCCGTTCGCGCCGCCGCGCGCCCGCCACCACCTCATAGCCCTCGGCGGCGAGCCGGCGTGCCGTCGCCTCGCCGATCCCGCTGCTCGCCCCGGTCACCACAGCCGTTCTCCGCATGCCCCTCATCCTGCCAGGCCTCGCCCCGCTGCCCGGGCGCCGCCCTCTCGTCCCCCCGCCGTGGCGACATTCCGCCCGCTCGTGCCGCGCTGCAGCAGCTTGTCGGGAATGTCGGAAAAAATTTGATGGTTGTAACGCTCTTGGAGGTGGTGTCGAGTGAGGCGACGACGGGTCGGACGGGTCGCGACCATCAGCATGCACACATCGCCCCTGGACCAGCCCGGAACGGGCGACGCCGGGGGCATGAACGTGTACATCGTCGAGTCCGCCAAGCTGCTGGCGCAGCTGGGCGTAGAGGTGGAGATCTTCACCCGGGCGACCGCCCGTGACCTGCCACCCGTGGCCGAGCTCGCCCCCGGCGTCCTCGTCAGGCATTTGACCGCGGGGCCGTACGAGGAGATGGACCGCGCCGACCTGCCCGGGCAACTGTGCGCGTTCTTGTCGGAGGTGCTGCGCACCGAGGCCATGTACGACCCGGGCCGCTACGACGTCATCCACTCCCACTACTGGCTGTCCGGCCAGGTCGGCTGGCTGGCCAAGGAACGCTGGGGCGTGCCGCTCGTGCACACCATGCACACCATGGCCAAGGTCAAGAACCTCCTGCTGGCCGACGGCGACAAGCCCGAGCCGCAGGCCCGCGTGGTCGGCGAGGAACAGGTCGTGGAGATCGCCGACCGCCTCGTGGCCAACACCGCCGACGAGGCCCACGAGCTCATCGACCTGTACGGCGCCGCCGAGGACCGCGTCGCCGTCGTCAACCCTGGCGTCAACCTCACCGTCTTCCGCCCGGGCTCGCAGGCCGCCGCCCGGGACCGGCTCGGCCTGCCGCTGGGCGCGCACGTGCTGCTGTTCGTGGGGCGTATCCAGCCGCTCAAAGCTCCTGACGTGCTGCTGCGCGCCGCCTCCAGAATGATCATCGAGGAGCCGTCGCTGCGCGAGCGCCTGGTGATCGCCTGCGTCGGCGGCCCGTCCGGCAACGGACTGGCCAGGCCGTCCATGCTCACCGAGCTGGCCGCCGAGCTGGGCATCTCCGACGTCGTACGCCTCGTGCCCCCGGCCGCTCAGCACGAGCTGGCCGACTGGTACCGGGCCGCCTCCGTCACCGTCGTGCCCTCCTACAGCGAGTCGTTCGGCCTCGTCGCCCTGGAGTCCCAGGCCTGCGGCACGCCCGTGGCCGCGGCCGCCGTCGGCGGCCTGCGTACCGCCGTCAGGGACGGTGTCTCGGGCCTGCTCGTGGACGGTCACGACCCCGCCGAATGGGCCCAGGCGCTCCGCGGCTTCATCACCGCGCCGCACTGGCGCGACCATCTCTCGCGTGGCGCCCGCACCCACGCGGCCGCCTTCGGCTGGCAGGCCACCGCGTCGCGGCTGATGGAGGTGTACGCGGCCGCCATCGCGAACCTGCACAAGACGCCCGTGGCCGTCAATCTGTAGCGTGCACTTCTATGCGCGATGTCGTCGAAGCCGCGCTCAAGGCCGCGGACGTCTCTTATGACGAGCCGCGGCCGGGGGCGTTCCTCGCCAAGCTCCCCGGCCAGCACAAGCTCGCCACCATGACCTGGCTGATCGTGGGGGAGCGGGTGCTCCACGTCGAGGCGTTCTTCTGCCGCCAGCCCGATGAGAACCACACCGAGTTCTACCGCTGGCTGCTGGAGAAGAACGGCTCCATGTACGGGGTGCACTTCTCGCTCGACCCCGTCGGGGACGTCTACCTCGTGGGCCGGGTGCCGCTGTCCGCCGTCACCGAGGAGGAGGTGGACCGGCTGCTCGGCTGCGTGCTGACGTACTCCGACGACTGGTTCGACCGGGCGCTGGAGCTGGGCTTCGCCTCCTCGATCAGGCGGGAGTGGGCCTGGCGGGCCAAACGGGGCGAGTCGCTGGCCAACCTCCAGGCGTTCGCCCGCTTCGCCGACCCCGACCGCTGAGCCGTATCCGTAGGATTGGGCCCATGGCGACTTTGGTGCTGCTACGGCACGGTGAGAGTGACTGGAACGCCAAGGGGCTGTTCACCGGTTGGGTGGACGTGAGCCTCTCGGCGAAGGGCGAGGACGAGGCCCGCCGCGGAGGCAAGCTCCTCTTGGAAGCCGGGCAGCGCCCGGACGTCGTCCACACCAGCCTCCTGACCCGGGCCATCCAGACGGCCCAGCTGGCGTTGGCGGAGGCCGACATGCCCTGGCTGCCGGTCACCCGCAGCTGGCGGCTCAACGAGCGCCACTACGGGGCTCTGCAGGGCAAGAACAAGGCGCAGACCCGGGAGGAGTTCGGGGAGGAGCAGTTCATGCTCTGGCGCCGCTCGTACGACGTGCCGCCGCCCCCGATCGCCGACGACGACGAATACTCCCAGGCCGGTGACCCGCGCTACGCCCTCCTGCCGCCGGAGCTCATGCCGCGGACGGAGTGCTTGAAGGACGTGGTCGACCGCATGCTGCCGTACTGGTACGACTCGATCGTTCCGGACCTGGCGGCCGGGCGGACCGTCCTGGTGGCGGCGCACGGCAACTCGCTGCGGGCCCTGGTGAAGCACCTGGACGACATCAGCGACGAGGACATCGCGGGACTCAACATCCCGACCGGGATCCCCCTGGTCTATGAGCTCGACGCCGAGTTCCGGCCGCTGCGGCGCGGCGGCGAATACCTGGACCCGGAGGCCGCCAAGGCCGCCATCGAGGCCGTGGCCAACCAGGGCCGTTGAAGGTAGCGGCACTCCAGGCCGACCTGTCCTGCCACGCGGCCGGGGGCCTCGGAGCCGCTCTGGACCGGTGCGCGCGGGAGGGCGTCGACCTGCTCGTCCTCCCGGAGTGCTATTTCGGCGGCATGCCCCGCGACCGGGCCGCGGCCGCGACCGTCGCCACGTCGGCGGAGGAGCTGATCCCGGCGTTCGGGGCGGCTCCTCCGGCCCTGACCGTCGTCGCCGGCTTCACCGAGCGCGCCGGCGACGGCCGGCTGCACAGCTCGGCGGCGGTGATCCGCGACGGCCGTCTCCTCGGCGTCTCCCGCAAGCTGTTCCCCCGTGAAGCGGCCTTCGACCCGGGCGCGGATCTGCCGCTCCATCACCACGCCGACACCGCCTTCGGCGTGGTGATCTGCTACGACTGCAACTTCATCGAGCCGTCCCGCCTCCTGGCGCTGGCGGGCGCGCGCATCCTGGTGTGCCCGCTCAACAACGATCTGCCTGCGGACGTCACGCGCCGCTGGCGGGCCAGGTCGTGCGCGACTCTCATCGCCCGAGCGGTGGAGAACGACTGCTGGGTGATCGCGGCCGATGTCGCAGGAACGGCGGGGGAGCACGAGGGCATGGGCGCGACCCGGATCGTCGCCCCGGACGGGCGGATCGTCGGCGAGGCGCCCGCCACCGAGCCGGCCCTGCTCGTGGCCGCCATCGATCCGACGGGCCCGTCACTTCTGGCGCGCTGGGACGTGGCCCAGAACCCCGCGCTCTACAGCAGATGGTCGAGCAGCGTCACGGATCAGCCCGCCAGCACCTTCCGCAGCACGTCCGCGCACTCCACCGGCCGTGCCAGGAACCCGCCGTGATCGCCGGGGAACTCCACGGGCGGCGTGCCGAGCAGCTCGGCCAGCGCGACCGACGTCCGGTACGTGACCAGATTGCCGGACTCGACCCCGATGCCGACCACGACGCGGGCCGGCCCGGCCGTCAAGGCGGCGGCGTCCGGCACGTACCGAGTGGTGCCGCGTAGCTCGTGCAGGAAGAAGTGGGCGCTGTTGGCCAGGTCCTGCGGCGTCGGCTCCTGCGGCGCGCCGGGCGCGCCCTCGGCCTCCAGGTCGAAGCCCGCGGTGATCATGAACTTCACCCAGGCGGCCCCCACGCCCTCCCGCTGGTAGGTCGCGATGATGTCCTCCACCCCGGCCCGCCGCTCGGCGGCGTCCGGCAGCAGCTCCAGGACCGGAGGCTCGTGCGCGACCAGCGTGCGCACCCGCCGCGGATGCCGCTCGACCAGCGCCAGCCCGGTCACCGCGCCGCCGCTGCTGCCGAACACGTCGGCGGTCTCGACCCCGAGCGCGTCCATGATCGCGGCGACGTCGTCGGCCCGCAGCTCGGGCGTGGAATCCTGCTCGGGATCGTCGAGCCTGCTGCCGGAGACGCCGCGCGGGTCGAGGGTGACCACGGTGTGGTCGCCCGCGAGCGCGTCGGCGAACGGCGCGAACGCCGCGGCGTCCATCGGCGATCCGATGACGAAGAGCAGCGGGCCCGTGCCGCGTACCTCGTAGTACAGGTGCGCGCCGGGCACGTCGAGAGTGTGGCTGGTGGCCATGCCGGTCGTCCTTCCTTTTCGGGGGCGTGTCGAAGGTAGGACTCCCGGCGGCGGCGGAAATCGTCGCGGCTTTCCGAAAAGGTTGGCGAAAGGTTCGCGGAAATCAGGTCGGCCGGGTGCCGGTCACCAGGTAGACGACGTCCTGCGCGACCCGGACGGCGTGGTCGGCGTAACGCTCGTAGTATCGCCCGATCAGCGTGATGTCGATGGCCGGCTCCACGCCGTGCTGCCAGTCCTTCGCCAGCAGCAGCCGGAACAACCGGCTGTGCAGCCGGTCCATCGCGTCGTCGTCCTTCGGCAGCTCCAGCGCCGACTCGACGTCGCGCGTGGCCACGCAGCTGCCGGCCTTGGTGACGATGTTCTCCGCGATCTGGCCCATCTCCAGGATCGTGGAGCGCATCTCCAGCGGGATCGCCGAGTCGGGGTGGCGCAGCCGGGCCACCTTGGCGACGTGCACGGCCAGATCGCCCATGCGCTCGAGGTCGGTGCCCATGCGCAGCGCCGTGATCATCGTGCGCAGGTCGATCGCGACCGGCTGCTGCCTGGCCATCAGGTCGAAGATCGTCGACTCGACCTCCGCGAACAGCGCGTTCACCTCGTCGTCACGGGAGATGACGTTCTCGGCGAGCGCCAGGTCGGGGTCGAGGAGGGCCGTGGTGGCACGGGAGATGGCCGACCGGACCAGCCTGGTCATCTCGACCAGCTTGTCCGTGAGCCCGTCGAGTTCTTCGTGGTAGGCGTCGCGCATGTGGCCACCGTATGTGTCGCCCGATGAACGAACCCCTACACCTAAATGAACTTTCCAGGAAAGGGTCGTTCATCCCCTGATGAGGGGGTCTGTCCCTGGGGAAAGGCCGCCTACCATCGGAGACATGAGTGAGTTGGCCATGAGCTTCGCGGCCCTGGCCGGGTTCGTCGTGGGCGCCCTGGCCGTCCTGTTCTACCGAAACCAGATCGAGGCCCCTCGCCGTACCGTCGAGACCGACGGCGTGGAGAGCGGCGCGGCGCTGCCGCAGGGCGTCGCCTCCGTGCTCGCGGTGCTCCCCTCGTCCGCCGTGGTGCTCGACGCGCACGACCGCGTGCTGCGCGCCAGCTCGGCGGCGCGGGCCTTCGGCCTGGTCAAGGGCGACCGGCTGATGGCCGCCGAGCTCCTCGCGCTGGCCCGCCAGGTGCGCCGCGACGGCGAGATCCGCGAGAGCGAGATCGACGTCGCCGGGCACAAGTTCGGCCAGGAAACCACCAACTTCGCGGTACGCGTCGCGCCACTGGGCACCTACGGCCAGGTCCTGGTGCTCGCCGAGGACCAGACCGAGCGGCGCAGGGTCGAGGCGGTGCGCCGTGACTTCGTCGCCAACGTCAGCCACGAGCTGAAGACCCCGGTCGGCGCGCTGAGCCTGCTGGCCGAGACCATCCAGGACGCCGCTGACGACCCCGAGGCTGTCACCCGCTTCGCCGGCCGCATGCAACACGAGGCGGCTCGGCTCAACTACCTCGTCCAGGACCTGATAACGCTCAGCAGGATCCAGGGCGCCGAGCCCATCCCCACCCCCGGCCAGGTGTCGATCGACGAGGCCATTCACGACGCCATCGACCACTGCAACACCAAGGCGGTGGCCAAGGACATCGCGCTGGTCTCCGGCGGCACCGAGGGCCTGCGCATCTGGGGCGACGACGAGCTGCTCGTCACCGCGCTGCGCAACCTCATCGACAACGCGGTCGCCTACAGCCCCGAGCACACGAGGGTCGTGGTCAGCGTCCGCCCCGCGAACGACTTCGTGGAGATCAGCGTCAGCGATCAAGGCATCGGCATCCCCGAGGAGGCGCTGGAGCGCATCTTCGAGCGCTTCTTCCGCGTCGACGCGGCCAGATCCCGGGCCACCGGCGGCACGGGGCTCGGTCTCGCTATCGTCAAGCACGTCGCCGCGGCCCACGCCGGCGAGGTGTCCGTATGGAGCAAGGAAGGGTCCGGCTCCACCTTCACGCTCCGCCTGCCCGCCTTCGGCGGGACGGCGGTGGCCGTACCACCCTCGATTCCCCTGGAGACTGCTAAATGACCCGAGTACTGGTCGTCGAGGATGAGGAGTCCTTCTCCGACGCCCTGTCCTACATGCTGCGCAAGGAGGGCTTCGAGGTGTCGGTCGCGGCGACCGGACCCGAGGCGCTCGACACGTTCGACCGCAACGGAGCGGATCTGGTGCTGCTCGACCTGATGCTGCCAGGTTTGCCCGGTACGGAGGTGTGCCGTTCCCTCCGGCAGCGCTCCAAGGTGCCCGTCATCATGCTGACGGCCAAGGACAGCGAGATCGACAAGGTCGTCGGCCTCGAGCTGGGGGCCGACGACTACGTCACCAAGCCGTTCTCCTCGCGGGAGCTGGTCGCCCGCATCCGCGCGGTGCTCCGCCGCCAGGGCGACGTGCCGGAGGAGCTGGAGACCGCGGTGCTGGCCGTCGGCCCCGTGCGCATGGACGTCGACCGGCACGTCGTGGCCGTGCGCGGGGAGCAGGTGCAGCTGCCGCTGAAGGAGTTCGAGCTGCTGGAGGTCCTGCTGCGCAACGCGGGCCGGGTGCTCACGCGCGGTCAGCTCATCGACCGCGTCTGGGGCGCCGACTACGTGGGCGACACCAAGACGCTGGACGTCCACGTCAAGCGGCTGCGCGCGAAGATCGAGTCCGACCCGTCCAACCCGCGCTGCATCCTGACGGTGCGCGGCCTGGGCTACAAGTTCGACGCGGTGGAGGAATAACAAAACCCTTGTTCCGGTGCGCGTTTGCCGTACCGGGACAAGGGTTTTGTCATGCTTTTAGTGTGACTCCTCCGCGTGCGCGGACGGCGTCGGAGTGGGCGTCGGGGCCGGCGTGGCGCCAGGGGCCGGGGGGTAGGCCGCGAATTCGCGGCTGCGCGTGACCACAGGCACGTTCATGGACACTGTCCCGGCGTTGGCGAACTGGAGGTCCAGCCTGATGGTCTCGCCGCCCCTGAGACTCTTAGGGATCGCTTCGAGCATGAGCTGCGGGCTCGGCTTGCCGGTGTTCACGAGCTGGTTGCTCGGCAGCTGGATCGGGGCCGTGACCTTCACCGTGCCCATGCTCCCCGCGGAGACGGCCTGCAGGGTGTCGGGCGCGCCGGCCGTGTTGAGGATGTTCAGGTAGATCGGGGCCGAGCCGCGCCACGGAAGCTGGGCGCCGGCGTCCGGGCCGAGGATGAACGCCTGCGGGATCTGAATGCCGCGAGAGCCGTAAGCGCCCTTCTCGATCAAGGCCTGGCCCTCGACGGGGGCATAGGGCATGTTGGTGGTGGCGTCGAATCCAGCCCCGCAGCCGGCGAGTACGGGGGCTGCCAAGAACGCGGCGGCTACGGCAATCCAGCGTCGGCTGGTCACGGGCGGGTTCTCCTTGGTCTTGCGCATGCGTGTAGGGCAGCGCCCACCATATCCGCCCCAATCCATGGTCATATCAACACCCCCGCAGGTCATTCGCTATGTCCGGAATGGAGTTTCATAGAGTTGACCGTTTGTCAAGCCCTAATATGCGGCCTTGACCTGCAGTTATGGGGTTTTCACTGTTCCGGGAGCCTGTGGATGCGTGGTACGCTGGAGTACAGCGGAAGGGGTACTTGTCACATGACTTTCCAGGTCGGCGACACTGTCGTCTACCCCCACCATGGGGCTGCTCGGATCGAAGCAATCACGACGCGATCCATCAAGGGTGAGGAAAAGACCTACCTGGTGCTCAAGGTCGACAAGGGCGACCTTACCGTCCAGGTGCCAGCTGAAAACGCAGAACTCGTCGGTGTGCGCGATGTTGTCGGTCAGGAAGGCCTTGAGAGGGTTTTCGACGTCCTTCGGATGCCGCACACGGAAGAGCCGACCAACTGGTCTCGTCGCTACAAGGCCAATCTGGAAAAGCTCGCCTCCGGCGATGTGAACAAGGTCGCCGAGGTGGTTCGGGACCTGTGGCGGAGGGACCGCGAACGTGGTCTTTCCGCAGGCGAGAAGCGTATGCTCGCCAAGGCACGGCAGATCCTGGTCAGTGAGTTGGCCCTGGCCGAGAAGACCAATGAGGACAAGGCTGAGGCCCTGCTCGACGAGGTCCTCAACTCCTGAGCGCGAATCTTCCACGGGTGGGCGTCGGAGTCGACGTCCACCCGTTCAGTTCAAGCGCTTCGGGACGAGAGCTCAACCTCGCCGGCCTGCATTGGCCGGGTGAGATCGGGCTGGACGGCCACTCCGACGGCGATGCAGCCGCGCACGCCGCGTGCGATGCGCTGCTGTCCGCCGCCGGGCTGGGCGACCTCGGCCTGCTGTTCGGCACCGCCGACCCGCGCTGGGCCGGCGCCTCGGGCGCTGCGCTGCTCGAGGAGACCGCCCGCCAGGTTCGTGCCGCGGGCTATGAGATCGGCAATGTGGCCATCCAAGTGATCGGCAACCGGCCCAGGCTGGCGCCGCGCCGTGCGGAGGCCGAGAAGGCGCTCGGCGCCGCCGTGGGAGCGCCGGTGAGCGTCTCCGCCACCACCACCGACGGGCTCGGCCTGACGGGGCGTGGAGAGGGCATCGCGGCCATCGCGACCGCGTTGGTAGTCAACCTTCCCGCGTAGCCGGGCGTCTTCATGGTGGGATACGTGAGGGTGTCCTGGCGGGTCGTCGCCTAGCCCGCCTCATGCGAAGGCGGCGGTTCGTCACTGGCGCGGTACGGACCGCCGCCTTCCTCTTTGGGTTGTTTGTCCAGTTCGGGGGGTAGGTCTCCCCCCAGACCATGTGAACGTCTTCGGGGGGAGCAACACATGATCGGCGCGATTGTCTCCGCTCTCGTCATCGGCGCCATCGTCGGTGCGCTGGCCAGGCTGATAGTGCCCGGCAAGCAGAGCATGTCCATCGGCCTGACCCTGATCGTCGGTATCGTGGCCGCGCTGATCGGGACACTGATAGCGCACGCGTTCGGCTGGGCCGACACGCGTGGTATCGACTGGATCGAGCACATACTCCAGCTCGCGCTGGCGGTCGTGGGTGTGCTCCTCGTGACCCGAATGGGCATGGGGCGCACCGGAAAAACCCGTGGGACACCCACCTGACCTGCTCGTACACCAAGACCGCGCATAATCGCCGTAGATCGGGTAGCGAGCATCCCCGTGGGAGTGAACCGCTCACTCTCACGGGGAGGTTTCATGTCATGACAATCCAATCCATCCTTGGCGCCATTGTGATTGGCGCCGTGATTGGCGCAATCGGTCGCCTGTTGCTTCCCGGCAGGCAGGCCATCGGGTGGATCCTCACCATCGTCGTCGGCATCGTGGCCGCCCTCCTGGGCACGCTGCTCGCGCAGGTGCTCGGCGTGCAGACGACGCCGGGCATCGACTGGATCGAGCTGGTGATGCAGGTGGTGCTGGCAATTGTCGGCGTCGGCCTGGTCGCGGGGCTCCGGCGGGGGACCAGCGTCTAGACGGAGATACATCGGCCCGCCCGGAAGCACGGCTTCCGGGCGGGCCTTCTACGCCTTCTACGGTTGGGCCTCTCAGCGTCAGTCTTCTGGTGGGCGAGGGCTGCTGCGTAGGCGGCCCGAAGGCGCCGGGGTGTCGTCGTGGACCGCCGGGTGCGGCGTGGTGTCCTCTGAACCCTCCTCGCGCTGCTCCGCGACGTCGACGTCGGCTTGATGATCGTCGGCTTGGTCTGCCGTCGTCCGCGGCTCGCCGTCGTCGGCGACCTCTGGGCCGTGCAACGGGTCGGGGACTCCCTCATCCTCCTCGAAGACCGGATGCGGCTGGGTGTCGGCGTCCCTGTCGTCGCTGTCGTCTCTCACGTCCGGGCGCGGGTGGACCAGGACGTCGGTCGGCTTGACCCGGTCACCCCAGCGGACAGGGCGGGTCTCGGGCTCTGGCGCGAGCTCCTCGCCATCCTCATGAACGGGCTCAGCGGCTGCCCAGGCGTGCTCCTGCTCCTGAACGGGCTTTTGAGCGTGGTCCTGGGCGCGCTCGTGAGCCTGTTCCTCGGCGGGCTCGTGTGTTGGCTCCTGGGCGGGCTCGTGTGTCAGCTCCTTGGCCGGCCATTCGGTCACCCGCGCCGAGACCGGCAACTGCTCCTCAGCGGAGGCCAAGGGGCGATCCTGCGCCGGCACCGGCGGCGTCTCGGGTGCGGCGGTGGGGCCGACCAGCGGCGTGGGCTCCATCACGGGCGCAGGCGCCTCGGGGACCAGCGGAGGCGGCGTCTCGGCGGGCCGGCCACGGTGGAAGGGCACGATGTCCGGTTCCCTCGTGCCGTCGTCCCCCTCATCGTCCCTGGAGGCCCGGCGTCCCTGCACGTTCTTGATCATCAGCAGCCACAACCACAGGGCCACGGCCAGCATGATCCAGGGCGCCAGGGCCACGCCTATGGCCGTCTGCCGTACGTCGAAAACGAACCGCACCGCCGTGGCGACGTTCGCCGCCGCCGCGGCCACGATGAGCAGGACCAGCACGATCGCCGCCTGCACCCGCGCCAGCAGCCCGGCCGAGCGCAGCAGCAACAGGCCGATCAGCGCGACCACGAGAAGCGCGTCGAACGCGGCCGGATAGAGGAAGGCGAGGTCCGGCCTGGCCTCGCCGGTGACGGCGAGGTCACGAAGGTCGTCGAAGGAGAGCACGCAGGCGGCGCCGGTGAGGGCGGCGACCGCGAGCCCGGCCAGGGCGATGCCCAGGCGACGGAGCGTAGAGGGGGGAGTCACGTCCATGGCGCTTTCGAGCCTACAGAAGAATGGGGATCAAGACCGATCAAGGGAGAGACATGCCCCAGCTGCCGGAAGAAGCACGCAAACTCCTGGACGCGCCGAACTTCGCGACGGTGACGAGCATCAACCCCGACGGCGGGCCGCAGTCGACGGTCGTGTGGGTGCGTACGGACGGCGACGACGTGATCTTCTCGACCGCCAAGGGGCGGAGGAAGCCGCTCAACTTCGAGCGCGATCCCCGGGCGAGCCTGCTGGTCATCGACCCGGATGACCCGTACCGGTATGTGGAGGTTCGTGGGCGCGTGACCATGACGCCTGACCCCACGGGCGCGCTCATCGAAGAGCTCTCGCAGAAGTATCGGGGCCAGTCGTGGGAGGACAAGCCGGGCGTTGAACGGCTGATTGTCCGGATCCGGCCGGACAGGGTCACGTTGCGGGGCTGATTTATCGACGTGATAACGCCGCCAAGGCATTAGCCTTGCGTTCGTGAGCCTGCACATCTACGACACCAGCACGCGCGCCATCCGTGAATTCGTTCCGGTCGAAGCCGGCCGGGCGTCGATTTACCTGTGTGGAGCGACCGTGCAGGCTCCTCCGCACATCGGGCACATCCGCTCAGGTGTGAACTTCGACGTGCTGCGGCGCTGGCTGGCGCGTTCCGGCTATGACGTGACGTTCTGCCGCAACGTCACGGACATCGATGACAAGATCATCAGGGTCGCGGCCGAGGAGAGCGTTCCCTGGTTCGTGGTGGCCGAGCGCAACCAGCGGGCCTTCACATGGGCCTACGACACGCTGGGCTGCCTGCCGCCGACGGTCGAGCCGCGGGCCACGGGACACGTACCCGAGATGATCACGCTGATGCAGCGGCTGATCGACCTCGGCCACGCCTACGCCTCAGGCGGCGACGTCTACTTCAACGTGCAGTCCTACGCCGACCGCTACGGCTCTCTCTCCAACCAGAAGGTGGAGAACATGCGGGCCGCGGCCGACACCGACGACGAGTCGTGCAAGCGCGACCCGCGCGACTTCGCCCTGTGGAAGGGCGAGAAGCCGGGCGAGCCGACCTGGCCGACGCCCTGGGGCCCTGGGCGTCCGGGCTGGCACCTGGAGTGCTCGGCCATGGCGACGAAATACCTCGGGCCGACGTTCGACATTCACGGGGGCGGGATCGACCTGATCTTCCCGCACCACGAAAACGAGATCGCCCAGTCCCAGGCGGCCGGTGACGGGTTCGCCCGCTACTGGATGCACAACGGCATGCTCAAGATCGGCGCCGAGAAGATGAGCAAGTCGCTCGGCAACTCGCTGCTGATCCCTGAGATGGTGCAGAAGGTGCGGCCGGTGGAGCTGCGCTACTACCTGGCGGCGCCGCATTACCGCTCCTCGATCGAATACTCGGAGGAGGCGCTGCAGGAGGCGGCGGCCGCCTACCAGCGCATCGAGGGGTTCGTGACCCGCGCCGCCGAGGTGATCCACGACGTGGACGCCGACGCTCCGCTGCCGCAGGCGTTCGTGGACGCGCTCAACGACGACCTGGGCACGCCTCAGGCGCTGGCGGTCGTGCACGAGGTGGTGCGCGAGGGCAACGTGGCGCTGTCGCGGGGCGACAAGGAGGCTGTGGCGCGGCTGCTGGCCGAGACGCAGAACATGCTGGACGTCCTCGGCCTCGACCCGCGTTCACCGCAGTGGCGGGGCGCCGGTTCGGACCTGGCTCCCGTGGTGGACGCGCTGGTGGCGGTGGCGCTGGAGCAGCGGAAGGCGGCCCGGGCGCGCAAGGACTACGCGGCGGCGGACGCGATCAGGGACCAGCTGGCGGCGGCGGGCATCACGGTGGAGGACACGCCGCACGGGCCCCGCTGGGAGCTCTCCCACTAGCCCTGCTGCCCCACTGCGAGGGCTCTCGCTTCGGCGAGCAGCTCCGCTTGCCGCGGCCAGTCGCCGCCGTCGAGGCCGAGTCCGACCGCGTCGGCTCCGGCGGCGGCGTACGCGGCCAGGCGCTCGGCCACCTGCGCCGGGCTGCCGGTCACCGGGACGCTCGCCGCCTCCTCGGGCGACATCCGGTGCACGTCGACCAGGGAACGCACGAAGGACTCCACAGCGGCCGCGGTGTCACCCGCGAGGAAGGCGTGACCGCCCACGGAGATCGCGGGCACGGGCCGCCCGAGCTCGTGGGCGATCTCACGCAACCGCGCCGCTTTCCCCGCCAGGTCCTCCGGGCTGATGAGGGAGGGGGTCCACCCGTCCCCATACGCCACGGCGCGGCGCATCGCGGCCTCGGAGTTCCCGCCGATCAGGATGGGCGGGACCGGGGCAGCCGGGGCCAGGACCACCTTCTCGCCGGGAATCATCTCGGCCGGTTCTCCCCGGATGAGGCGCGGCAGGAGCTCCAGCGCGGCGTCGGCGCGGCGGCCCCGCTCTCCCCGCGGTGCTCCGCCGGCCGCGCGCCAGAACGGCGACCCCGGAAAGCCGCCGAGGCCGACTCCGAGCACGACACGGCCGCCGGACAAATGCTGGAGTGTCTGGATCTGTGCGGCGAGCCAGGCGGCGGGGCGGAGTGGCAGAGACAACACACCGAATTCCAGTTTGATCGTGCTGGTAACGGCTGCGACGGCAGCCAGGACGAGGGTGGGGTCGAATCCTGGCGTACCGTCGCCGATGAGCAGATCCGGCATCCCGACGGCGTCGTACCCGAGGGCTTCCAGGTGGCAAGCCATGGCGATGGCGGGAAGGCCGGAGTCGTCGGCAGGCAGGCTCGTGATGATCTGCATCGTCATCCTTGTGTGTGGCGGGCGGAACCGGATGACACGACGCTAAAACCTCAACCGGGATCGAGGTCAATTCCGCCTGGGGCCTTCGGCCGACAACATGCCAGAGATCCCTCAGGCGCTGCTTCGGGGACGTTCGGCCACTTTCAGCTCGCATCCGCCGTCCGAGCACGAACGTCGTAGTCGCCCACGTGAGATCGTCTGTGCCAGCCCGATCGCCCAGCAGGTCGGGCACCCGCGAAACGCGAGCACCCCCAGGGCGGCGAGCGCCAAGCTGACCGGCCAGATCACCGGCACGAGCACTACCGAGCCGACCAATGCCCCGAAACCCACCACACCGCGCACCAGATGCCGAGCCAGCGACGAACTGGCGAAGCTTCGGCCATCGGTCACCGAGACCTCCAGATCCGGGACTCGTGACCCGTTAGAAGGCGGCATCGAGATCACCTGGGGCCGGATCGGACAACGTACGCTGCACCGCCGCACGGGCACGATGCAACCGCGACTTCATCGCCGCGGTGCTGAGCCCCAGCGCGTCAGCGACCATCCGGCCACTGAGCCCTTGCACATCCCGCATGATCAGCACCTGCCGCTGCTCGGCGGGCAGTGCCGCGATCGCCGCCGCCACCCGCGCGGCCTCCAGACGCTCGAACACCTCGTCCTCGGCTGACGGCCCTGCGGCCGCCTCAGGGAGGGGCGCCTGAGACCGCATCATGAGCCGTGCCCGCCGGATGCATTCATTGCGAATGATCCGGAACATCCACGAAACAAGCGCACCGGAAGCGCGCAATGTGCCGATCTTGCGATACAGGACGATGAGCGCCTCCTGCGCAGCGTCCTCGGCATCCTCGGGCGTGGCGCACAACGACCGCGCGAACCGCTGCACGTGCGGGTGCGCGCCCGCCACCAACGCCGCGATCGACTCGACGTCCCCGCGGCGCGCGGCGGCGACCAGCCGCTCGTCCGACCACGTCGTCTCAGCCACGTCCACGCCCCCTCCGGCGGAGCACGACGACACTACACGCGCAGATGAGCACGGCAGCGACGGCGACGGCGATACCTACGACCACGACGACCAACCTCCAAGTCCGTTGTCGCCGGCGGGTTTGCCGGGACGTGAATGAGAGGGACGGAAGCCGCGAAAGGATTCACCTCATGGCGACGTCATCGCTGGAGGGCGGTGATCGAGGTCATTCATGCCGTGTACTCCTTGGAGCCCTGCCGCCATGACGTCATCCCCGTCCGCGCGCGAAGGTGAGCTCGGCCGCCCGCCCATGTGGATCCGGGCCGAGCGGGCCACCTGACCGTTTACCAGGGCACCGGGCCGTTCTCGCCGAAGAACCCGCCGGTCGGTCCGTCCGCGCCGAGCGTGGCCAGGCGCACCACGACAGCGGCGCCCTGCCCGGTGGTGAGGTAGCCGGTGTGATTGTTGATGTCCGTGTCGACGAAGCCGGGATCGGCGGCGTTGACCAGGATGCCGCCCTTACGCAGCTCATTGGCGTACTGCACGGTCAGCGCGTTCAGCGCGGTCTTGGAGGGCGAGTACGCGGCCGACGTCGGCAAGCCCACCAGCGGGCCGTCCGGAATGCTGTTGATGGTCAGCGACCCGGCGGCGCTGCTGACGTTGACGATGCGTGGCGCCGGCGAGCGCCGCAGCAGCGGAAGCATGGCATTGGTCACCGCGATCACCCCGAAGACATTGATCTCGAACACCGCTCGAACCATGTCCAGGTCGACGGAGCTGGGGATTTGATCACGGGCGTCCTCGGGCGAGACCTGCCCGGAGCCGGTGATTCCGGCGTTGTTGACCAGCACGTCAAGGTGGCCGAAGCGCTCCTCGACCCACCTCGCGGCCTCCTGGACGGTGGCCGGGTCGGTGACATCCAGGATGACCGCGTGCGCGTCGCCGCCCGCCGCGCGCACCGCCGCGGTGGCCTCCTCACCGCGGCGCGGGTCTCTGGCGCCGATCAAACCGTCATGCCCAGCGCGGCGAGCTGCTCGGCGGTCGCGCGGCCGATCCCTTTGTTCGCCCCGGTGATCATTGCCACCTTCTGGTGAGTGGTGTGCTCGTTCATGACCAAGCTCCTGTTCGAGAGAGTCTGTCTCCGCCCGGGACGAGACAGCCCTGGCCGCCTGTGACATGGGAGGGAAGACAGGGGAGCCGGTCGCCGGTCACCTGATGACGGCGCTCTCCTTGCTCTCCACCTGCGGGGAGATCTCCTCAACCACCGCCTGCCGGCTCGATGCCCCCACGAAATCGTGGGGGCATCGACCAACAGCCGCGAACGATCTTTCCCAACTGTCTGGCCTTTTCATGTCACGGGTGCCGGTCATGTCACGGGCGGCGGGTCATGTCACGGGCGGCGGGTCATGTCACGGGTGGTCGGGCTGTCTCGTCCCAGGTAGAGCAGACAGACGCTCACGTCGGGAAGGTGATGGTCATGCGGGTGTTCGTAGCAGGCGGGGCCGGGGCGTTGGGGCGGCGGCTGGTGCCGCAGCTCGTGGCGCGCGGCCACCAGGTGACGGCCACGACGAGGAGCGCGGCCAAGCTGGGCCTGCTGGAGCGGCTGGGCGCCGAGGCGGTCGTGATGGACGGGCTGGATGCGGCGTCGGTCGGTGAGGCGGTGGCCCAGGCCCGGCCGGAGGTGATCGTGCACGAGATGACCGCCATCTCCGGCAAGCCCGACATCAAACATTTCGACCGCTGGTTCGCCACCACCAACCGGCTGCGTACCGAGGGGACGGACCACCTGCTGGCCGCCGCCGAAGCGGTCGGCGTACCCCATGTCGTCGCACAGAGCTACGCCGCTTGGAACGGCATCCGCCAGGGCGGATGGGTGAAGACCGAGGAGGACCCGCTGGACCCGACGAGCACGGGCAAGGCGGCGGAGGCGATCCGCCATCTTGAGGAGGTGGTCGTCAAGGCTGGTGGCGCGGTCCTGCGATACGGCGCGTTCTACGGGCCGGGCGCCACCGACGATCAGGTCGAGCTCGTGCGCAAGCGGCAGTACCCCGTCGTCGGGCACGGCGGCGGCTACAGCTCGTGGGTGCATCTCGACGACGCGGCGAGCGCCACCGTCCTGGCCGTGGAGCAGAAGGCGAGAGGCGTGTTCAACATCGTCGACGACGAGCCGGCCCCGGCCAACCAGTGGCTGCCCTACCTGGCAGCGTGCGCGGGGGCCAAGCCACCGATGCGGATCCCCACCTGGCTGGCCCGGCCGCTGGCCGGGAAGACGGCGGTGACGATGATGACCGAGGGGCGCGGCTTCTCCAACGCCAAGGCCAAGCGGGAGCTCGGCTGGCAGCTGCGCTACCCCTCCTGGCGGCAGGGCTTCAAGGAGGAGCTGGCGTGACCCGGGCCGAGGAGTTCCAGGAGCTGCGGCCGCTGCTGTTCTCGATCGCCTACCGGATCCTCGGCAGCGTGAGCGAGGCTGAGGACGCGGTCCAGGAGACCTGGCTGCGCTACGAGGCCACCCCGACCCAGCCCGCGTCGGTCAAAGCGTTCCTGTCAGCCGTGGTGTCCCGGATCGCGATTGACGTGCTGCGCTCGGCGCGCGTCCGGCGGGAGGAGTACGTCGGGGAGTGGTTCCCCGAGCCGCTGCTGGCCGACCCGTACCAGGACCCGCAGCGGTCGGCGGAGCTGGCCGACTCGATCTCGATGGCGGCCCTGTTGCTGCTGGAGCGGCTCAGCCCGCTCGAGCGGGCGGTCTTCGTGCTGCGGGAGGTGTTCGGGTTCGGCTTCGGTGAGGTCGCCTCGGCGGTGGGGCGGTCGGAGGCGGCGTGCCGCCAGCTCGTGGTGCGGGCGCGCCGCCACATGGACGCGGGACGCGCCCGGTTCGAGGCCGGCCGCCGGGAACGCGAGCAGCTCGCCGGGCGATTCTTCGATGCCTTCCGGGAGGGGGACGTGGACGGGCTGCGGAAGTTGCTGGCCGCGGACGTGCAGATGGTCGGCGACAGTGGCGGCAAGGCCCCGCTGTGGGGCAAGGGCGTCTTCGGCGCGGAGAACGTGGCCCGGACGCTGGCCGCGCTCGTCACGCCGTTCGTCCGGATCGGCGGCGTCGTGGAGCCGCACGAGGTGAACGGCCAGGCGGGCGCGATCTTCCGGGACCGGGACGGCAAGGTCGTCAACACCTTGGCGCTCGACATCCTGGACGGGCAGATCCAGACGATCCGCGCGGTGATCAACCCCGACAAGCTCGGGCACCTGGGCCCGGTGGCGGACGCGTGGGCGGTCGTCCGCGAGGTGAACCAGGCCCGCCGCCGCCCCACAGACTGACGCGCTGGCGCAATCCTGAGCACGATCGGCGTGGGATGAGGCGCCCGGCGACCCGAGTACCCTTGATGGCATGGCAGCAGGGGGTAGGGCTTCGGGCAGGCCCGCAAAGAAAAAGGGCCCGTCCAAAGGCACCGGGGGGCAGAAACGCCGTTCCCTCGAGGGCAAGGGCGCGACTCCGCCTGCCGAAATGCGCCATTGGTATAAGGACAAGGCCCGCGCCGAGCGCATTGCCCGCGAGGAGCAGGGCGGCGCACGCCGTTCGGCACCGACGAAGCAGCGCCGCTCGGAAGACGCCCCTGAGTTCATCGGCGGCCGCAACCCCGTGCTGGAGGCCCTGCAGGCAGGGGTGCCCTCCAACGCCCTCTACGTCGCTCAGCGCATCGACAACGACGACCGCGTACGCGACTCCATCAAGATCGCAACAGAACGCGGCATCGCCCTGCTCGAGGCCACCCGCGAAAAGCTCGACCGCCTGACGGAGGGCGGCGTGCACCAGGGGATCGCACTCCAAATCCCCGCATACGACTACGCGCACCCCTCGGAGCTGGTGGAACTCGCGCACGACGCAGCAGAGATCCCTCTGATCGTCGCCCTGGACTCGGTCACCGACCCCCGCAACCTGGGCGCGATCGCCCGCTCCGCCACCGCCTTCGGCGCCCACGGCCTCCTCATCCCTTCGCGCCGCTCGGCCGGCGTCACGGGAGGCGCATGGAAGACGTCCGCCGGCACCCTGGCCAGCCTTCGCGTCGCCCGCGCCGCCAACCTGACGGCGGCCCTGCGCGAATACCGCGACGCTGGCCTGTTCGTCATCGGCCTCGACGGCGCCGGCGAAACCGACATCGGCGACGTCCAACTCCTGTCCGAGCCCGCAGTGATCGTCGTGGGCTCGGAGGGCAAGGGCCTCTCCCGCCTGGTCCGCGAGCACTGCGACGTACTGGCCCGCATCCCGATGCGCGCGGCGGCCGAATCGCTCAACGCGGGCGTGGCGGCGGGCGTGGCGCTGTATGAAGTCGCTCGTCACAGGCGTCTCTAGCGTCTACACTGGTAGGCCGCGCCGACGTAGCTCAATCGGCAGAGCATCTGTCTTGTAAACAGAAGGTCAGGGGTTCGATTCCCCTCGTCGGCTCTGCAACAGAAAGGCCCCTGAGCAGGCATTACGCCGTCAGGGGCCTTCTGCTTTCCGATCTTTAACCGGTGTCTTCGGCGTCTGCGGGAGCCACCTTGGGAGCCACCGGGAGTTGTTTCCCCAGGAGAGCGCTGGAAATGGCTTCGGTCGCGGCGCGGCGGTCGCCTCCAGCAGGTGTATCGGTAACTTCGGCTAACAGAACCTGCGCAATGCCCAGTTGGGCCGAGAACACCTGCATCCATCCACGGTCCGAACCAGGCCAACACCGGGTGACGAGACATCCCGTAGCCGACACCTGCGAGCCTAGCCAACATCACCTACGCGACGTCGGGCCGTGTCATCAGCGGCGACCGCACATGCAACGCCAGACTGGGGCCGGTCAGGGGCACAATGCTCCATGTCGCCACCGCTGTCCCCGCGTCGGCGTCGACCACCAGCCGAACCCGGTGCGGGGTGGTGATGACGTAAAGCTCGGCGACGAACGTGTTGCCCTGCCAGGCGCCGGCCGCGACGACAGGGCGGCCGAGCGGCGAACTCTCCCGCCATTCACCGTGGCCGACCTCGACGTTGAGGAACGACCCGAATCGCAGGAGCCACCCACCGTCCACGGAATCGACGATCACCGTGGTTCCGTCGGGCAGAGCCGAATCCTCGGCGGAGGCGTCGAGTCTCGCCTTGACGGAACGCTCCGGGGCGGCCGAACCCGGCACCGGCGCGAATGACAGCCGCCGCAGCCGATCGGCGAGGATCTCGTCGTCCCGGGTGCTTCCCGCGTGGTCCACGCCGGGCAGCAGGCACCCCCATATTGCGTCGAGCATTGCCTGTGACTCTGTATGGCCGCCGGTCACGGCGACCACGAGATCGTGCGACGGGACGACCACGCATTGCTGGCCGAAGGAGCCGTGACCGTGGTAACCGTGAGGCGACATCCAGAACTGGTAACCGTACCCGCAAAGGAAGTCGGCGTCCCCCAGTCCGTCCTCGAATGGCAGGGTATCGATGTGCCGTCTGGTCGCGAGTTCCACCCATTCGCGCGGGACGAGCCGCCGGTCGCCCCAAAGGCCTCCGCGCAGCAGCAGTTCACCGAAGGCGGCGACGGCCTCGGTCGCGAGGTGCAGTCCGTGGAATCCGAAGGCGGCACCGCTCGCGACCCGATCCCATTCGGCGTGGTCGACGCCCATCGGCTTGAAGAGGCGCTCGTCGAGCAGTTCCGGGAGGCCGCGGCCCATGACCCGTTCCACCATCCGGGCCAGGACGAAGGTGGTCGGATTGTCGTAGGCGTGCCGTGTTCCCTCGGACTCGGGAAACGGTACGCGCAGGAAGCCCTTCACCAGGTCGCCCGGTTCCAGTTGCCAGGCCTCGGCAAGGCTGTCCGTACGGTGTCCGGCCGTCATGGACAGCAGGTGGTCAACGGTGAGGCGGCGTCCCTGCTCCGAGATGCCGGCCGGAACGTGGTCGGGCAACACGTCCACCACCCGATCGTCCAGCGACAGCAGCCCGTCGGCGATCGCGAGCCCCACGGCGACCGAGGTGAACGACTTGGTCAGCGAGTAAAGAAGATGCGGGCGTTCGGCCGAGTACGGCGCCCACCAGCCTTCGGCGACGACGTGACCGTGGCGTACGACCATGATGGAGTGACACTCAATGGATTGCGCTTCGAGCCGATCCAGCAGCGCGGCGATCGAACGGGACGACATCCCCGAGGCGGCCGGTGTCGATCGCGGCAGTAGGGTGCGCTGAGAAGGCATCCAGACACCCTAACGAATCCGCCAAATCCGCCCATCGAGTTTCGGACAGTGCTTAGGTTCCGCGATTGGGTCGATCGGGGAGTTGAGCCGCGTAGCGGGCCCGGTAGCCGCCGGCCTGGGTCCAGGCGGTGGCGGTCCCGGGACTGATTGCCAGCAGTTCGGTGAGGATTACGGCCGGCAGTTGGGTGGAGAGGTTCATGAGGGCGGAGGTCCGGCCGGGGGCGGAGCAGATGCCCAGGCGCTTCAACCGGGTTCCCAGGTGGAAGTCGCTGAGGTGTTGTCCGGCGAGGGCGCCAGGGAAGAGCCAGGGTGAGTCCTCGGTGACGCTGAGGGTGCCGTGCCCGCGACGCCGCCTCGACGAGGCGCTCGAGAAGATGCGGAATGGTGACGTTGGCGATTGAGACTGCTCCAGTGTCGGGACGCATTGCCGAGAATTCCCATGCAGGTACGCAGACGGGATTCTGATGGACCGGTGTCACAGGTGTAGCCGGAAACCCTCGAACAGGCGATACGCCGTCAGGGGCTTCATATTTGTCAGGACGATATTGAGATCTTGCTAACTCCCTTGCTGCCTCGGTGCGATCACGGGCTATGCCCTCCAGCGAACTCGTGGATCACTATTGCCGATTACTCGACACTGCTCAGTGGCTTGAGGTTGGTATGTCGTGGACGGCCATCCAGTCCCTCGCGGCGCCCTTGAGCGTGGCCGACGTCGCTGAGCGACTCGCCGGCCCTGAGGCGGACATCCGCATGCTGGATGTGCGGGAGGGGCCGCTCTACGTCCCAGCGGTTCATATCGCTGACTGTGGCTCATCAATCATGCTGCTGGACCACGTCGGGGAGGTCGTCTCGTGGGTGCCGGGGCTCATGGATCGGCTGAGCGAGGGAGCCCGGCTCTGGAACGTTGGGTGGCACGTCAACGGAGGAAATCGCCTCGTCTACGCGGTTGATGGACGCGTTCTCGTCGAGGTGCCGGCCCTGGATCGTACTGCGGTGTACGGAGCCGAACCGCATGCCCTTAACCATGTACTGCACCTTCTCCCGGACCCTTTCACCCCGCTCTCTAAAGCGAGCGCCATGGCAATCATCGAGATGGAAAGCGGCGCATCGTTGGACCTGGAATGGCTCGAAGCCGATCAGATGGCAGTCATCCTCGGTCATGGCGAGTGAGTCAGTCGTCCGCTCAGGGCACATGCGAAGACCTCCGCAACCGTGGCCGCTTGCTCATGGATTACATGCGCGTACACCCGGAGGGTGATTGCTGGGTCGGCGTGGCCTAGGCGGGCCGCGACGACATGGACCGGGACGCCGGCCAGTAGCAGGGTCGTGGCGTGGATGTGGCGGTCCTTGCCATTGAATAAGAGGGCTGGCCGAGTGCGCCCACGGCGCGGGGATCGTCCAAGAACTAGTCGGTACCGCCCGAATAACCAAGGCTCCGTTGTGACTGGTATGGTCACACCCCGGTTCTCGACCAACTGGCGCCTGAGCGCGTCGGCTGGGCCGGTCGGGGCCGCCTGAGCATGCGCAGCTGTACAGGCCCGGTAACCGGGACGGACACGGCCACAGCGACGGCCATCATGGCGACCCATCGCCTCATCCGAGCTGTCCTCTCTCGAGACTCTCCCCTCCTTCCTGGAAGAACACGGCCAGGCCTACGTCTTGCGTATCCGTGCCACCTTCACCCCCACCCTCGGCGGCGGCACCTGCCTGACCTGCGAACAAGCCGTGGCCAAGCATCTGAGGCAGAAACGCCGGTGGGTCATCCGCTCGGCCGGGACCGGCTCCAAGGGCGAGCGAACCTACGCCTGGGCCTGGATCGCCACTGCCAGCCCCGCCCACTGTCTGCTGGTGCGCAAGCACCGCAAGAGTGGTGAACTGGCCTTTCACTACTGCTTCGTGCCCGCCGGTCAGCCAGCCGCCCTGGCTCGCCTGATCGCCGCCGCCGGGCTGCGATGGCCGGTGGAGGAGAGCTTCCGGGCCGACAAGGACCTGTTCGGCCTGGACGAGTCCCAGGTCCGCCTCCACCAGGCGCTGCTGCGGCACCTAGACGAGTAAGTCGGAACTCGTTCGGGTGCTCCCAGGATGTGCCGAGCCGCGAGGTAGGCGGTCTGGTGTCCGGGCTCACGCACCGCCGCCAAGATCGATGCCATTACGGATGTCGCCACTGAGGCGTCCGATCACCGCCAGCACGGTTCTTCACCTGCCTGTGACGCTGAAGCCATGAGTACGGCGAATGTGACCGACAAGCAGACTGACGGCTCGCCTGCCGGGGACCGATGGCAGGACGCCTGGACGGTGATGGAGAAGTTCTACCGGGCCGAGGCCGCGTACGTGGCCGCGGGTGGGTTCGGCAAGGCTAGCTATGACGAGGTGGCCGCATATCTGGACCCTGAGGTCGTCCTGTATCAGGCTCCTGGTTTGCCTTTCACGGGGACGGGGACGTGGCGAGGACGTGACGGGCTGGAGCGGTTCCTGGCCGCTTTCAGCGAGACCTGGGCATCCATGGAGTTCCTTGAGCAGGAACACTGGGGCGACAGGGACACGGTGGTGGTACGGAGCCGGGTACGGTTCCGCGCTCGTGCAACTGGCCAGGAGATCGACACGCTGATCATGCAACTGATTCGGGTACGGAACGGGCGCATGCTTGAATGCCGGCCGTTCTACTGGGATCCCGCCGCCATCGCCGCCGCGACCTCGCACACGTAGAGCCCTGGGCCGAAGGAGGGGACAGCCGACCGCAGTGTTCCCGCACGTTACCGGCACGTAGACCACCTACCTGGCGGCTCGGCACAGCTTCGGCAGTAGCGGGCCATGACGAAGGGTGTTGAAGATCGGTTTGTGACAACAGACCTCAACACCCTTGTCACCGCACTCTACGTCAAGATCGATGACTGGCTCGGTGCTCCCGGCACGCCCGCCCGCATCGGTCGCCCGCCCAAACTCACCGACGCCGAACTGCTCACCCTGGCCATCGCCCAAGCCCTGCTCGGCATCCGCTCCGAGACCCGCTGGCTGCGCTTCCTGCCGGTGCACCTGCCCGGCGCCTTCCCCTACTTGCCTGGCCAGTCCGGCTACAACAAACGCCTGCGCGCATCGCTGCCCCTGATCCAACGCGCTATCCGCGCCCTGGCCCGCGACACCGACCTGTGGACCGACCCGGTCTGGGTCGTGGACTCCACCCCGGTTGAATGCGGCTCCCGCCCCACCGTTCAGCGCTCGGAGTTGGCCGGCTGGGCCGGCTACGGCTACTGCCGCTCCCACTCGCGGTTCTTCTGGGGCCTGCGCCTGCACCTGGTGTGCACTCCTGCCGGATTACCGATCACCTGGGCCCTGGCCACTCCGAAACTCGACGAGCGTCAGGTGCTGATGGCCGTCCTCGACCACGACCCCCACCTGCTCATCGAGCGCCCCGGCCTGCTGATCATCGCTGACAAGGGCTATGTCTCCGCCGGACTCGACGCCTACCTGGCCGAACGCGGCGTGCACCTACTCCGGCCCTCCTACCGCAACCGCGCGCCCCGCCCGGGTGAGCAGTTCCTCAAACCGATCCGCCAGCTCATCGAGTCAGTCAACGACACCCTCAAAGGCCAGCTCGATCTGGAGCTGCATGGCGGGCGCAGTCCGTTGGGCGTCGCGGTTCGCATCGCCCAACGGATCCTGGCGTTGACTGCGGCGGTCTGGCACAACCGCGCCACCGGCCAGCCCATCACCCGTTCGTTGATCGCCTACGACCACTGACCGAACTTCGGACTTACTCGTCTAGTGCTGGTCATTGCCGCCTTGGCCGTCTGCGCGGCCACCGCCGCCGCGACCCGGCACCGCACCGACACCCAGGCCACGCGCCCCACCCGTCCCGACGAAGCACCGCCCGAGGACCCTGGCCTGATCCCGCTGACGATCGCAGAGGTCAAGCGCCTGTTCAACGCCGTCACTGGCCACACACCGACCCTGGAACACGTTGCTCACTGGTCAGCCTGGCGACGCCGGCCATCAAGCACGCGCCCGCTGGTTCCGTTGCCGCGCCCGCCTGGCCACCGCATACACCCAGCTGAGCTAACGAATGGCGGCTGTCGTTAGGAGGTGCCCGTCAGGGTGTCCTGACCTCCAGGTCCCCGGAGTCGCTGGACAGCGCGATCGTGCGCAGGGCCGAGGGGAGGCTCGCGGGCTTGATGTTCTTGTGGCCGGAGTCCGTCTTGGCCACGATGTTGTACGACCCCTGAGGCACATGGATCACGGTCTTGCCCGAATCCGTGGTGGTAGTGACCTGGTCGGGTGGCCCGGCGAAGGCCAGGTTCATGTCACCCGAGCCGGTCTTCGTGGCGACTTTCGCGCCTGTCAGCTCGGTGGCCTCGATTGCCCCGGAGTCGGTGGTGGCTTCCAACTCGCCTGACAGGTTCTTCAGCGTCAGCTTTCCCGAGTCGGAGCTCACCTTGATGCGGAGTCCCTTGGGCGCCTCGATCTGGTAGTGCACGTCGCAAGACGCGCCCAAGGCTCCCCACCCCCAGGTGGTGGGACAGGCGAACGTCAGCTCTAGCGTGTCGCCTTGCACCTTGTGGCTGGCCTTCGGCTTGTCCTTGAGCCAGCTGAGCCGCTCCGTCACGTGGATGCTCCGACGATGGGACTCGACCACTTCGACGGTCCCGGCGTTGTCGGCTTCGACGTGCAACGCCGCTACCTTGTCGGTGACGTCGTACGACACGATCTCCTCATCCAGCGGGTCGCTGGTACCGCAGCCGGTCAATACCGCAACGAGCCCGATAGAGCACGCGATCATCGCTTTTGCCTTCATTTTCATGGTGCAATTCCGAGTCATCCTGATGTACCGGCCTCGATTGATCCCTGGAGTTGTTCCTGAGGACATCGCTGAGACCGGACGGATCAAGCCCAGTTGCCCGTGAAGCCGGCGACCACCAGCGGCAGCGCCTTACGGACGGTCTGGTTGTGATCCACGCTGCCCGCGTCGGTGAGGGTCTGCGTGGCACCGTGGGAACGCAGTTGACGCTGGCAGTACAGCGCGTTGTCGTAGGCGACGTCGGCGTCGCCCTTGGCGTGATGCAGGCGGACCGGAACGGCCGGCTTCCAGTTGCAGGTGGAGTCGAGCGCGGTCAGCAGTTCTTTCAGTTTGCCGGTCGGCTTGCGCACCCTGTCCAGGAACTGCGCGGTGAACAACTTCTCGGACGTCGGCGGCAACGCCTGGGCGATCTCCGCGGCCTGGTGGTTTCCGTCGAAGAGCTTCTCCACCTGCTCGTCGTACGGGGCGCGGAAGGCCTCGCTCGGCGTGCCGTAGACGTCGGTATAGCGGTCCGCCGAGATCACGAAGTAGGCCAGGTAGAGCGAGGCCATCCGAATCTTGTCGTCCGCCGCGGCGGCCTCGAAAGAACTCAGGTCGAACGGACCGGCGATCGGGGCGAGGCCTCCCAGCCGGAAGTACGGGTCCTGACCCTGCTGCAGGAAGCGCCCCACCATCATGGTCGCGGGACCGCCCTGTGAGAAGCCGCTGACCAGCACGCGCGAGTCGAGCCGGCGCTCGTGGCCCCTGGTGAAGGCGCGGGTCGCGCGAAGGGCGTCCACCGGGGCGGAGACCGTGGTCCGCGGGTCTCCATAGGTGTGGTGGCCGGGCCCCATGCCCAGGCCGAGATAGTCAGGGGCGGACACCGCATGCCCGGCTCCCGCGAACAGCAGCGCCGCGGCGCGGTCGGTGGATTTCTCGTTCACCGAGGCCACATCACCCCGGTAGACGGTGGTGCCGTGCAACCAGGAGACGACCCGCAGGTCGCGCCGGCCGTTGTCAGGCAGGGCGACCAACTGGCTGGCGGTGGTGGACCGGCCCTTGGCGTCCACGGTGCGATAGACCACGCGATAGGCGCTGACCCCGTACTTCACCTGCGCCGCATCGATGCCGGCCGCCTTGAGCCGCTCGGCGATCTGGCCCTTGTCCAGCTTCTCGACGAGGGTCGAGGAGACCACGGCGCCGCGTGCCACGGTTTGTGCTACTGAGGCTTCGGCGGGCAACGTGGTGGCAAGGCAGCCCAGGGCGAGCCCGGCGGTTACTAAGGCGCGAGAAAAGGTCATGCCGAAACCCTAGATACAGCCGCAAAGAGCGGCATTGCTGGCGGCACCCTGGTTCTTGGTAGTGCCAGCCTTACCCCTGCGCCGCCGTGGAGCGTGAACGGCGTCTTCGTCCCGCCTGGACCGCCCTGCCGGGATCAAGCACGCGCCCGCTGGTTCCACCGACGCACCCGCCTGGCCACCGCATATACCCAGCTCAGCTAGCGAATGGCGGCTGCCGTACTAGGGACCATTTATACGACGAGTGTTCCCGGGTGGCATTTCACGTGGCTCATGCTCGTCGGCGCCGGCTGGCTGTCGTTCGGCGTCGGCTGGCTGATCGTGCTGGGTTCCGTCCTTGTCAGGCGGGGGAGGCTGGTCGCATTGCGTCGTAACTGGCCGTTCTGGGCTGTGCCGCCCCTCGTCGTGGTGTTGACGGGCTCGCTGGTCTACGTCGGTGCGCCGGTCAGGATGCGTTTCGAGTTGTCGCGTGGCAGCCTCGACCACTTCGCGAAGACGGTGTCAGAGGGGACGCCGCCGGGAAAGCGGCATTGGATCGGCCTGTATCCCGTCGAGTACCTTGAAGGATCCTGCAGGGCCTTCGGCTTCGTGATCGAGGACACGGGATTCTTCACAAGCTACGGCCTCGCTTGGAGTCTGAGCGGCGAGCCGGACATCGACGCGCCGGGCTTCTATCGCCACCTCGACGGACCGTGGTACATCTGGATCGACGATTGATAGACGATTCGTCCGTCTCGGGCGCCAAGTGCTCAAAAGGTCCGGGTAACTCGACGAGGTGATCTGTTGGCTTTGCTGGGAGCCACCGCCTTTGGGAGCCACCCGAATGCACGATCGAATTGACGGCACGGATCTGAACGGCCGGGCCGTCGGCGACCAGCACAAGGAACGGCCCTGAACGACCGTGAAGATTGTTCGGAGGGCCTTGTAAACAGAAGGTCAGGGCTTCGACTCCCTCGTCGGCTCTGCCAGTCAAAGGCCCCTGAGCAGGTATTACGCCGTCAGGGGCCTTGTGCTTCCGACTTTGTCTTCGGGGTCTGTGGAGTCACCTTGGGCGTCGCCGAGAGTTGCTGCGCGGAAGAACTCGAGATGACTTCGCTCGCCACGCGGCGGTCGCTCGCTGTCGGCAAGTGCCTCTTGATGATCGTTTAGAGATGGAGTGAGTTGCTAAGGGAGCAAGGTGAGGGCCGTCACGTGCTTCGGCTTGATGGCGTGGAAGTGTCTGTGATCAAGGGTGGCGACCTCGCGGGCGTCAAGGCGTTCGGCCACGGCGATTACGGAAGCGTCTGCAGCACCGAGAGGGAAGTTGGAGTAGGTCCTGACGAGCTCGGCCATCCGGGCTGCATCGTCGAGCACCAACGGTTCGAGCGCCAATTCACCATCGACGATGGAGCTAAGGAACCGGACCTGCGTCTGGACCGACTCGAGACTCGAGGAGCCAGCAGACCTCGGTAAGCGCAGGAGCAGGAACGACAAGTGGACCACGATGTGTTTCGAGGAGCGCGACACAACGCTCGTGGTCCTGGTCCTTGCGGTTGAGTACGGCGTACAGAGGGCCGGTGTCGCAGATGAGCATCAGCTCTGCCGGAAGTGATCTCGAAGGATTTCCTCCGACCGCTGAGCGCTGTCAGCTTCGTCCGCGACGATGCCGGCGAAGGAGAGTGTCCGTCGTCTCTCCACTTGCTCGGCGATCGGTGCCGGCTGGTCGTGGACCAGTTCAAGTGCGACGGCACGCAAGGCTCGTGCCTGGGGAAGCGTAAGGCGGTCGACCAGGCGATGAAGGTCTTCGTACTCCTCATGCAGCGCACTCATACATTGGAGTCTACGTGGTGAGATCGATTCGATCTTGCGGTCGCGAATGCTAACGAGGGGTGTGGACGATCATGTAAGGCCGTGGACGGGCTAGGGTGGAGACCGCCCGATTCGTGCGGTGATAGCCGACCAGGTCCGCTCCGTGCACACTGCCGCTGCCTTGATTGCGCTTTAGAGCCGAGAATGTCCGGTCGCTGGCCTGGTCAGGCGCATTTTCGTAGGTGAGAAATTAGCCCACGTGCCACCGTTACGCGGTTCCGACGTTTCTAGTGTTGCGCTGTTCGACGTGTCGCCTTCTCAGCCTCCGTGCACGGTGAGGGCGTAGCCCTCGGGGCCGAGGAAGGTGAACATCCGGCCGAAGGGGCCGTCCTGCGGCGCGCTGAGGATGGGCACGCCCGCGGCGGCGAGCCGGTCGTGCAGGGCCTGGGCATCGTCGGCGGCCAGCCACAGCGCCACGCCGAGGCCGGGCCGTCCGCTGTCGAGGTCGACGCCGGGCAGCGGCTCGCGGACGGCGAACGGGATCGGCCGGGTGGCGAACACCACGGCGTGCGGGGGCGCGGCCGGGGCCCGGACCAGGCCGAGGTGCTGCTCGAAGAAGGCGGCGGCCGCCTCGAGGTCGCGTACCTGCAGGGCGAGGAAGTCGGGGCCGGTGACGGTGGCGGTCATGAAGTGCTCCTGGGTGGTTGGAATCCGCATCCTGATGTCAGGACTTTGACATAGCTCACGGTACGCCCGACCCGCCGCCTATGTCAAAATATTGACATGACAGAGGAGGGGAAGCCCGTTCCGCCCCACGCGGCCGGGGACGTCACCGAGCACGTGGGATACCGGCTCAAGCGGGCTGCCGCTGCGCTGCGCGGCGCGATGGACAAGGCGCTGCGCGAGCACGACCTGACCGTGCCGCAGTACGCCTGCCTGGAACTGCTGGACGAGCGCCCGGGAATCTCCGGCTCCGAACTGGCCCGGGGGACCTTCGTCACCCGGCAGTCCTCCAGCGTCGTGCTGCGCGGCCTGCAGGACGGCGGGCTGGTCACCCGCCCCGCCACCGCCGACCACGGCCGGGCCCTGCCGGTGCACCTCACCGACGAGGGGCTGCGCCGCCTGACGGCGGCACGCGCCGCGGTCTACGACATAGAGCGGCGCATGATCGGCGCGATCCCAGCCCGCCGCCTGGACGCCCTGCTGGCCGACCTCGACCGCATGGCCGCCGCCCTCGACGGATGACCGCCCGCCGCACCCCGGGCCGCAGGTCGCTGCTGCAGACCGACTTCGTCGGTCCTTGCCACCGGATGAGAGGTCTGACTGAGTGCCTCCCCAGGAGGAGATCGCAAGACGGCCTGGCGGTTGCGGACGCACGAACCGGTCCAGGATCTCCTTGCACGTCAGATCCTTCGCCAGCCCTCGACGGGTTCGCCGCCGAGCAAACGCGGCGTGGACGTCAGCGGGCGAGCCAGCCGCCGTCCACGGGGAGCACGACGCCGGAGACGTAATCGGAGGCGCGACCGGCCAGGAACACCGCGGCACCGCCGAGGTCGCTCGCCGACCCCCACCGGCCGGCCGGGATGCGCTCCAGAAGGGACCTGCTGCGCTCGGGGTCGTCCCGGAGCGCCTGCGTGTTGTCCGTGGCGATGTAGCCGGGGGCGATGGCGTTGACGTTGACGCCCTTCGGCATCCACTCGTTGGCCAGCGCCTTCGTCAGCCCCGCCAGCGCCGACTTGGAAGCGGTGTAGCCGGGCACGTTGATGCCGCCCTGGAAGCTCAGCAGCGATGCGATGAAGATGATCTTGCCGTGGCCTCGCTCGATCATCGACCGGCCGACGGCCTGGCTGAGCACGAACTGGCTGTTGAGGTTGGTCTCGATGACCCGGTCCCACAGCTCGATCGGGTGCTGGGCGGCGGGCTCCCGCTCGATGGTGCCCGCGTTGTTCACCAGGATGTCGACACCGAGCCCCTCGAGGTGGGCGGCGAGCGCGCTGACGGCCGCCCGGTCGGAGAAGTCGGCCTGAAGCGGCGTGAAAGTCCGTCCCGCCGCTTCCACGCGGCCCGCCACCTCGCTGCCCGACGGCTCCATGGCCGCGCTGACGCCTATGATGTCGGCGCCCGCCCTGGCCAGCGCCTCGGCGATGGCCAGGCCGATGCCGCGGCGGGCGCCCGTCACGACGGCCGTGCTCCCGGTCAGGTCGAAGAGTTCGTGGCTCATGCCGTACCCCCAGAGACGTTCACGAGGATCTTCATGGCCCGCCCCGACTCCAGGGCGGCGAAGGCGTCCGCCGTCCCGGTGATCGGCACGATCTCGGTGATCAGCTCGCCGGCCGGGATCACCCCCGTGGCCAGCAACTCGACGGCGCGCTCGAAGTCGGCGCGCTGGTAGACGCGCGCGCCCAGCAAGCGCAGCTCGCGCCAGAAGACGCGTTGCAGGTCGACCGGCCGCGGCTGTGGATGGATGGCCACCACGACGACCGTGCCCCGTACCTTCACCAGGTTCGTCACGCCCAGCACCGCCGCCGCCGCGCCGGACACCTCGAATGCCACGTCCGCGCCGGCTCCCTGCGTCCATTCCTCGACCCACGCGACCTGGTCGGTGGCCGAGGGGTCGAGCACGCGGAACCCCATGGCCGCGGCGGCCTGTCTGCGTCGCGGGTCTATCTCGACGACCACGACGTCCGCGCCCTCGTGCCTGGCGACCGCGGCGATGAGCACGCCGATGGGGCCGCCGCCGACGACCACCGCGCGGTCGCCCGGCGCGAGCTCGGCTCGCCGTACGTCGTGGACGGCGACCGCCACGGGCTCGACCAGGGCCGCGTGGTCCAGGCGCAGGGTCTTGGGCAGGGGGACCAGGAGATCGGCGTCGACGTTCCACAGGCCCTGGAGCGCGCCGGGGGAGTCGATGCCGACGAAGGTGAGGTTCTGGCAGATGTGCTGGTTGCCCGCACGGCACGCGGGACAGGAACCGTCCCAGTCCAGCGGCATGACAGTGACGTGGTCGCCGGCGGCCCACCCGGTGACTCCGTCGCCCACGGCGGCGATGACTCCGCTCATCTCGTGGCCGATGATGGCGGGCGGCTTGACCCTGGCGTCCATGTGTCCGTGGAGGATGTGCAGGTCCGTGCCGCAGATTCCGGTGTACGCGACCTCGATCTGCACCTGACCGGCCTTCGGGGGCGACGGATCCGCCTCGCGGATGCCGATCGTCTGATTCCCCAGGTAATTGGCGGTTAGCACCGTTCGGGCTCCCATCGCTCTGGTGTTCCGGCAGCAGCATACACAACAGACATCAGATGAAAGATGTGGTTCTTTCCGGATTTGCCGGATGCTGTGAGGCTTTGCGTGGTTATTCATCAGATGTATTCTGGCGACGGTTGATCTGATGTCACAGATTGTGACGTACCGTACGAGCTCCGCTGGAGAGTGAATGACCGCGATCATCGGCGTGGACGCCTTCGACGTACGTTTCCCGACATCGCTGAGCCTGGACGGCTCCGACGCGATGAACAAGGACGGCGACTACTCGGCCGCCTACGTCGTGATCAGGACCGACGACCCGGATCTGTCCGGCTTCGGCTTCACGTTCACGATCGGCAGGGGCAACGACATCTGCGTGCTCGCCGCCAAGCAGCGTGGCCTTCCACTGGTCGGCATGGCCGTGGAGGACGTGGTGACGGACCTGGGCGGCGTCTACCGCCACCTCAAGTCCGACTCGCAACTGCGGTGGCTGGGGCCGGAGAAGGGCGTCGAACACCTCGCCATGGCCGCCGTCATGAACGCCGTGTGGGACCTGGCGGCCCGCGTCGCCGGCAAGCCGCTGTGGCGGTTGCTGACCGACATGACCTCGGAGGAGCTGGCCGACGTCGCCGACCTGTCGTACCTGTCGGACGTGCTCACCCGCGACGAGGCGGTAGCGCTGCTGAAGGAGCTGGAGCCGACCCGCGCCGACCGCGTCGCCGAGCTGGCCGAGACCGGTTACCCGTGCTACACGACCAGCGCGGGCTGGCTCGGATACTCCGACGAGAAGCTGCGGCGGCTCTGTCAGGAAGCCGTCGAGGCCGGATACAAGCACGTGAAGCTGAAGGTCGGCGCCAGCCTCGACGACGACATCCGCCGGTTGCGCATCGCCCGCGAGGTCATCGGCGCCGACGCCAGCCTGATGATCGACGCCAACCAGGTCTGGGACGTGCCGCAGGCGATCGAGTGGGTACGCGCGCTCGCGGAGTTCGAGCCACTGTGGATCGAGGAGCCCACCAGCCCCGACGACATCCTCGGCCACGCCGCGATCCGCAAGGCCGTCACGCCCATCGGCGTGGCCACCGGCGAGCACGGGATGAATCGGGTCCTGTTCAAGCAGATGTTCCAGGCCGAGGCCATCGACTTCTGCCAGCTCGACTCCGCCAGGCTCGCCAGCGTCAACGAGATTCTCGCGGTCTATCTGATGGCCAAGAAGTTCGGCGTGCCGGTGTGCCCGCACGCGGGCGGCGTCGGCCTCTGCGAGCTGGTGCAGCACCTGTCGATCTTCGACTACGTCGCCGTGTCGGGCTCGCTCGAGGGCAGGGTGACGGAATACGTCGACCACCTGCACGAGCACTTCGTCGACCCGTGCGTCGTCAAGAACGGCGCCTACATGCTGCCGGCCCGTCCCGGCTACAGCGCGCAGATGTACGACGCCACGCTGGCGACGTTCTCCTTCCCCGACGGCGACTACTGGGCCAGGGCCACGGACTCCTGATTCGCCGACAGGTACTGCTCCACGGCGAGCAGGTGCACCCCCATCCGCAGCCGGGCCGCATCGGGATCCCGTGTCCTGAGCGCCTGGAGGATGGCCTGATGCTCCTTGTGGGTGTCGAACTCGGCCCCGTCGGCGTTGATGGCCCGCCACAGGCGGGCCCGTACCGTACGGCTGGCCAGCGCCTCGATCAGCGCCTCCAGGGTCGTGTTGTGTGACGCCGCGGCGATGAGGCGGTGGAACGTGATGTCGGCGTTCATGATCGCCTCGTGGTCGATCGGCTCGGTCTGGAGCAGCAGCTCCATGGACGTCAGGATCTGCTCGGCCCGGTCGAGCTCCTCGTCGGTGATGCGCAGCGCGGCCCGCCCCACGGCCTCGGTCTCCAGCACCCGCCGCACGGACTGCAGGTCGGCGACGTTTTCCGGCCGGTGCAGGTCGACCAGGAAACCGATCGGGCTCAGCAGTATCCCCGGGTCGAGCGCGGTCACGTAAGTGCCGTCGCCCTGCCGGGTCTCCAGCACTCCGGTGATGACCAGCGCGCGGACCCCTTCGCGGAGCGAGCTGCGTGACACGCCTAGCTGGGCGGCCAGGTCCTTCTCCACGGGAAGGCGGGATCCCGCCGACAGCGCACCATTGATGATCATGCGCTTGATGCCCTCGACCACGATGTCGGATTGCGATGCGCGCGGCTCGCGGGTAGTCATCTGACCAGTTTAAAGCCAACGCCAGGGGCCACGGCCGTATCACAGGTCAATCATCAGATCAATCACCGTACCGATTGGCGATTTGCTGCGCGAATGCTGGCGAAACCTTGACGAAATACGATATTCATCAGATGATTCCGGAAAGCCGTCCGGGGTTTGTCACGCCATTCGTCAGGGCTTCCGGCGGTTGCTCCCCCGCACGAAGGAGGGCGTCGCGATGACGCAAGCGCATCCCCAACCGGTCAGATCACGCACGGGAACGACCAGGATCCGATGGACGATCATCTGGCTGGCGTTCGCCGGACTGTCGATCAATTACCTCGACCGTGCGAGTCTCAGCGTCGCGCTGCCGTTCATGGGGGAGGACTTCCACCTGACCGCGACGCAGCAGGGGCTGGTGTTCGCGGCGTTCTTCTGGGCCTACGACGCCTGCCAGCTCGTCGCCGGCTGGTACGTGGACAAGGTCGGGCCGCGGCGCTCCTTCTTCCTCGCCGCCGTGTGGTGGTCGATCTTCACGGCGCTGACCGGGCTCGCCCGCGGCTTCTGGTCCCTGCTCACGCTCCGCTTCCTGCTCGGCATCGGTGAGAGCCCGGCCCCCAGCACCGCGGCCAAGGTCGTGGCGACCTGGTTCCCGACCAGGGAGCGCGCCTTCGCCACCAGCATCTGGGACTCGGGCTCCAGGGTCGGCGCGGTCATCGCGCTCCCCGTCGTGACCGGTCTCATCGCGTGGCTGCACTGGCGCGCCGTCTTCGTCGTCATCGGCGCGGTCGGGGTCGTCTGGGCGCTCGTCTGGTGGAAGTACTACCGGGACCCGCGGCAGCACCCCGGTGCGAGCGCGGCCGAGATCGAGTACGTCGAGGGCGGCGGCGCCCGCACGGCGGAAACCGACGCCGAGGAGGCCGCGCGGATCCCGTGGCGGTCGCTGTTCCGCTACCGCACGGTCCTGAGCATGATGTTCGGCTTCTTCTGCCTGAACAGCGTCATCTATTTCTTCATCACCTTCTTCCCGTCATACCTGGTGACCGAGCGCGGCTTCTCCCTGCTGAAGCTGGGCTTCTTCGGGGCCATCCCTGGCCTGTTCGCGGTGCTGTCCGGCTGGGCCGGAGGCCTCCTGGCCGATCGGGCCATCCGCAGGGGCGCTTCGGTCACCCGGGTACGCAAGACGGTCATCGTCGGCGGGCTCGTCGGCGGGTCAGTGATCATGTTCGCCGCGGTGGTGCCGGAGGCGTGGATGGCGCTGACGCTCCTGTCGATCTCGTACGGCAGCCTCACCGTCGCCGGCACCGGCATCTGGTCGCTCCCCGCCGATGTCGCGCCCAGTTCCAGGCACGTCGGATCTCTTGGCGGGGTACAGAACTTCGCGTCCAACTTCGCCGGGATCATCACGCCGATCGTGGTGGGCGCGCTGGTGGACGCCACGGGATCGTTCGTCGTACCGCTGCTGGTGATCGGGGTGATCGCCCTGGTGGGGGCGTTCAACTATCTTGTGATCATGGGCAGGATCGAGCCGCTCAAGCTGATCGGCTCTGCCCCTGCCGCCACGAGCGGCTCCTGAGGGCTCTCGTCCGGCATCCCTGGAGAACGAGTCATGCCTGGTCGTGCATAGGTAGGCCGAGCCAGGGAACCGGAAATGACGTGCGCGGTACGCAAGCCAGGCCGGGCTACCGCAGAAGGTCGCCTTCAGCCGTCGCAGTGTGCGATGAGGTTCGCGCTCCAGTGCTCCAGGTTGTCGAACGACACCCAGCCCTCCTTCTTGGTCCCCTCGACCCGGACGTAGACCCAGGTGTGGCCGTAGCCGTTGAGACGCTGGCAGTGGAAGTAGACCTTGGTGTTCTCCCGGAGGTATTTGATGTTGCCGCAGACGGCGTAGGGGCCGACCTTCAGGTAGCTGGCCTTGGCGATGCTGTCCCAGCCGGCGTCGTAGTTGCCGTGGACCCAGCCGCGGCACGTGGGAGCCGCCGCGCTCTCCGCTGCCGCCGGCTGGACCTGGCCGCTCAGACTGGCGCCGAGGACGACCATCGTGGCAGCCACGGTGCCCAGGCGTGTGAGAAACGGCTTCCGCGTCATTTCTTGTCCCCTTCCCGGTGGAGTGAACCGTGCATGACCGGATTCTGCGGCAGGGGATGTTGAGGACCCGTTGAGGATCCGTTGAGTTGTCCGGAGGCGGGTACTCCTGGCTCGTCGAGGAAGACGTGGAGGTGATCTACGAGCCCTTCGGCTGGCGCGACGAGTGGTACGTGGACGTCGTCTCCTCGAGTGCTCGAAACACGAAGGATCACTGCTGTTACCGTGCACGACCGCTATCTCGGCTTCGTGGTCGAGGGCATGGGCCCCACCTACCGGGTGCCGGTCAGGCGCTCCCGGACGGGGCGCTTGCCGCGGCGGATCTGGCACGGGCGTTGTCGGCGGCGCAGCGCTTCGTCGACTCCCGTCTGCACAGGGGTTCCGTCTTTCCGCCATCGCCGATCAAGGAGTTGTTCTCTCCTGACCATCGGTATCCGGGCTGGGCCGACGAGGACGCGGGGGTCAGCCGTGGACCGGTCCCGCGTTCTCGTCGAGAGCTGCGGCCCAGTGTTCCATCGCAGCGTGCACTTGATGGCGGTCATAACCCCTGATGACCACGTCGAAATACGTCTCACGGAACTCGGCGCCGGTGATCTCACCTGCCTCCACGCGGGCTCGTAAGGCGTCCACCTGTGAGCGGTGGTAGCCCCGGAGCGTCACCTTGAAGTGCGCGGGCACCGTGTCCAGGAGCCGTGCCCATCTCTCGGCCGTCGCCACGACCTGGTGCACGTCGTATCCATCCTTGACCAGGTTGCTGCTCAAGGCCGCCAGCTCCGCCAGCAACTGATGGCCCGTCAGCGTCTCTTCCCCTGCCCGAGCCCGCGCGACCCGTTGGGCCAGCCGGTCATATCCGGCTGGGTCGACTCCCTCGGGACGAATGTCGAAGTCTGCCATCCCCTGATCATGGCGGCGATGCAGCCGCACCGCCAGGGGCGGGTGACTTGGCCGGATTATGGGATCATCCGGCCGGAGCGGATCTATCGTCGGTGAGGTGACCTTAGCCGGTGAGTACGACGATCATCCCCCTGCGCTCTCCGACACCCTGCCCGACCTGGCCGTGGACCTCGGCGACACCGCGGCGTTCCACCACGCCCTCGGCGACACGGCCTCCGTCGGACTGCTGGAAACGGTGGTCTCGCGGCGCGTCCACCCGGAGCTCGACGCCCCCGATCGTGCGGCTCCCGCGGAGACGGGCACCGTCTACGTGCTACGTCGGCACCGGCGGCACCTGGTGGCGGGCATCCTGCTTGCCCGCATGCCGCGCCTCTGCACCACACCCCAGGCCAAGTCCTGGGCCGGTCGTCAGGTCGCCGCCCGGCTGCGGCCCTGGGAGCCCTTCGATGAGGCCGATCCGGACGGTGGCTGGCACACCACCAGCGGCCTGCTGGTCGAGCAGTACGCTCTCTACCGCCATCCCGGCGGCTGGCACCTGGTCGGCGTGGTCAGCCGGATTCCCCGGCCGCGGATTGTGACCGATGACGACGCCCAAGCGTGGGCGGCGGACGTCCTGCGCCCTGCCGGCCCGTTGAGCTGGGAGCGCGGTCCCGCCACGGTGAGCGCCACCACTTGGTACGCGGTGCCGGCCGCGTGACGATCACGGCTGGGAGACATAACGCCTCCCGCCGCCGTGCACGACGTAGGGTCCACATCAGCAACCAGTCCCCGGCCGCGACCACGTCGGCCTTTGCGAGATGGGAGCCTGCATGACCGTCACTCCCGCGCACCTGCGCGCCCTCGCGAGCCGCGCCGAGGCGCTCACCGCCGAGGTTCGGGCACTCTGCGGCGGCGCTCCGAACGGATCTCCGGAACACGACCACCTCGCGATGGCGAGGCTCGCCGCGGACTGGCTGTCCCGGGGCGCCGAGGACCTGCAGCGTGCAGCGGCGGACCTGGCCAAGCTCCAGTCCCAGCCGTGCGGCTTGCCGTGGCGCGTCTGCCCCGAGCACGGCAACACCCTCTCCTCCGGAGCCGGCGTCTCCACGTGCCGGGTGTGCCGGCGCACCTGGACCTACGACCGGCCCGGTCAACCGTGCCGGGAGCCGGTGACGTGGAAGGTGATCGACCGGGCCGGTACGGAGACGAGGATGTGCGCCGGGCACGTGCTCGGCGCCCGCGCGGCCGCCGGGGGCGCCACGTTCATACGCCTCGACGAAGGCGCCCAGGTGTGACCTACAGGCCCGGACGGCGCGGCTCAGAGCTGGAGCAGGCTGCCGTCCCGGTCGATGTGGTCGGCCGACTCGTCGTCGAACCACATGCCGCCGGTCGCCAGGTAACGGAAGCGATGAATCCCCGGCGGGAGGATCACCGACACCGTACGCAGGCCGCTGCGGCGAAGCAGGAGTTCGTGGCGGCCGGGTGACCAGTCGTTGAAGTCGCCGACGACGCTGACGATGCCGGCGGGCTGGTCCGCGGGCAGGGTGAAGGTGATCCGGGTCTTCTTCCCGAACAGGGGTGTACGCCTGAGCATTGCAAATCCTCCCGGGGGGCGGGGAACGGCCCCCAGCTTGGTGGGACGGGAGCGCCAGGAGGAATAGGACGCGCGGGACGTAACCTACATTTCACCAGAGTTCACAGATCAGGTTCGCTTAGACGTCGACGTCCACGTGGGCCCGCCACACGCCGTCGGTCCTGCCGAAGCGCAGGTGCTGTACGGCGACCGCCTTGGGCACCGGCCCCACCCGCACCACGGCGCCGACCGGCACGGTGGCCAGCCGTACCTCGACCTGCCCCATGGTGGCCTTGGTGCGCTCGTCGACGGACACGTCCACCGCCACCCGATGGCATGCCTCCACCTGGTAGATCGCCTCGTCCAGCACGTCCATGAGCAGCGCCTCGTCGGTCTCCTCCGCCGAGACGATCACGACGCTGTCGTCCGGGACGGCGTCGCCCACGTCGGCGAAGTTCTCCACCAGAGCCTGCACCGCCTCTGCCAGGCACTCCTCCCGAGTGTCCGCCCACGCTTCCACGACGATGCCGACGACATGCGACACCGCGCGATGCCCTCTCCCCACACTGTCCACTCCACCACCCACACGAACCGCTGGGAAGAGGGCAGGGGCCGCACAGGCGCGACTCGCACCCCTGTTCCGGCCCGGCGGAGAAAGGTGCATCAGGGGATGGTGTGCGCGCGCACGAGGGCAGGGTCGAAGTGCTCCAGATAAGTACCAAAGCCAAGCTCTCCCGCAAATCCCGACAAGGTGTGATGGGGCCCGAAGGCGCGCATACTTCAGCGGCGTGCGGTGCTTTGTCACCACCACCCGGTTCGCCGCAATCTCGGCTCCGGTGAAGCCCAGGTCTGGGATCCGGCTTCGGTGGGGATCTCCGGTCACGAGGTGACCGCCGCGCGGGTGCGGGACTCGCGGAGGGTCTGAGCTGGAAATACGAACACCACTTCTCCGGCCCCACGGGGTGTCTTACCATGGACCGGTTCGGCCGCTTGCGCATTCGATGAGGACGGCTCGAGTGAATCTTTCCCGCTCCGCATTCATACGCCGGTGGTATTTCCTTTCGCTCGGCCTGGCCGGCGCCGTGCTCATTCTGCTGAGATTCACCACCTTACGCACCACCACGGCCGACAGCACGGTCCTGCAGAGTCTTTCCGGGATCACCGACAATCTCATCGCCGCCGTACTGACCTCCATCATCGTCGGCGCCGCGTACATCTATCTCTTCCCCCAGGACGCCGCGCCCGCGTACGAGACCGTCTCCAGTCGTGACATCGCCCGGGTGATCGCGGACCTCTGCGACAACGCGCGAGAGTGGTCGGTCCGTTCGCGCGGCGCCAACTATTTCACCTCGGTGACCCTCCCCGCCCTGGTCGCATCCGCCTTGGAGCGAGGCGCCTCGATCAGGATGCGGGTGCAGTGTCTCGATCCCGACCAGCCGCAGCTGCTGGCGGCCTATGCCGAGTCGATGAGCGACATCCGCTCCCGCGTGGGAACCTGGTCGGCCGCGCGGGCGCGGCTGGAGGTGTGCGCGTCGATGCTGCGTGCCGCCCTCCATACCAAGGACGCGCCCAGGGTCACGGTCGAGTTCGGGCTCAGCCCTTCGATTTGGGTGATGAGCCTGGATCTCACCGACCAGGTGGCCCTGGTCACCGGGCAGAACAAAGGGGAGGACGCGTTGCTCTTCCGCAGGGAGTCGCAGTTCTTCAAGCCGTATCTGGACGACTTCGACATCAGCTGGAAGGCCTGCCGGGTCGTCAGGCCGCGGCTGAGTAAGGCCATACCTACTGATCCCCGGAAACTGGCCGAGCAGCACTTTGTCATTCTCGAGGAATTCTATGACTCCCTGGAAATATGTCGGCCGTCGCGGGAGGAACTCCGGGAAATAGTGCGGACCCTGAACCGGGAGCACGATTATGCCTAGCCCGGCCGCGTGGCTGGCCGGCTGCCGCGTCGAGGATGTCCGGGAGTGGGCGGACCGCGACCGGGTGCTCGCCTACGAGCATCCCTATGGATTCATGGTGGTACGGCTGGCGCAGGCTTTCGCGCCGGGCTGGCAGATCCGCATGCACCTGTGGCCACCCAAGGCAGTGCAGGAGGAGCGGATGCGGATGAACGGCACGCATCTGCAGCAGGTGCACGCGCATGGCTGGCACCTGTGGAGCCGAGTGCTGCTGGGCGTGCTGGACGAGGCCGGCTACACAGCTTTCGACGAGCCGGGGTCGCCGCTGGCGGCGTATTCGGTGAGCAGCGACTACGGCCGGGGGAGCAGCCGCCTTCGGATGGAGCGGGACGGCGTGACGGTCCAGGAGGATCGGCGGCTGCGCAGGATGCCGGGCGGCGAGCCGTACCTCATTCCGGCGGGCCGCCTGCACGCTAGCTTCTCCGCGACGGAATCCTGGAGCGTGTCGCTGGTCGCGACCGAACTGGCCGGCAACGTGCCCTCCACAGTGATCGCTCCTCGGTCGCTCGGCAGCGCTTCGGCGAACGAACGCGGGAAGGCGCGTGACCTTCCCGTGTTGTGGTCCCTCCTCGACGGCGTTGCGAACACCTGATCACACCCGAAGTTCATGAGGCGGCCACCCTCGCGCGCACGCAGGCCGTCATGGCCGACACCACGGCCTGGGCCGCTGTCCACGGTTTACCCTCGCCGCCGCACGACCTTCCGCTGTACGCGGCGCACGGGCCGGCAGCCACGGTGTCGGCGGCGTTCTCCGCCGACACCGTGTGGTACGCGCAGGTGTGGGCCGCGGCCTCCGCACTGCTGCATGGGGAACGTTCCAGCAGGTCTGGGCGGGTATGCGTGGCGCGAGGAGAGGACCGGTGGTGGGCGGCCGTCGTGTATCCGCCAGGCTCGGACGAGGAGTGGTACGAGGTGGTGAACGAGGTCGAGCGCATGACCGAGAACAAGGTGGACGCCTCGGGCAGCACGCTGCTGTTGAGCCCGTGGCGCACGCCCGATCTCCGGGCGCGCGGCTGGGAACTCGCCGGTTACCCGGTCTTGCTGCACCGTAAGGCGGGCGACGGTGGCAGGGAGGCGCCCGCGCCGCCCGACCTGGTCCTGTGCCGTGCCGGTCAAGAGACGAGGTCGGCGTGCTTCGTCACGCCTGCGGATCTGGCGGCCGACGTGACCGGCATGCTCGCCGGAGCGTGGCGATCGGCCGGGCCCCCGTCATCGCCGCCCAGCTTCTCGCCGGGGTACGTGAGCAGGATCGCGCTGTTCCCCGCCCGCTGACCGATCAGTCGCCTCGCACGGCGCACAGCAGCCGGTTGTTCCCGTGTTGCCAGAGCGTGCCGATCTCGGTGAAGCCGCTATCCCGGAGCGCCTCGACGTGATGCGACATCAGGTGCGACTCGGAGCCGTGGTGGGCGGCCCCGGCCGTGGTGCGCTCCTGATTGAGCTCGGCGAACGCCGGATCCGCCATGATCGCCTCCCACCAGGCCCGCCAGTCCTCCGGCCGGTCCGCGCCGAACGCCCGCTCGCTCTGGCGCTCGTGCACGGCACGCTCCAGCCGCGCCAGGACGGGCGTGGTGTCGTCGGTGTCCATGTGGTCGCCGTTGAGCAGCAGCCCGCCCGGCCGCAGCACATCGGCCAGTTCCCCGTAGACGCGGCGCAGGTCGGGCCCGGAGATCCAGTGCAGCGCGGTCGTGCTGACCGCGGCGTCGGCGGGCCGGTCCAGGCCGAGCAGCCCCGTCCACCCGCTCGTACGCAGATCTGCGGGTACGAACGTGAGCTGCGGATACGCTGCCCGCCCGAGCCCGAGCAGCAGCGGATCGGCGTCCACCGACACGACCGTGGCCTTGGGCAGCCGGTCGAGCAGCCGCGCGGACAACGACCCCGGTCCGCACCCCAGGTCGATGACCAGCGGATCGGGCCGTTCCAGCGCCTCCACGGCGTCGATCAACGCGGTGAACCGCTCCTCGCGGTCGGGAAGGTAGCCCTCCTGCTGGCGGTCCCAGCGCGCGATCCAGTCGAGTGCGGCATCGTGTGTGAGCACGAACGTCTCCTTGTGACCGTCGTTTAAACTTTCGGCAGTCACAACGTAGAACACGAAGGTGTAACCGGTCAATTGGATTACAACAGTCACACGGATGTGGTGGTCAGGGTCACGGTCGCCCTGGTGAACGCGCTGACCCCAGGCGAGCAGCGTGGACGGACCTTCCCTGCGCCCGCCGACGCCGGCGCCGCCGCCACTGAGGGCCTGCGCAGCGTCTACCCGGCCTACCGGGAGGTCACCGCGGCGGAGGGCGCGGAGCTCACCGAGGTCGCCGCCCGCCTGCGGACGGTCTTCGTCGCCGTCGCCGCGGCGGACATCGACACCGCGGCCACGCGGGTCAACGAGCTCCTGGAGGAGACCCGCGCCAGGCCGATGCTCGAGAAGCACGACGGCGAGCCGTGGCACCTGCACTTCCACGGCCGTGGCGGCACCATGGCCGGCGACTGGGCGGCGAGTTGCGCGACCGGGCTGGCGATCGTGCTGGGCAGCGAGTTCAGTGACCGCCTCGGGGTCTGCACGGCGCCTCACTGTGACCGGGTCTACGTGGACGTGTCACGCAACGGCACCCGCAGGTTCTGCTCCACCGCCTGCCAGAACCGCGTCAAGACGGCCGCCTTCCGCGCCAGGAGCAAGACCGACTGACCGGCCCCCTGCTCCAGCTCCCCGGTGCGGACCGGGGAGCTGGAGCCCGTTCATTCGGCGGCCAGCCGTTCTGCCTCTTCGTGCAGCGCGAGGATGAGGACCAGCTCCAGCTGGAGCTGGTCCAGGTCCGGCGCCGCGAGGCCGTCAAGGACGCGCATAATGGGCCTCCCTGACTGAATGACGCCCCACAAGTCACACCGGTTTACACCCTACGTCTCGCTTCTGAAGCGCTCCCATGCCGATTGGCGTGTCATGCCGAGTGCCGCGCCGATGCGCTCCCAGCTGACGTCTCTGCCGCGTAGGTGCGCCACCCAGTCGCGCAGATTGTCGTCGACCTGGGCCTGCACGGCCGCGATTTTCGGTAGATGTTCGAGTATTTGCTCTTCGGTCATCGTCTCCCACATGGGGAGGCGGGGCTCGGTGGAGGTGACGAGTCGTTCCTCTTCCAGGATGTCATTGCAGAGTTGGATGCACTGGTCGCAAATGTGCACACCAGGACCGGCAATGAGCTTTTCCACCTCCGAACTCTTCTTGTGACAGAAAGAGCAGCGGATCTTGTCCTTCCAGTCAGGCATGGCCTGACAGTAGGCCGTCAGGCGACGCCTGACAATCCTGCGCGCCGATCCCGCTCCATCTGTGCCTGCAAGATGGCCTGCCGTTCCTCAGTGATCCTTCGGCAGATCGTCACGTACGCGGTCAGCACTTTGGAGTACGCCTGTCGTGCCTGCTCCACCTGCACGCGCAGGCTCAGGATGCGATCGGCGTCGCCGAGGCGCTCCGCCCCGGCCAGCAACGCGCGGGCCTCGTCAACGATCTCTTCGGCCCGCATCCTCGTACGGCGCAGCAAGACAGAGCATTCGTGCAGCTCCGCCAGCCGAGCCGAAGAGACGATGAACTCGGCAGTGTGCACCGCCGATCCGGCCGTTCTCCTGCGGAGATCCGATCCCATTCCCGCCACCTCCCGGTCAAGGATGCCTAACTGTAGACGCGCAACCTCCGCGTGCGGATCACTCGGGCCATCGGCGGAAGACCTCCATGCACCCGCTGGTGAGGTTTCTCCTCCCCGGTGGGAAATCCTCTTTCCTGAAGCCCGTTCGGTCGCGGCTGAATGTGGTAATTGACGACCTTGCCGGGGCTTATTCGAGGAATGCCGTGAATATCCGGTGTCCGCAAAAGCCGGGGGATGAAGACCTGCGATCGGCCCCCACGACCCCCCGCGTTCGTCACATACTGAAACGGAGCGACAGCAGACCGTAGCCCGGGAGTGGTGGCGATGCCGGCGACAGGCAACCAGGACGAGGTCGACGTCAGCGTCGTCATCCCCGCACACAACTGCCGGGAATACCTCGACAGATGCCTCACGTCCGTGCTCGTGCAGCGGATCAAGAAGGAGATCGTCGTCGTCGACGACGGCTCCACGGACGGCAGTGCCGAGCTGCTGGACCTCTATGCCTCCTACCACAAGGACAGCATCCGGGTGGTGCACATCGAGCGCAGCGGCGGCGCCGGCCACCCGCGCAACGTCGGCCTCGGGCACGCCACCGGGCGGTACGTGTTCTTCTGTGACGCCGACGACTACCTCGGCCCCGAGGCGCTGGAACGCATGGTCGCCATGGCCGACAGGAACGGCTCCGACATCGTCCTCGGCAAGATCGTGGGGCACGGCAGGCGGGCGCCGGTGTCGATGTTCCAGCACAGCGCCGACCGGGCGGAGCTCGGCGACAGCGCCGTCTACAACAGCCTGTGCTGCTTCAAGCTGTTCAGGAGGGACCTGCTCGAACGCCACCGCATCAGGTTCGGCGAGGGCATGCCCGTCGGCGAGGACATCCTCTTCACGGTCCACGCCTACTGCCACGCCGGCGTGATCTCCGTCGTCGCCGACTACGACTGCTACCACCTCGTGTCCAGGCCGGACGGCAGCAGCGTCATGCAGCAGCCCGGCAGCAGGGATCCGATCGCGTGGCTGACCATGATCAGAGAGCCGATCCGGGTCATGGCCGGGCACGTCGAGCCGGGCCCGCTGCGCGACCACCTGCTGCGCAGGCACTTCAGGCTGGACGTGTTCGCCCAGCTCGGGACGGTGTTCCTGGAGAGCGACGACATCCGGCGCAAGGACATCGCGCGGGAGGTCGCCGCCCTCTGCGACGAGTGGTACACGCCCGGCGTGCACGAGCGGCTGGGCGCCATCGACCGGCAGCGAGCCGGCGCGCTGGACGACATCGACCGGCTGGTGCGCCTGGCCCGCATCGAGAGCGCCACCGTGCGGCGCAGGCTGACCGGGCTGCGCTGGGACGGCGCCCGCCTCCTGGTGACGGGCGCGGCCCGGCTCGACGGCATCGGCAGGGACGACGGCGTGGCCGTGGTGCTGCGCTCCCGGCACACCCCGCACACCGAGCTGTTCGTGCCCGCGCAGCGCAAGGGCGGCGAGTTCACCGCCCGCGTCGAGACGAGCACGCTCGATTCCGGCGTCTGGGATCTGCGGGTGGCGGTCGAGCTCGAGGGCGTCGTGCGTTTCGGCAGGCTCGGCGCCGAGCGCGAGAGCGGCATCACCTGCCCGCCGCCCCGGCTGTTCGGCGACAGGGTGATCCTGCCGTACTTCACCAAGGACAACGGCAATCTGAGCATCGACGTCGGCGGGCACGTGGTCGGGGTGCCCGGCACGGCCAGGCTCATCAGGGCCAGGTGGGGGCTCGGGAACCGGCTGGTGGTCGACGGTGAGGTCACCGTCGCGGGCACCACTCCGGCGGCCGCGCAGATCAGGCGGATCGTCTGGCGCGAGCGGCAGACGGGTCGCGAGCGGACCGAGCCGGTGACGGCGCTGCCCAGCGGCGGGTTCACGGCCAGGCCGGCGGTGGGCAAGCTCACGCCCGGCACCTGGGACGCCTATCTGGAGCTCGACCTCGGCGGGCCGCCCGCGCGGTTCAGGATCGAGGCCGACGCCGAGGCGGTCGCGCCGCCGCGCCGATGGTGGTTCGCCGCCCTGCTGCGGACCGTCCGGCCGTACGCGACCTCGGGGAAGGGGCGGCTGAGCACGGTGGTACGGCGGCTGACGCCCGGGACGATCGTCAGGAAGATTTGGCGCTAATTGCCACATATATGCAGGTGCAAGACCATGCTTTAAAGTAGGAGCGCTTGTTCGTCCTCTTGGGAGGCATGGTCGTGCACGTACCCGATGGCTTCTTCAACGCAGTTACCTCCGTCTCCGCCGGGGCGGTGGCGGCCGCCGGAGTCGCGGTGTGCCTCCGCGGGGCGCGGCGTGAGCTCGACGACCGCACCGCGCCCATGGCCGGGCTCGTCGCGGCCTTCATCTTCGCCGTGCAGATGCTCAACTTCCCCGTCGCCGCGGGCACCAGCGGGCACCTTCTGGGCGGCGCGCTGGCGGCGATACTCGTCGGGCCCTATACCGGCGTGCTCTGCATGGCAGTGGTCCTTCTGGTGCAGGCGGTGTTCTTCGCCGACGGCGGGCTGACCGCGCTGGGCGTCAACATCACGATCATGGGCCTCGTCACCGTGCTCGTCGGCTGGGCGGTCTTCCGGCTGGTCACCGGGCTGGCCAGGGGCACGGGCGGGGTCACGCTGGCGGCGTTCCTGGCCGCGCTGGTCTCCGTGCCGGCCTCCGCGCTGGTGTTCACGCTGCTGTTCTGGATCGGCGGGACGGCGCCGATCGAGGTGGGGGCGGTGGCCGCCGCGATGGGCGGCGTGCACCTGCTGATCGGCATCGGCGAGGGCGTGATCACGGCGCTGACCGTCGGCGCGGTGATCGCCGTGCGACCCGACCTCGTGTACGGCGCCCGCGGCCTGGCCAAGCCGCTCGTCCTGCGCGGCGCCGAGGGGACGACCACGACCGTGGGTGAGAATGAGCCTGTTCCCGCCCGCGGTGCCGGCTGGATGTTCCTGGCCGGCGGGGGTCTGGTGACGCTGGTGCTGGCCGGCGCCGTGTCGTTCTTCGCCTCATCCGACCCCGACGGGCTGGAGGCGGTGGCCGAGAACCAGGGCTTCCTCGACCGGGCCACCGACCACGGGCTCGGCGGGTGGGCGCTGGCCGACTACGGTGAGGTGGGCGGGATCCCCGTGGGCGTGGCCGGGATCATCGGCGTGGGGCTCGTGCTGCTCATCGCCGGGGCCGTGGCCTACGCCGCCAGGAGTCGAGACGAGATCACCGAAAAAAAGATCAAGGTGTGAGACGTGGGCGCCGGGCATCACCATCAGCTCTACCTGCCGGGCGGCTCGGTCGTGCACCGGCTGCCGCCGCAGTGCAAGCTGCTCGCGGTCTTCGCGTTCGCCGTCGTCGTGGTGGCCACGCCGCGCGAGCGGTTCTGGGCGTTCGCGGCCTATGCGGTGTTGCTCGGCGTCGTCGCGGCGGTGGCTCGGGTGCCGGCCGCCTACATCGTGCGGCGGATGGTGATCGAGGTGCCCTTCGTGCTGTTCGCGTTCCTCATCCCGGTCATAGGGCTGGGGGAGCGGATCACGGTGCTGGGGCTCTCGCTGAGCGTGCCTGGTCTCTGGGCGGCCTGGAACATCCTGGCCAAGGCCACGCTGGGGGTGGCCGCCTCGATCCTGCTGGCGGCCACCACGGAGCCGAGGGTCATCCTCATCGGGGCACAGCGGCTGCGCCTGCCGAGCCTGCTCGTGCAGATCGCCATGTTCATGCTGAGATACATGGACGTGATCATGGATGAGATGCGGCGGATGCGGGTGGCGCGGGAGTCTCGTGGGTTCGAAGCCCGGAATTTCCGGCACATCCCGGTGATCGCGCGGTCCGCAGGGGCGTTGTTCATCCGTTCGTACGAGCGGGGCGAGCGGGTGCATCTGGCGATGTTGAGCCGCGGATACTCCGGTGCTATGCCGATAATTCATGACATGTCGGCATCCGCCCCCCAATGGGGCACCGCTCTCGCTCTGCCCGCCGCGGCACTCGCAGTGTTGGGACTCGGTCTGTGAACTCTCTCGACGTCAGGCAGCTCGCCTACGCCTACCCCGACGGCACGCAGGCGTTGTTCGGCGTGGACCTGTCGATCAGCCGCGGCGAGCGGGTGGCCCTGCTCGGCCCCAACGGCGCCGGCAAGACCACGCTCGTCATGCACCTCAACGGGATACTCACCCCGGGGCACGGCACTGTCACCGTGGCCGGCACCCCGGTGCGCAAGGACACGCTCAAAGAGGTCAGGCAGCGCGTCGGCCTGGTCTTCCAGGACCCCGACGACCAGCTCTTCATGCCCACGGTCCGGGACGACGTGGCCTTCGGCCCGGCCAACGCGGGCGTGCGCGGCGAGGACCTGGATCGGGTGGTCAAGGGCGCGCTGGAGCGGGTGGGCATGCTGGAGGCCATCGACCGGCCGCCGCACCACCTGTCGTTCGGCCAGCGGCGCCGGGTGGCGGTCGCGACCGTGCTCGCTATGGAGCCGGAGATCCTGGTGCTCGACGAGCCCTCGTCCAACCTGGACCCGGCCGCCCGCAGGGAGCTGGCCGAGATCCTGCGTTCCCTGGACGTGACGGTGCTCATGGTCACGCACGACCTGCCGTACGCGCTGGAGTTGTGCGAGCGCTCGCTCGTCCTCTCCGACGGCGTGATCGCCGCCGACGGGCCCACGCGTGAGCTGCTGGCGGACACCGAACTCCTGGCCAAGCACCGCCTGGAACTCCCGTACGGCTTCGCCATCCCGGCGGTGTGAGGACGTTCGGCATCAATCTTCGGAGTCTTGCATGTCCGGTTTCCGGGGATGTCGAAGTACAGTGGCTCATCGAGGAGGGGCCAAATGAAGCTGCGGCTTGCGCGACACGCCCTGGGAGACGCCGTGGTGGTGGCCGTTGAGGGAGAGCTCGACCTGTTCACCGCGCCGTTCCTCCGTGACGAGGTACGCGATGCCATCAAGCAGGACGGTGCCAGGCTCGTGCTCGACCTGCAGCAGCTGTCGTTCATGGATTCCAGCGGGCTGTCGGTGCTGATCGAGGCCTGGCGGCTGGCGACGGGCGAAGGCGGCGGCGTGTCGCTGGCGGCGCCGCAGGCGCCCGTGGCACGCATTCTCCGCACCACGGGGCTGGACCGGCGGATCAAGGTGTATTCCGACGTCGACAGCGCCGTGGGCGAGATTTGACGACCCCCGAGTAGAACTTCATTCGGTCGCCGGGTTAGGGTCCGGTCTATGGACGTGAACGGATCTGCAGCAATCATTTCCGGCGGCGCCAGCGGCCTGGGTGAGGCCACCGCGCGCGAGCTGGCTCGCGCCGGCGCCACCGTGGTCGTCGCCGACCTCAACGAGGAACGCGGCAAGAGCGTCGCCGACGAGATCGGCGGTGTCTTCGCCAAGACGGACGTGTCCGACGACGAGCAGGTGCAGGCGGCCGTGGACGCCGCCGTGGCCACTGGTAAGCCGTTGCGCGTGGTGGTCAACAGCGCCGGCATCGGCTGGGCGGAGCGCACCGTCAACCGCGACGGTCAGCCGCACAATCCGGCCACCTACCGCAAGGTCATCGAGGTCAACCTGATCGGCACGTTCAACCTCATGCGCATCGGGGCGGCCGCGATCGCGAAGACGGAGCCGGCCGACGCCGACGGGCAGCGCGGCGTGGTGATCAACACGGCCTCGGTGGCGGCCCTGGAGGGGCAGACGGGTCAGCTGGCGTACTCGGCCTCCAAGGGCGGCATCGTGGGCATGACGGTGCCCGCGGCCCGTGACCTGTCGGCCATCGGCGTGCGCGTGAACACGATCTGCCCCGGCATCATCGACACCCCGATCTACGGCTTCTCGCCCAACGCCGAGGAGTTCAAGTCCAAGCTGGTCGCGCCGGTGGTCTTCCCCAAGCGCATGGGCCGGGCCGACGAGTTCGCCCACCTGGTGCGCATGCTGATCGAGAACGACTACATGAACGCCGAGGTCATCCGCTTCGACGGCGGCATCCGCTTCCAGCCCAAGTGAGGTCTCGTGTCTGACGAAGTGCTCGTCGAGGAGTCCGGCAATGTCGCGATCATTACCATCAACCGGCCCAAGGCGCGCAACGCCGTCAATGGGGCCGTGGCGCGCGGGATCGCGGGCGCGCTGGATGAGCTCGATGCACGTCCTGACATTTCGGCATATGTCCTGACCGGCGCCGAGGGCACCTTCTCGGCGGGGATGGACCTGAAGGGGTTCCTGACCGGTGACTTCCCGGTGGTGGAAGGGCGCGGATTCGGCGGGCTGACCGAGGCCCCGCCGAAGAAGCCGCTCGTGGCCGCCGTCGAAGGGTACGCGCTCGCCGGCGGGTTCGAGCTCGCGCTGGCCTGCGACGTCATCGTGGCGTCGTCGGCGGCCACGTTCGGGCTGCCCGAGCCCAAGCGTGGGCTGGTGGCCGGGGCGGGCGGCATCATGCGGCTGCCGCGGCGGATCCCGTACCACGTGGCCATGGAGATCGCGCTGACCGGTGACCACTACCCGGCCTCCCGCCTGTACGAGCTCGGCCTGGTCAACCGGATCACCGAGCCGGGCGCGGCCCTGGAGGGCGCCCTGGAGCTGGCCCGCAAGATCGCCGCCAACGCCCCGCTGGCGCTCGCCGCCACCAAGAAGGTGATCATCGAGTCGCAGGACTGGTCGCTGGAGGAGATGTTCGCGAAGCAAGGCGCGATCATCAATCCGGTGTTCGGCTCCAAAGACGCCATAGAGGGCGCCGCGGCCTTCGCCGAGAAGCGCGCGCCCCAGTGGAAGGGCGAATAGGCGTCCCACGCATAGGCGTCCCCCTCCCGGGAACCGGGAGGGGGAATCCTTTAGCGCGTTCATAGCGCTTCCTGCGTACGGTAAAGAGAGAAGACGAGCTACGGGAGAGCGCATGAGCGAGCGCAGCGACTATTCGGGTCCCAGGTTCGAGCCGGCCAAGCGCAGTGCCGGAGCCCTTCTCTCCGGCGCGCTCAGCGCGCTCATCATCGTGGTCGCCATGCTCGTCGTGATGTGGGTCGTCGAGGGCGTCGACTTCGTGCTCAACGGCACGCTCGACCAGTTCGGCATCCTCGGCTGGGACCCCGAAGGGCTGGTCGGCATCCTCTTCGCGCCCTTCCTGCACGGCGGCTTCGGCCACCTCATGGCCAACTCATTGCCGCTGCTGGTGCTCGGCTTCCTCGCCGGGCTGCGCGACGTGCGCAAGTTCCTGTGGGCCAGCCTGATCATCATCCTGATCGGCGGGCTGGGCACCTGGCTGACGAGCCCCGCCGTCTACACGGTCGGGGCGAGCGGGCTGGTGTTCGGCTACTTCGGCTACATCATGGCCAGGGGCGTGTTCGATCGGCGGCTGCTCGACATCGTCATCGCCGTGGGCGTGGGCATCGCGTACTACGGCATCCTGGCGGGGCTGCTGCCCAACCAGCCGGGCATCTCCTGGCAGGGACACCTGTTCGGCCTCATCGGCGGCGTGGTCGCCGGTTGGCTCCTACGTCGTAAGAAGAGCGATATCCCGGCCTACTGAAGATGTGACCGCGTGTGCTCGGCGGGGGACGTCGACAGCAGGCGGTCGATGAAGGCCAGGCCCACGGCGGAGGCCACGAATGCCAGGTGCATGATCGTCTGCCACATGATCTTGTCGTTCGGTGTCGACTGCGCCCTGATGAAGGTCTGCAGCAGGTGCACCGATGAGATGCCGATGATGGCCGTGGCCAGCTTGACCTTCAACACGTTGGCGTTGACGTGAGAGAGCCACTCCGGCTCGTCGGGATGGTCGTTGAGGTCGATGCGGGAGACGAAGGTCTCATAACCGCCGATGATCACCATGATCAGCAGATTGGAGATCATCACCACGTCGATGAGCGCCAGGACCGTGAGCATCACCACGACCTCGGGCGAGGGTGAGCCCGCCGGAAGCGGGCCGGTGTGCAGGAACACCGTCTCGATCAGGTGCCAGAGCTCCAGCACGAACTGCCAGACGTACACCGCCTGCGCCACGATCAGGCCCAGATAGAGCGGCACCTGAAGCCAGCGGCTGGCGAACATCAGGTAGCCGAGGCTCTTGGGGCGCACGGTTCCCTGGCCGAATGGGGGGATTTCGGGCAAGAATGATTCCTACTGCTCAAGCGGGAAGGTCCGGACGAGCACGGCCGGCAGCGCTCGCGGCCGGCACCGGCGGAATGCCGGTGCCGGCGAGATCCGGGCAGGACGTCGAGTGAGCCGCTAGATGCGCTCGACCACGTAGTCGACGCAGACCGTCAGCGCCTCGATGTCGGCCGAGTCGATGGCCGGGAACATCGCGATGCGCAGCTGGTTGCGGCCCAGCTTGCGGTAGGGCTCGGTGTCGACGATCCCGTTGGCGCGCAGCACCTTGGCCACGGCCGCGGCGTCCACGTCGTCGCTGAAGTCGATCGTGCCGACCACCTGCGAGCGGAACTCGGGAGCGGCGAACGGCGTGGTGTAGGCCGTCTTCTCGGCCCACGTGTAGAGGCGCGTGGCGGAGTCGGCCGTGCGGGCGGTGGTCCAGGCCAGGCCGCCGTTGCCGTTCATCCAGTCGAGCTGGTCGGCCAGCAGGAACAGCGTGGCCACGGCCGGGGTGTTGTAGGTCTGGTCCTTCGCGGAGTTGTCGATCGCGACCGGCAGGCTGAAGAACTCCGGCACGTAACGGCCGGTCGCGGCGATCTCCTCGACCCTGGCCAGGGCGCGCGGCGACATGATCGCGATCCAGAGGCCGCCGTCGGAGGCGAAGCTCTTCTGCGGCGCGAAGTAGTAGACGTCGCTCTCGGTGATGTCGACGGGCAGGCCGCCGGCGCCGGAGGTGGCGTCCACGAGCACCAGCGAGTCATCGGAACCGACCCGCTTGATCGGCATGGCGACGCCGGTCGAGGTCTCGTTGTGGGTGAGCGCGTAGACGTCCACGCCCTCTTCGGCCACCGCGGTCGGGTAGGTGCCGACCTCCGACTTGATCACGCTGGGCTCGGCCAGCCAGGGGGCCTTCTTGGTGACCGCGGCGAACTTCGAGGAGAACTCGCCGAACGACAGGTGCTGCGACTTCTCGCGGACGAGCCCGAAGGCGGCGATGTCCCAGAACGCCGTGGTGCCGCCGTTGCCCAGCACGACCTGGTAGCCCTCGGGCAGCGAGAACAGGTCGGCGAGTCCGGAGCGTACGCGGCCGACCAGGTTCTTGACCGGCTTCTGGCGGTGGGAAGTGCCCATGAGGCTCGCGCCGGAGGCGGCGAGCGCGGCCAGTTGCTCGGTGCGCACCTTCGAGGGCCCGCAGCCGAATCGACCGTCGGCGGGCTTGATGTCAGCGGGAATCACAATGTCAGCCACGTGCCCCAGCGTACTGACCGGCGCGGGGTGGCTCGCACGGGGTCCCGGATTCTGAGATTCGTGAAACTTTCACAAATAATCCCAGGTCAGCGGCAGGCAGAATCCGTGCCTGCTTAAGCCTGACTTGGGGATCATCGCATGAAAAAACGGCTACCGCGCGGGTGCGAGCCGCGCGGTAGCCGTGAACAGATCGATCAGTACTTCCCGACCACCTGGTCGGCGCCGGGCACGTCGTTGAGCGGACGTGAGGCGGGGCCCACGTAGTTCGCGCTGGGGCGGACCAGCCTGCCCGTGCGCTTCTGCTCCAGGATGTGCGCGGCCCAGCCGGCCGTGCGGGCGCAGGTGAACATCGAGGTGAACATGTGGGACGGAACCTCGGCGAAGTCCAGCACCACGGCCGCCCAGTACTCCACGTTGGTGGCCAGCACCCGGTCGGGCTTGCGCGCGTGCAGTTCCTCCAGCGCGGCCTGCTCCAGCGCCGCCGCGACCTCGTAACGCGGGGCGTCGAGCTCCTTGGCGGTACGGCGCAGCACGCGGGCGCGCGGGTCCTCGGCCCGGTACACGCGGTGGCCGAAGCCCATGAGCCTGTTGCCCTTGTCGAGCTCGCTCTGGACGTACTTCTTGGCGTCGCCGAGCTGCTCGACGCCCTCGATCATGTGCAGCACCCGGGCCGGGGCGCCACCGTGCAGCGGACCGGACATGGCGCCGACGGCGCCGGAGAGCGCGGCGGCCACGTCGGCGCCGGTGGAGGCGATGACGCGGGCGGTGAACGTGGATGCGTTCATGCCGTGCTCGGCTGCCGAGGTCCAGTAGGCGTCGATGGCCTTGACGTGCTTGGGATCGGGCTCACCGCGCCAGCGGATCATGAACCGCTCGACGATGGTCTTCGCCTCGTCGACCCGGCTCTGCGGCACCATCGGCAGGCCGAGCCCGCGGGCGGACTGCGCCACGAACGACAGCGCCATCACGGAAGCACGCGCCAACTGGTCGCGGGCCTCCTCGTCACTGATGTCGAGCAGCGGCTTGAAGCCATAGGCAGGAGCCAGCATGGCCAGCGCGCTCTGCACGTCTACGCGGATGTCACCTGAGTGGACAGGAATGGGGTACGGCTCCGCCGGGGGCAGACCCGGCTGGAACGTGTTGTCTACCAGCAGGCCCCACACGGCCCCGAACGGGACACGGCCGACCAGCTCCTCGATGTCGACGCCCCGGTATCGAAGGGCGCCCCCTTCTTTGTCCGGTTCCGCGATCTCGGTCTCGAAAGCTACTACGCCTTCGAGCCCGGGTTTGAAGTCGGACATGCTCGGCCGCCTCCCTTTCTTGCCATGTTTCGGCAACGCAAAGCCTTGATGTCGAGATACCGGCGGGTCAATTTAACCCCCTCCCAGGTCATGCTCGGTCTCGGGACCCGCCGTAACGCCAAACCCCCTGGTAGGAGGGTTGTCAGCAGCCGGCGTGAGGTCACCATGACTCAGCGGGTCTCGGAAGTCGGCATGAGATCGCCATGACTCAGCGGGTGCATGGGATCTTCCAGGCGGGGCGCGCAAGAATACCGTTTCGTGGATGCCACCCCGCGCCCGCCCGTGCTGGCGGGGCTTCGCCGTACGTACGAGGGCGAGCCGCTGTTCGAATCAGACCTCGCGTCCGACCCCATCGCACAATTCACCGTCTGGTTCCAGGACGCGGTCGACGCCGGCCTGCCGGAACCCAACGCCATGATCCTGGCCACCGCCTCCGCAGGCGGCCGCCCCAGCGCCAGGACGGTCCTGCTGAAGGGCTACGACGAACGCGGATTCGTCTTCTACACCAACTACGAGTCGCGCAAGGGCCGCGACCTGGCCGAGAATCCCCGGGCCTCACTGTTGTTCCCTTGGCACCCCATCCGACGCCAGGTCCGCATCGAGGGCACCGTCGCCAAGATCTCCCACGAGGAGTCGGCCGAATATTTCAGATCCCGCCCGTACGGTTCGCGCATCGGCGCGTGGGCCTCGCGCCAGTCGGCGGTCGTGCGGTCGAGGGAGGAACTGGACGCCCGCTACCGCGAGCTGGCCGACCGCTGGCCGGACGACCCGCCGGTGCCCGACTTCTGGGGCGGCTTCCGTGTGACTCCGATCGAGATGGAGTTCTGGCAGGGACAGCTCGATCGTATGCACGACCGTCTCCGCTACCGGCGCACGCGCCCCGGATGGGTCCTGGAGAGACTCGCGCCCTAATGTGAATCGAGTGGCATTCGGGGAGCTGGTCAAACGTCATCTGGTGGACACTCGTCCGCTGGGCGTGCCCGCGTACCGGCGGATCTGGCTCGGCCAGGCCGTCTCGCACGTCGGGGTCGGGGTCACCGTCGTGGCGGTCGGCCAGCAGGTCTGGGAGCTGACGCACTCCTCGTTCTGGGTGGGGCTGCTCAGCATGGCCAACCTGGTGCCGCTGGTGGTGTTCGGCCTGTGGGGCGGGGCGGTCGCCGACGCCATGGACCGGCGCAAGGTGCTGCTCATCGGCTCGGCCGTGGCCTGGGCGGCCACCCTGTTCATCCTGGTGCAGGCGCTGCTCGGGACGGGGAACGTTTATCTGATCTTCGCCGCGGTCGCGCTGAACGCCACCGGCTTCGCCATCACCGGGCCGACCAGGGGCGCGATCATCCCGAGGATCCTTGAGCCCGAGCTCGTGCCCGCCGCGAACGCGCTCAACTCGCTGGTCTACAGCATCGGCGCGGTGATCGGCCCGATGGTCGGGGGCGTGCTGGTGGCCACCGGCGGGTTCGCCGCGGCGTACGCGGTGGACGCCCTCCTCTTCGCCGGAAGCCTCTACGCGGCTCTCAGACTGCCCTCACTGCCTCCGAAGGGCGAAGTGAGCCGTCCGGGTGGACGGGCGGTCCTGGAGGGGCTCAGCTTCATCGTCAGGAGCCCGGTGCTGCTGATGTCGTTCGTGGTCGACATCATCGCGATGGTGTTCGCGCTGCCGCGGGCGTTGTTCCCCGAGCTGGTCGACAAGTCGTTCGGCGGGTCGGAAACCGCGCTGGGCCTGCTGTATTCGGCCATGGCCGGCGGCTCCGTCATCGGCGCGTTGTTCTCCGGCTGGGTGGGGCGGGTCGCGCGGCAGGGCGTGGCGCTGGTCGTCGTCATCGCCGTCTGGGGGCTGGCCGTGGCCGCGGCCGGGCTGGTGCACGAGTTGTGGCTGGTGGTGGCGTTCATGGCCGTCGGGGGAGCGGCGGACGTGGTGTCGTCGGTCTGGCGGCAGTCGATCCTGCAGCTGTACGCGCCCGACGAGATGCGGGGACGGCTGCAGGGCGCGTTCATGGTGGTCGTGGCGGGCGGGCCGCGCCTGGGCGACGTGCGGGCCGGTGCGACGGCGACGGTGTTCGGGCTGACCGGCGCGTGGGTGGGGGGCGGCCTGGCGTGCGCGGCCGCGGTGCTGGTCGTGGGCCTGTCCGTGGGCGCCTTCAGGAACTACCGGGCGGGTACGGCCGCCAAGGGCCGGGAGGCCGCCCCGGAATAGGCCGCCGGCCGGCGCTCAGCACTGGGCGGGCGACCGCCTGGGGGCCTGTCACGCTGCCCAGACGACCGCCTGGGGGCCTGTCACGCTGCCCAGACGAACGCCTGGGGGCCGGTCACGCTGCCCGGGCCGCTGCTTGGAGGTCGGAGAGGAAGCCCGCGTAGGCGGCGTCCCTGTCCGGCGCGCGCAACACGGCCGACGGGTGGATGGTGGCCACGGCGAGCGCGTTCCCGAGCGGCATCGGCTCGCCCCTGTGCTGCGTGACCCGGAACGTCCGCCCCAGCAGCGCCTGCGCGGCCGTCGCACCCAGCACCACGATCACCGCGGGATCCACCACGGCCAGCTCCGCGTCGAGCCATGGATGGCAGGCCGCGACTTCGGCGGCCGTCGGCTTCTGGTGAATACGCCTTTTCCCGCGCGGCACGAAGGAAAAGTGCTTGACCGCGTTGGTGACGTAAACGTCGTCACGCGGAATACCAGCTTCCGCCAGCCCTTTGTCCAGAATGCGGCCCGCCGGACCGACGAACGGATGGCCCTGACGGTCCTCCTGGTCCCCGGGCTGCTCGCCCACCAGCATGAACGTCGCCTGGCCAGGTCCTTCACCGAAAACCGTCTGCGTGGCGTTCCTGTACAGGCCGCACCCCTGGCAGCCTGCGGCGGCGCGGCGCAGCGATTCGAGATCCAACTGGTCGGGAAGGAACTCGGCCGCGCTGTTGTTGCCGTCCTTATCCATCGTCGGTCGTTCTCCCAATAGGGTTCCTGTGAGCCCTGTGCCCGAGGCGGGCGGGCTCAGTCCTAGGTCGGGTGGGTCAGCGTGCAGAGGCACCCAAACGCCACGACCGGCGTACCATTCAGTTGGGAGGACTGTCTTGACCGCACACGGCCTGATCGATACGACGGAGATGTATCTCCGCACGATTTACGAGCTCGAGGAAGAGGGCATCGTCCCCCTTCGCGCGCGCATCGCCGAGCGGCTGCAACAGAGCGGCCCCACGGTGAGCCAGACGGTCGCGCGCATGGAGCGTGACGGACTCGTCCGCGTCGAGGGCGACCGGCACCTGTCGATGACCGAGCTCGGCCGCCAGCTCGCCACGCGGGTGATGCGCAAGCACCGGCTCGCGGAGTGCCTGCTGACCCAGGTGATCGGGCTTCCCTGGGAAGAGGTGCACATAGAGGCGTGCCGCTGGGAGCACGTCATGTCGGAGTCCGTGGAGGCGCGGCTGGTGACGTTGCTCGACAACCCCACCGTGTGCCCGCACGGAAACCCCATCCCCGGGCTTGCGGAG